>JAFUSV010000168.1 GCA_017467565.1 Prevotella sp.
ACAATACTGACCTCACTTCACACTCCACACTCCACACTTCACGAAATCCCTTCACGAAATCCCTCCATGTCTGTCCAAACGTTAAAAAAAGATAAAGGGAATATAAAATATTCAACGGACACGGGTTAATGTAGTTCGAATTTATTACCTTTGCATGCAAAAATAAAGTTAGAAGAATATGGTATATCTGAAAAAACTATTTTTGTCACTCATGACAATACTCCTGCTGACGGCATGCGCCAGCCAGAAGGACGTTCCTTATTTCCAAAATGCAGGCGACGTTGACCTGTCGCAGTCACAGTACCTCTATGATGCACGCATCATGCCTAAGGACCAGCTGAACATCACGGTCAGCACGACGGACGACCTGGCTGCCGTGCCCTTCAACATGACGATTCCCACCCCCTATACGGCCGGTCAGCGCTCGTCGTACTCGCAGGCTATGCTGCAGACCTACCTGGTGGACAACGATGGCATGATCAATTTCCCCATCGTCGGCGCACTGAAGGTGGGCGGACTGACGAAGTCGGAGGCTGAGAAGATGATTCAGGAGAAGATCAAGCCTTACATGTCGGCCGACGAGAATCCTATCGTCACCGTACGCATGCCGGGCTATCAGATTTCGGTGCTGGGTGAGGTGGCACGTCCCGGAACGTTCACCGTGTCGCGCGAGAAGATATCGGTGCTCGAGGCACTGGCACAGGCCGGCGACCTGACCATCTACGGTCAGCGCAAGAACGTGCAGCTGATACGTGAGGACGCCACGGGTAAGAAGAGCATCTACGTCTTTGACCTGACGGATGCCAACATCATCAACTCGCCCTACTTCTACCTGCAGCAGAACGACGTGCTGTACGTGACCCCCAACAAGGTGAAGGCACAGAACTCGAGCGTGGGTAGCATGACGACGCTATGGTTCTCGGCTACGTCGATCCTGATTTCGCTGACGTCGCTGCTGTACAACATCCTGAAATAGCAGAACTACACTTAAAGAGAGGTTGAGACAATGGTCACAATCTCTCTTTTTCCTTAAAGACATTAACACAACACAAACACAATTACAAATATCATTTTTTTATTATGTGCGGTATAGTAGGTTATCTGGGACGGCGCGAAGCCTATCCCATCCTCATCAAGGGACTCCGACGACTGGAGTACAGAGGTTATGACAGTGCCGGTGTGGCACTCGTGAACAAAGAGCAGGCACTGAGCGTCTACAAGACGAAGGGCAAGGTGGACAATCTGGTGGCTTATTGTGAAGAAAAGGATGTCAGCGGCTGTGTGGGCATTGCCCATACACGATGGGCCACCCATGGTGAACCGTCGTCAGTCAATGCACACCCTCACTACTCGGAATCGAAGAATCTGGCTATCATCCATAACGGCATCATCGAGAACTATGCCGACATCAAGAAGAACCTGCAGGCCAAAGGTGTGAAGTTCGTGTCGGATACCGACACGGAAGTGCTGGTGCAGTTGGTGGAGTACATCATGAACCGCAAGAACCTGGACCTGCTGACGTCGGTGCAGGTGGCCCTGCACCAGATATTCGGTGCCTACGCCATAGCCATCATCGACAAGCGCGTGCCCAACCAGATCATTGCTGCCCGCAAGCAGAGTCCCCTGGTGGTGGGCATCGGCGACGGGGAGTTCTTCCTAGGGTCGGATGCCAGCCCCATCATAGAGTACACCGACCAGGTGGTTTACCTGGAGGACGGCAACATCGCCGTGCTGCGACTGGGCGAAGAGCTGAAGGTGGTGAGCATCCTCAACGAGGAGCAGGCTCTGGAGGTGAAGACCGTAGACATAGACCTGGGACAGATAGAGAAGGGCGGCTACCCGCACTTCATGCTCAAAGAGATATTCGAGCAGCCCGAATGCCTGACCAACTGCATGCGAGGGCGCATCAACGTAGAGGCTGACCACGTGACGCTGTCGGCCCTGATAGACTATCGGCAGCAGCTGCTCAACGCCCGCCGCATCGTCATCGTGGCCTGTGGTACATCGTGGCATGCCGGTCTGATAGGCAAGCAGGTGATAGAGACGCTCTGTCGCATACCTGTCGAGGTGGAGTATGCCAGTGAGTTCCGCTACAGGAACCCCGTGGTAGGACCCGAGGATATTGTTATTGCCATCTCACAGAGTGGAGAGACGGCCGACACACTGGCTGCCGTACAGCTGGCCAAGGAGAAGGGTGCTTTCATCTACGGTATCTGCAACGCTATCGGCTCCAGCATTCCACGCGCCACTCATACCGGTACCTATATCCATGTGGGACCTGAGATTGGTGTCGCCAGTACGAAAGCCTTTACCGGGCAGGTCACCGTGCTGACCATGTTTGCACTGGCTCTGGCTGAGGCTAAGGGAACTATTGCCCCTGCCGACTATCTGGCCGTCACACAGGGACTGAGCCAGATACCTGACAAGATACGGGAGGTGTTGAAAACCAATGAGAAGGTGGCCGACCTGGCACGTACCTTCACGTACGCTCACAACTTCCTTTATCTGGGTCGTGGTTTCAGTTATCCCGTAGCTCTGGAGGGTGCGCTCAAGTTGAAGGAAATCAGCTATATACATGCCGAGGGCTATCCTGCTGCCGAGATGAAACATGGGCCTATAGCCCTGATAGACAGTGACATGCCTGTAGTCGTCATCGCCACTCACAATGCAATGTACGAGAAGGTGCTGTCGAACATACAGGAGATCAAGGCCCGCAAGGGTAGGGTGATAGCACTGGTCACCAAGGGCGATGAGACCATCGCGAAGATAGCCGACGAGGTCATCGAGCTGCCCGAGGTCATGGAGTGTCTGGAGCCCCTCGTGGCCACCGTCCCCCTACAGCTGCTGGCCTACCACGTCGCCGTCTGCAAGGGCAAGAACGTGGACCAGCCCCGCAACCTTGCGAAGTCAGTCACTGTGGAATAACTGTGGAATAAGGTTCCCCCTTATTCATAGTCGTCCACAACGGCATTGATGAAGTCCATCATTGGCTTGCCTGCTTTCAGCACGCGAGCCATTTTTTGTGGCCACTTGTCGCCCTCGAAAAAGGTGTAGGGAACGACATGCCAGGCACAGTAGTCCTTAAGGCGCAGATACTGTATGTGTTCATAGTCACGGGGAAATCCGGCAGGACACGATTTCAGCTTCGTCATGCCGAAGCCCTGCGGACTGTTGTCCCACGTGGCATCGTCGGGAGCATCGAAGAACTTGTGGAAGTCGGGGGTGTCCACGCATTTCAGCCATTCGGCCTCGTTGGCCATGATCTCATTGCGGCAGGCCGTCAGGATGTTGGTGGGCAGCCAGTAGTTGCCCACGGCCAGCAGACAGTGGTCGGGCTCCATGTGGATATAGTACCCGCCGCGCAGCGACTTCTTGCCCTTGGCATTGATGAAAGCCCCCAGGTGGTTCTTGTAGGGCGACTTGTCGGGCGAGAACCGCGTGTCACGGTAGAAACGGTAGGTGCAGTCCTTTACCTGCAGGTTGGCCACTGTCGGGTCAAAGCCGACAATGGTCTGCAGCATCTTCTCTACAGCCTGTTCCCATTCGGCTCTCACGGCCTCGTATTCACTCTTGTGTTCCTGAAACCAGGGGCGGTTGTTGTTGACAGTCACGTCGCGTAGGAACTGTATGATTCGTTGTGCGTCCATCTCTTTAATCCTTATTTTTAGTGATTTGGGCGCAAAGTTACTAAAATATCCAAACAATTCGCTATGTTTCGGGAATTTTTTTGTACCTTTGCGACCTATGAGAAGAGAAGAGAGATACCGCATCGTGTTGAATCATTTCAGACAGCAGATGCCCGAGGTTAATACCGAACTGGAGTTTGGTAGCGTCTTCCAGTTGTTGGTGGCCGTCGTGCTGAGTGCACAGTGCACGGACAAGCGCATCAACCAGGTGACGCCCGAGTTGTTCAGGCACTATCCTGACGCCAAGACGATGGCGCAGGCCGAGCCGGAGGATGTGCTCACGTACATCAGCAGCGTCAGCTATCCCAACGCGAAGGCGCAGCATCTGGTGGAGATGGCCCGTGCGCTGATGGAACGTCATGGCGGCGAGGTGCCTGGCGACATGGACCAGTTGCTCGCATTGCCGGGCGTAGGCCGAAAGACGGCCAACGTCATGCTGTCGGTAGCCTTCGGCAAAGCCACGATGGCCGTAGACACCCATGTGTACAGGGTGAGCCATCGTCTGGGCCTGGTGTCCAAGGGCGACGATACGCCGTATAAGGTGGAGCGTACGCTGGTGAAGTATATACCCGAGGCCGACATACCCCGTGCTCACCACTGGCTGTTGCTGCACGGACGCTACGTCTGTACTTCGCGCTCTCCCCACTGTGACCGCTGCGCCCTGGCACAGGCTTGCTCCTCTAAGAATTTAGAGTTTAGAATTAAGAATTAAGAGGTGTTGCCCTTTGGGCAATTAAGAATTTAGAGTTTAGAATTAAGAATTTAGAGTTAAGAGGTGTTGCCCTTCGGGCAATTAAGAGTTAAGAATTAAGAATTTAGAGTTATTCTCGCTTCGCTGCGAGTAAGAATTAAGCATTAAGCATTATGAATTAAGCATTAAGCATTATGAATTAAGCATTAAGCATTATGAATTAAGCATTAAGCATTATGAATTAAGAATTAATTACTACAACCAAAAGATATGCTAAAGAAACTATTATTTGTATCGGCGCTCATGGTGAGCGCACTGGCTTATGCCGAAGAGAAACCTGTGTGGCAGGATCCTGCCGTCAACCAACAAAACCGTGAAGTGCGAAGGGCCGACTTCTTTGCATTCGAGGATGCACAGAAGGCCAAGGCTGGCGACAAGAGCCAGTCGGCACGCTACATGTCGATGGAAGGCAAGTGGCGTTTTAACTTCGTGAAGGACCACAACCTGGCTCCCAAGGACTTCTTCTCACTGAAGTTCGACGACTCGGAGTGGGTGGACTTCCCCGTGCCCGGACTCTTTGAGATAGAGGGCTACGGCGACAAGATCTACAAGAACACGGGCTACTCGTGGGCTACTACCTTCGAGAGCAATCCGCCCTACGTCTCTGAGACCAACAACTACACCGGCTCCTACCGCCGCACCTTCCAGCTGCCTGCCGACTGGCAGGGACAGGAAGTATTCTTCCACGTAGGTTCGGCCACCAGCAACCTCGCACTCTGGGTCAACGGCAAGTACGTAGGCTACAGCGAAGACTCGAAGGTGGCTGCCGAGTTCAACATCACGAAGTACCTGAAGAAGGGCGAGAACCTGATAGCCATGCAGGTGATGCGCTGGTGCGACGGCTCTTACCTGGAGGACCAGGACTTCTGGCGCTTCACGGGTATAGCCCGCGAGGTCTACCTCTATGCCCGTCCGAAGGTGCACATCAACGACATCGTCGTAGGACAGGACTGGCAGCAGGGCCGTGGACTGCTCGACGTGAAAGTCAGCGTGAAGGGCAAGGCGCAGGTGGAGGCCCGTCTGCTGGATGCCGAAGGCAACGTGGTGGCCACACCCACGGCGGAAGCAAAATCCTCACTCTTCACTCTTCACTCTTCACTTGACAACGTCAAGGCCTGGACGGCAGAGACACCTTATTTATATATATTAGAGATAGCCTTGAAGCAGGGCGACAAGACAGTGGAGGTGGTGCGCCAGAAGGTGGGCTTCCGCCATATCGAAATCAAGGGCGGTCAGCTGCTGGTCAACGGACAGCCTATCCTCATCAAGGGTGCCGACCGTCATGAGCTGGACCCCGACGGCGGCTATATCGTGTCGGTGGAACGCATGATTCAGGACGTCAAGATCATGAAGCAGCTGAACATCAACGCCGTGCGTACCTGCCACTATCCCGACGACCCCCGCTGGTATGACCTCTGCGACGAGTACGGACTCTACGTGACGGCCGAAGCCAACCTGGAGAGCCACGGCATGGGCTATAAGGAGAAGACACTGGCCAAGCGTCAGGACTTTGAGAAGATGCACCTGGAGCGCAATGAGGGCAATGTACTCTCGTTCCGCAACCATCCGTCCATCATCGTATGGTCACTGGGCAACGAGGCTGGCTATGGTCCTAACTTCGAGAAAGCCTACGACTGGGTGAAGGCTACCGACACGACACGTCCCTGCCAGTACGAGCAGGCACGTCAGGACGGCAAGACCGACATCTTCTGCCCCATGTACTACGACTATAAGAATAGCGAGAAATATGCGCAGGGCAGCAATCCGCGTCCGCTCATTCAGTGCGAGTATGCCCATGCCATGGGTAACTCGATGGGTGGTTTCAAGGAGTATTGGGACCTCGTCCGCAAGTACCCCAAGTATCAGGGTGGCTACATCTGGGACTTCGTAGACCAGGGTATGCGCGACAAGAGCCCCATCACGGGACGCGAGATATTCACCTACGGCGGTGACTATGGCAAGTATCCCGCTTCGGACTATAACTTCAACTGCAACGGTATCATTGCTCCCGACCGCCGACTGAACCCCCATGCCTACGAGGTGCAGTACTTCTACCAGAATGTGTGGGTCACGGAGAAAGACCTGAAGAACGGTGAGTTTGAGGTGTACAACGAGAACTTCTTCAAGACGCTCGACGACCTCGAGCTGGTATGGTTCGTAGGTGGTGCCACAGGCCGTCACCATCATGCCAATGCCAACCGTCCCGAGGGTATGACCTTCGGACATGGCGGCACCATCGACATCACGGGCATACAGCCACAGCAGCGTAAGGTCATCGTCGACGAGAAGATGAAGCAGACCATCGAGCGTGTGCTCGGACATCATGGTGATCAGGAAATCTTCGTCAACTTCTACTTCCGCGCAAAGGAGGCACAGCCGCTGATAGAGAAGGGACAGACGCTGGCCAAGCAGCAGTTCTGCCTGAACGCTTACCAGTTCCCGACATTAAGTGAAGAGTCAAAAGTGAAGAGTGAAGAATCGGCTGCCGCCATACAGAAGGAGGAGACCAACAGCTACGTGAAGCTGTCGGCTGCCGGCACCGACCTCTATATAGGCAAATGGACGGGACTCATCGACTACCTCACCATTGACGGCAAGGAGATGCTGGCCTTCCGTGAGTCGGTGATGCCCGAGTTCTGGCGTGCTCCTACTGACAATGACTACGGTGCTGACCTGCAGAACAAGTTCCGTGTGTGGCACGAACGTTGGCTCAAGGTCACCGACTGCAAAGTGAACGGCAACAGCGTCGTCGTGAACATCGACATGCCTCACCAGAAGGCTAAGCTCACCATGACCTATACGCTCACAGCAGAGGGTGAGGTCATCGTGCGCCAGCAGATGGCCGCCGAGCAGGGTGCTGACGTCAGCGAGATGTTCCGCTACGGCATGGACATCGAGATGCCTGGACAGTATGGCCGCGTGAAGTACTATGGCCGCGGACCTGCCGAGAACTACATAGACCGCAACAACTCTGAGTTCCTGGGCGTCTACGAGAACGAGGTGGCTAAGGAGTACTTCAACTATGTACGTCCGCAGGAGAGTGGCAACCATACCGATGTGCGTTGGTTCCAGGTGCTCGACGACGAGGGCAAGGGACTCTGCTTCTACAGCAACGCCCCGATGGAGGCTTCGGCTCTGCCTTATACTACCGATCAGCTGGATGACGGCGCCTCGAAGAACAAGGCATGGGGACACCACAGCGGTGACCTGATACCTTCGGGTAAGACCAGCGTGCACATCCAGCAGCGTCAGATGGGACTGGGTTGCGTCAACTCGTGGGGCGCATGGCCTCGCAGTGAGTATCGCCTGCCTTACAAGGACTATGACTTCACCTTTGCCATCAAGGCGGTTAAAGATAAAAATTAAAGATTAAATATTAAGGTTGCAGGAACAGTTTGCGAGGACACAACTGCTGTTGGGCAGTGAGGCTATGGAGCGGCTGGCGCACAGCAGCGTCGCCGTCTTCGGCATCGGCGGTGTGGGTGGCCATGCCGTCGAGGTGCTGGCCCGTAGTGGGGTAGGGGCAATCACGCTCATTGACAGCGACCGTGTCAGCCTGACCAACGTCAACCGCCAGATCATAGCCCTGCTCTCTACCGTAGGCGAATATAAGGTGGACGTGGCTGAGCGCCGCATACACGACATCAACCCCGACTGCCGCGTGACGGTCTGCAGACAGTTCTATCTGCCCGAGAATGCCGATACCATAGACCTCGCAGCCTTCGACTATGTGCTCGACTGCGTGGATACGGTGAAGGCCAAACTGGAACTCATCCGGAGATGCCATGCTTTGGCAGTGCCCATCATCTCATCGATGGGTGCTGCCAACAAGCTGGACCCAGCAGCCTTTCGTGTGGCCGATCTCGAAGATACGGCAGTAGACCCCCTGGCCAGGATTATCCGTAAGAAACTGCGCAAGGAGGGCATCAGCCATCTGAAGGTTGTCTACAGCGAGGAAATGCCCATGGAACCTGCCGAGCTGTCGACAGAAGATTTGCCAGAAGGTCGTCATACCATTCCTGCCAGCAATGCCTTTGTGCCTGCTACTGCCGGTCTGATTATGGGCGGTGAGGTGGTCAAGGCACTGGCATTCTCGAAAGGAAGCAACGGGTAGGCAAGCTCTGATAGAAAAAGAGTAAGAATAAAAAAAAGAAGCCTCGAACTGAGTGTCCGAGGCTTCTTTTTTGTAGTCGATAGGGGAATCGAACCCCTATGCCAAGATTGAGAATCTTGTATCCTAACCATTAGATGAATCGACCGAGCAGCGAATGCCATCAAATATATTTGAATGGCTGAGTCGCGAGGGAGATAGACAAAATGTCAATCGACCAGAATGTCAAAGAGTGGTCTTTGTAGTCGATAGGGGAATCGAACCCCTATGCCAAGATTGAGAATCTTGTATCCTAACCATTAGATGAATCGACCGAGCAGCGAATGCCATCAAATATATTTGAATGGTTGAGTCGCGAGGGAGATAGACAGAATGTCAATCAACCAGTGTGTCAATAAGACCGTGGTGCGGAAGCTGGGGGATTCGAACCCCCGGTACGGGAACCCGTACGGCAGTTTAGCAAACTGCTGGTTTCAGCCACTCACCCAAACTTCCTCGGTGTTCCCTTTTCGGGCAACCGACAGGCACTTCCTCTGAAATGCGGATGCAAAGGTACTAACTTTTTTTTATATTGCCAAATTTTTCCGCTGATTTTTTTTCCTTTTTTGTTAAATGCCTCCAGATAGTTCATGTTTTTGAAAATTTTTTTGTACCTTTGCATAGATTAATCGTATGAAAGGTCTATCAATGTGCATAAAGATTTTTTCCACACTCGTGGCTTCGTGGCTTTTTCTGGCGGGGTTGGCTCAGACAACTCAGCAGGCAGCCGATTCGATGATGTCTGATTTTGACAAGGCAGACTATTACTACACCCAGCAGCAGTATGAAAAATCGGTGGCTTATGCCCTGAAGGCATTGCCTACGATGAAGGGAGATGGCGAGGCTGACTGTCTGAATCTCCTGGCTATCAGCTATATACGGTTGGGTGACTATAACCATGCAGTCCAATATGCACAGCGGTGCTATGAACTGGATGTGCAAAGTGGCGACCAGGACTGTATCAGTTCGAGTCTCAACACGCTGGCTAATATCTACATGGCAGCTAACCGGCCAGAGGAGGCTGAGGGTTACGTGCTGAAAGGCATTGAAGCATGTCTGAAGGTGGACAATCCTGAGCGTCTGGCGGTGCTCTATGGCACGGCTTCTGAGATATATCACGCACAGGATGAGCAGCAGAAAGCCCTCGACTATGCCAGGAAGGCTCTTGAGATAGACAGCAGCCTGGAGGGGCACGAGGAGAAAGTGGCTGTGCGACGGACGCAGATGGCTGCTTCACTGATAGCTTTTGGACGTCGTGATGAGGCTAAAGAGTGTATGCTGAAAGCAATGCCCGTCTTGCAGGAGTATGGTAACTATCACTCCTTGGCCATCTGCTGCAACAAGATGGGCGAGCTGATGCTGCAAGAGAAGAACACACCGCAGGCTGCTGCCTACTTCGGACAGGCTGCCGAGCTGTTTCAGGCCATGGGCGACCTCTACAATGAGGTGCACTCGCAGCTGGGACTCTACAATGCCTTGAAAGACTCTGTGCCCCAGGAGGCTATGAGCCACCTGGAGCGCCACAATGCGCTGAAGGATACCATCTACTCGCGAGAGGTGGGGCATAAAATAGCTGAGTTTAGTGCGAAGATCAGCAAGAGTGAGCTCGTAGCAGAGAAGAATCATGCTCATCAGCGCGCGCAGCGTACCTTATATATATCTATAGCAATCATCTTGCTGGCTGTAGCTGTAGTGTTGTTCTTCTACTGGCAGTTCAGGAGAAAAACACGCGAGTTCATGCGCCAGTTCAACGAGATGAGTCAGAACATAGACCAGCTGAGCGAACGTATACAGGACGACGAGGAGCGACTGGCGCGGACGGAGAACAGTCAAGCTAAGACGGAGAGCGATGCCGAATTTCTGAGTAGGGTGGAGGAGTATGTCAACCGCCAGATCAATGAAGGACATATTGACGTAGCCGCCATAGCACAGGAGCTGTGCATGAGTGTCACGGCCTTCCGTCGTAAGTTCACGACGTTGATCAACGAGCGTCCACAGTCCTACATCATGCGACTTCGCATGGAGCGGGCCCGTAAGATGTTAGACGAGCATCCGGAGATGACCATCAGCGATGTGGGTATCAGTTGCGGCTTTGACGACAAGTCCAACTTTACTCGGGCCTTCAAACGGTTCTTTGGCAAGACTCCCTCAG
>JAFUSV010000169.1 GCA_017467565.1 Prevotella sp.
ATATAACATGATTACTCTCTTTTCGCATCTATATAAAGTTACAGACCCCACCCACCAACCCCTCCCTTAGGGAGGGGATTGTTATTATCCATATCTGCTTTCGACCATTCGCAAAATGAAGCGTGAAGCGTGAAGCGTAAAGTGCAATCACTCATAAAAAATGCTTTTGGTACACTGGTACACTGGTACACTCTGCACGACAAGTGTGTAAATACAGCGATAGGATGTAAAAAAAACGCCGTTTGGTTTGTTTTTAATGTTAATTGGTTTGATTTTGATAGCATGTTAGCCTATTTATGCCTACCTTTGCATCGTTGGAAGTGAAGAGTGAAAAGTGAAGAGTGAAGAATTTCCTGCCGGGCGCCAACAGGTCTTACCTCACTTCACACTCCACACTCCACACTCCACGAAAAAACCTCAAACTTCAAACCGTACTCCAACGATGGATTATTCTGATCTGTACACGACCTATTTCAACCGCCTGGTGCAAGTTGCCAGCATCTGGAACTCGCGCGAAGATGCCGAGGACATGGTGCAGGATGTGCTTGTAAGGCTGTGGGAGCGGCGTGACACGCTGACATTCGTCAACGACAGCTATGCCTATGCACTGGCAGCCGTCCGGCATAAATGCAAGGACAGGCTGAAGCACCTGGCTCGTGTGCGCGAGCATCAGCGTGGCGTCTGGTCGGCCCTGCGCCTGGCCTGTGACCTGGAGACGCCTGCCGTGATAGCCGAATATCATGAACTGGAGTGCAGGCTCGACAGAGCCGTTGGACAGCTGCCTCAGCGTTGTCGCATGGTGTTCGCCATGAGTCGCTACGAGGGCAAGCGCCATGCTGAGATAGCCAGCGAGATGGGTATAGCCGTGAATACAGTGGAGTGTCACATGACGGCGGCACTCAGTCGTTTGCGCAAAATCATATAAATAATAAGGAGACATACACATGAACAAGAAGACTTTGATTTCGCTGCTGGCTGCTTTGGCGTTCACCCTTGGCATCAGTGCCCAGCAGGTAGCTCCCTTCAAGAAGGGCGACCGCGTAACCTTTGTGGGTAACAGCATCACAGATGGCGGGCACTATCACTCGTACATCTGGCTCTACTACATGACGCATTTCCCCTACGAGGAGATGTGGATGGCCAATTGCGGTGTGGGTGGCGACACCAGTCTGGAGATTCTGAACCGACTCGATGGCGACGTCTTTGCCAAGCGTCCCACGGTGCTCACCCTTACCTTCGGTATGAACGACAGTGGCTACTTTGAGTACAATGGTGACGAGCCCGAGAAGTTTGCTGCCGGCAAGCTGGCGCAGTCACGCCAGCATTTCCTGGAGATAGAGAAGCGGCTGAAGGCCCGCCCTGAGACCCGCATGATCATGATAGGCACCTCGCCTTACGACCAGACCTCGACCTTCAATGACAATATCTTCCGCAACAAGAATAATACCATCGGTCGGATTGTGGCTTTCCAGGACTCGGCTGCCAAGGCTAATGGATGGGAGTTCGTGGACTTCTGGGCTCCGATGAACCGCATCAACGAGGAGCAGCAGAAGACGGACCCCACGTTCACCATCTGCGGCAACGACCGCATACACCCCGACAATGACGGGCATCTGGTCATGGCCTATCTCTTCCTGAAGGCTCAGGGCATGGCTGGCAAGAAGGTGGCCGACGTGCAGGTGAATGCCCGCACTAAGCAGGTGCTGCGTAGCGAGAACTGCGACATCAGCAATGTCGAGAACCGCAGCGGCGTGCTCACTTTCGACTATCTGGCTCACTCGCTGCCTTATCCCATTGACACCATACCCCGTGGCTGGGAGTACCGTAGGCAGCAGGCTGCTGCCCTGAAGGTCATACCTCAGTTCATGGAAGAGATGGACAACGAGGCCTTCTCGGTGACAGGACTGAAGGGTAGCTACCAGCTGCTCATCGATGGTCAGCTCATCGACACCTTCACGGCCGACCAACTCTCGCAGGGCATCAACCTGGCCACTTATCGCCACACCCCGCAGTACGTGCAGGCCAAGACCATCATGGAGCTCAACGAGAACCGCTGGGAGATAGAGCGTCAGTTCCGTGACTACACCTGGCTGCAGTACAATTTCTTCATGAAGAAAGGCATGCTCGAACAGAACGACGAGCAGGCGGCACGTACCTTCCGCGCTGGTCAGGACGATGGTTGGGTGGCTGCCAAGCGCGGTCTCTACGACAAGATGATTCACAAGGAGGTGCGCGACATGTACATCCGTCAGATGGACATGATTGTAGAGCGCATCTACCAGATTAACAAGCCGCAGGTCAGGAAGATAACCCTCACGCCTGTCAAGTCATAGTATGGATTTTATGTGTTGTTAGTAGTTAGTTATGATAAGAAGGTTGTTTCTCTTCGTGTTCAGCCTGGCCGCCGTGAAGGTGTGCCAGGCCGGGCATGTAGACAACAGCTGTTCTTCCTGAATTTTTTCCGCAGAATCCTATAACCCCGCATAATTATGAGTCTTAAAAGAATATGCACAAACATTGTGTCCCTCCTGTCGGCCATTGCTGTCGTAGTCGTCGTGTTCATCTCGTGTTACAAGATCAACTATGTCAAGCAGGCGCATAGTGTCGTCCGTGGCAATGTGTTCGAAGGAAAGGTATCGGTCGTCTCTACAGGCAATACGGCCGGCGGTGTCTACCATGTATATGGGCTCTTCGGCATTCGTGTGCCTGAAGGGTGGGAGGTCGATGGTAAGATAGTGATGACCCAGGTGGCCAAGCCCACTACCGATGTGGGTGACCCGGAGTACAACAGGACCATCAAGCGCAACCTCATTCCCAGTCAGGAGTACACCGACCTGCTCAACCGCGACTATCCACGCAAGGGCTACACCTGGCTTGGCTTCGTCACGGAGAGCGACTTCAAGTCACTGCTCAGCGGCGAGGATCCCGACAAGCGTGTTGACAGCCTCTATGTCAGTTACACCATCGCCACCAGCTACGAGCATACAGGCATCTATTACCTCGACTACGTGGCAGGGCAGGTGGACCACGACAAGATAGACCAGCTGGCCACCGCCGACCGCGACTGGCTGACGCGTACCGCCACCTTCTCGGGCGATCATATCGCTCAGGTCTATGTCACTAACACCAGCATCCGTGTCACCAATACCGACGGGTCTATGGACGAGGTGGGCGACGAGGTGTGGGCTACCCCCGAGGAATGGGAACTTGAAGCGATGACCAGTGCCACGACCAGTGGTACGGCGCGGGCCTACAAGGACCTGAAGTACAACAAGCTCTTCACACGCACACGAGGATGGAACGGCGGCGACGGCGTGCTCACCGTAGGTCTGCCCACCGGCGATGGGTTCTGGACCTTCAACGACAGCTTCTATGGTGTGGTCAATGCCAGCGACCGCTCGCGTGGCAGTTGCAGCTTCCCCCGCAATAGCGTCATGGTGCAGAGGGCACACGACGGCGTGCTGGGCGAGACCGACAATGACCTGGTGTGGCTGGCTGACTACGTCAACTGGGCCAACCGCAGTGCCGACCGCTATTTCCATGCCCGTACGCATCTGCGCCATCCTGGCGGGGAGAAGACAGATGCCGAGATAGTCAAGGGCGACATCGATCAGGGCAAGGTCTACTGGTCGGGCGACGGCACCGTCTACAACGGTAAGCTGCAGATGATATGGATAGGCGTGGAGTCAGCCGAGTTGCTCAACCTCGATGCAGCGCTGGCTACATATAGCCTCGACGGCGAGGTGCCCGAGGGTCACTATCTCCGTTCCATTCCCGACTACCTGCCTCAGGAGGGCGACTACCTCTTTCGCGAGAGCCATACGCCCAACAAGCAGATAGGCTCCTGTGCCTATGGCTCTACTCTCTTTGAGGACGAGGACGGCCATACTTACCTCTATGCCGTCGAGAACACGGGTACCGTCGTAGGCCGCTCGCAGACCCACGACCTCTACAGCCCCTGGCAGTACTATGTCAAGCAGACCGACGGCACATGGGTGTGGCAGGACGAGTACCCCACGCAGGAGGAGCGCAGGCGTTCCAACATCATGGCCAGCAGTGACTATGCCGTTATGCTGCCCTGGATATTCAAGGAGGGCGACTGGTACTTCATGACCTCCCAGGCTCCCATCTTCTCGCCCGATGTCTATATCTACCGTTCCAAGAGTCCCTACGGTCCCTTTGGCGACCGCAAGCTGCTGTTCCGCTTGCCAGACCATCTCGACAAGATAGGCCCCCAGCAGTACCACTGGCTCTATATGGTCAACCTCCATCCCGCACTCTCGCGGCAGGGCGAGCTGGTGTTCTCTACCAACAGTGACCCCGATGACTTTTGGAAAAATTTCAACGACCCGGGCTCGGCCGACTACTACCGTCCCTTCTTCTACCGTGTGTTCGACTGGCAGCTGGTCTACGACGACCTGAGGTCGCAGGGTATCAGCACACCACAGGTAGGTCCTAAGCCCGTACAGCGTACGTCGCCGATATATAATCTGCAGGGACAGCGTGTCGAACATCCCCGTCGCGGCCTCTATATCCAGCATGGACGCAAGGTCGTCTTGGGCAGGTAGACTCATTTGTTTTGACATGTTGTTCGCAGGGAAGAAAAGGCTGGGTTGCAAAAACTTAGCCTTTTTTCTTTGCTGGTTCAAATTAAAGTTGTATCTTTGCACGGAAATCTAAAAATACTAACGAGATGGAGAACTATGCATATCATATCTTCTCGCCTTACCGCGTCTGTCCGCTGGGTGCCCATGTGGACCATCAGCACGGACTGGTGACGGGGTTTGCCATCGACAAGGGCGTAGACCTGTGGTTCAATGTCAGGGATGACAGCCAGGTGCTGCTGTCGTCGCTCACCTTCGAGGGTGACGTGGCCTTCCATGTCGATACCCCGTCGCAGGTGAAGGAGCATCATTGGGGCGACTATGCCCGCGGTGCCAAGTATGCACTGCGTAAGCGTTTCGAGCTGAAGCGTGGCATCGAGGGTGTCATCAAGGGGTCGCTGCCTGTGGGCGGACTCAGTTCAAGTGCTGCCGTGCTCATAGCCTACGTCATGGCTTTTGCCAAGGCCAACGACATCACGCTGCAGCCTTTCGAAGTGGTGAAGATTGCCTCTGAGGCTGAACGCGAGTATATAGGACTGAATAACGGACTGCTTGACCAGGCCTGCATCGCCCTTGGCAAGAAGGACGGCCTGCTGTTCCTGGACTGCGATTCCAACGAGTGGCGCATCATCAAGCGTAACCCCGACATGCCCGAGTTCGAGATCGGCATCTTCTTCTCGGGGCTGACACGTTCGCTGGTCAATAGTGACTACAACCTGCGCGTCTATGAGTGCAAGACGGCGGCATGGAACATGCTGGCCTATACCGACCAACCCCTGAAGACCTTCGACAAGACTTTCCTGCGCGACATTCCCAAGGCGACGTTCGAGAAGACACGCATCGCCATGCCTGCCCGCTTTGCCCGTCGTGCCGAGCATTTCTACTCGGAGTATCGCCGTGTGCGTCAGGGGGTGACAGCCTGGGAGACGGGCAACCTGAAGCTCTTCGGCAAGCTGTCGTTCGATTCGTGCGAGTCGTCTGTCCATAACTATGAGTGCGGATCGCCCGAATTGATAGCCATCTACGACATCATGCGACAGTTGCCCGGTGTCTATGGCGGCCGTTTCTCTGGAGCTGGGTTCAAGGGGGCCTGCATCGCTCTGGTCAACCCTGCCTACAAGGCTGATATTGAGCGTGTGCTCACTGAGAAATACCTGGCACAGTTCCCCGAATACGAGGACACCTTCAAGGTGTTTTGGGTGAAACCCGAGGACGGAGCGAGGTTCTGTTAAGTGAAGAGTGAAGAGTGAAGAGTGAAAAGTGAAAAGTGAAGAATGAAGAGTGAATAATTTGCTACCGCCCTTATGAAGAATATTGTTATTGCCGCAGGCTATGCTACGAGGCTGGGAGAGCTGACGAAGAACTTCCCGAAGCCGCTGCTGAAGATAGGGGAGTCGACCATCCTGGGTCGTATGCTCGACGACATCGACCGCATCCCCGAGATTGACGAGCACGTCATTGTCACGAACCATAAGTTTGCTCCTGTCTTCGAGGAGTGGAGGCGTGGACTCAGCTACGAGAAGCCCGTCACCATCATCGATGACGGCACGGAGACCAACGACACCCGTCTGGGAGCCGTCTGCGACCTGTTGCTGGCTGTCGACCGCTTGGCTATCGACGACGACCTACTTGTCGTAGCTGCCGACAACCTGCTGTTCTTCTCCTTCCAGGAGTTTGTTGACTTTGCCAGGGAGAAGGGCACCAGCTGCATCATGTGCCACCGTCAGGACGACATTGAGAAGTTGCGCCGTACGGGTGTCGTAGAGCTCGATGCCGACCGCCGTGTCTTAGGCATGGAGGAAAAACCGCAGCAGCCCAAGAGCCACTGGGCCGTACCACCTTTTTATATATATAAGAAGGAGGACCTCCCGCTGGTGCGCCATTCGGTAGAGAACGGCTGTGGCAAGGATGCCCCCGGCAACCTGGCCCACTACATGGTGGAGCACACCGTGATGCATGCCTGGGAGATGACCGCCGGTCGCTTCGACATCGGCAGCCTGGACACCTACTACGAGGCCGTAGAAAGATTCGCAAAAAAATAAAAAAACAAGTGTACGGCGGTTTTGCCGCCGTAAAATAAAATACCCACATGGAAAAAATAACCTTAGACAACAAACCCATCTTCGTGACCGGAGCCGCAGGCTTCATAGGCAGCAACCTCGTGAAGCGCCTGATGAACGACGTCCACGGTGCCACCATCGTTGGCATAGACAACATGAACGACTACTACGACGTGTCGCTCAAAGAATACCGCCTGAAGGAAATAGAAAAGACTGACACGGACAATTCATGGACATTCGTCAGGGGCGACATCGCCGACCGTCAGCTCATCGACAGCCTGTTTGAGAAATACCGCCCCGCCGTGGTGGTCAACCTCGCTGCACAGGCCGGTGTACGCTACAGCATCACCAATCCCGATGCCTACATCATGTCCAACATGATGGGCTTCTACAACATCCTGGAGGCCTGCCGCCACTATCCTGTGGAGCATCTGGTCTATGCCTCGTCGTCCAGCGTCTATGGAGGCAACAAGAAGGTGCCCTTCTCTACCGATGACCGCGTGGACAACCCCGTATCGCTCTATGCCGCCACGAAGAAGTCCAACGAGCTCTTTGCCCATTGCTACTCCAAGCTCTACGACATCCCCACTACGGGCCTGCGCTTCTTCACCGTCTATGGTCCTGCCGGCCGTCCAGACATGGCCTACTTTGGATTCACCAACAAGCTGGTGAAGGGCGAGACCATCAAGATATTCAACTTCGGTAACTGCCGTCGTGACTTCACCTATGTCGACGACATCGTAGAGGGCATCGTGCGTGTCATGGCCGGAGCCCCGGAAAGAAAGTTGGGTGACGACGGGCTGCCTGTGCCTCCCTATGCCGTGTATAACATTGGTGGCGGTCAGCCCGAGAACCTGCTGGACTTTGTCAATATCCTGCAGGAAGAGCTCATCCGTGCTGGTGTGCTGCCGCAGGACTATGACTTCGAGGCCCACAAGGAACTGGTGCCCATGCAGCCCGGCGACGTGCCCACCACCTATGCCGATGCCACCGCCTTGGAGCGCGACTACGGTTTCACCCCCCGCATCACCCTGCGCGAGGGCCTGCGCTATTTCGCCCAGTGGTACAAGGCCTTCTATCATATTTAGAAAAAGTGTGTACGGCGGTTTTGCCGCCGTAAAAAAGAAATACTATGACCCAGAAAAGACGAATAGCAGTAGCCGGTACAGGCTATGTAGGCTTGAGTATAGCCACGCTGCTGAGCCAGCACCACCAGGTGACGGCTGTTGACATTGTACCTGAGAAAGTAGACATGATCAATCGGCGCGAGTCGCCCATCGTGGATGCCGAGATTGAGGAATATCTGGCCACCAAGCCGCTCAACCTGCGGGCTACGCTGGATGCCGAGGAGGCATACCGCGATGCTGAGTTCGTGGTGATAGCCACGCCCACCAACTACGACCCGCAGAAGAATTTCTTCGACACCTCGGCCGTGGAGGCCGTCATCCGCCTGGTGATGAAGTACAACCCCGAGGCCATCATGGTCATCAAGAGCACCATACCCGTGGGCTACACCGCCCATGTGCGTGAGAAGACGGGCAGCCGCAACATCATCTTCTCGCCCGAGTTCCTGCGCGAGAGCCGTGCCCTCTACGACAACCTGTATCCCAGTCGTATCATCGTGGGTACCGACATGCACGACGAGCGCCTGCTACAGGCCGCCCACGACTTTGCAGCCCTGCTGCAGGAGGGTGCCATCAAGCAGGATGTAGACACCCTGTTCATGGGATTCACCGAGGCTGAGGCCGTGAAGCTCTTTGCCAATACCTACTTGGCACTGCGCGTCAGCTACTTCAACGAGCTGGACACCTATGCCGAGATGAAGGGACTCGACACGCAAAGCATCATACGTGGCGTCAGCCTCGACCCCCGCATCGGCAACCACTACAACAACCCGTCGTTCGGCTATGGCGGCTACTGTCTGCCTAAGGACACCAAGCAGCTGCTGGCCAACTATAGCGACGTGCCTGAGAACCTCATTGGTGCCATCGTGGAGAGCAATCGCACGCGCAAGGACTTCATAGCCGACCGTGTGCTGCAGAAGGCCGGCTACTATAACTACTACAATCGTGGTGACTACGACCCTGCCGAGGAGCGTCGTTGCGTCATCGGCGTCTATCGTCTGACGATGAAGTCCAACAGCGACAATTTCCGTCAGAGCTCCATACAGGGCATCATGAAGCGTGTGAAGGCCAAGGGTGCCGAGGTCATCATCTACGAGCCCACGCTCGAGGATGGCTCCACATTCTTTGGCAGTCGTGTGGTCAACAATCTCGATGCCTTCAAGGCGCAGTCGCAGACCATCATTGCCAATCGCTTCGACCCCTGTCTCGACGATGTCAAGGACAAGGTCTACACCCGCGACCTGTTCCACAAAGATTGACACATTCTAATTAGTGTAGAGTTTGCTACCGCTATGGAGTTTTAATTCCTATGGCGGTAGCAAACTCTACACTTTATACTCTCCACAAAATAAGAATCACCTGAGTCCCATTCTTGCCTCGACGACGTTGACTACGTAGTCGCCCAGCTTCTCGCATTCGTTCACCAGGTCCATGTACACCGTGCCCTCGGCGTAGGTGTAGGCGTGGTTGTTGATGTCGATGATGTTCTGAGCCTTCAGCTGGTTGCGGAAGTTGTTGATCTCGTTCTCTATGTTGAACGTGCGGTTCACGTCGTAGGCCTCCTTGCGTCCGCCCATCAGCTGGTTCATCTGCGTCAGTGCCTGGTTGGTCAGCCCCATCATCTGGTGCAGGTGACTGTACTGCTGCTCGTTGAAGTGGTCCTGCTTGGCCAGGTACTTGCGGTTGATGGTGCGAGCCATGTTGAAGCAGGCGTCGCCGATACTCTCCAGCTCGCTGATCTCGCGCAGCATGGCACGTATCTTAGCCTTCGTCTCGTCGCTCAGGTGGGCGTCGCCTACCTGCTCCAAGTACTTGGCTATCTCCAGCTCCATGTTGTCGCTGATGTTCTCGTATTTCTCTATGCGCGTGTACAATTTATTGAATTTCTCGTCGTCCTGCTTCTTGCCCGACAGCGACGACGAGTCGTTGAGCAGCTGCTGCACCATGCCGAACATGCGCTGCATGCGCTCTGAGAACGACTGTATCTCCTTCTGGGCCTCCAGCACCGAGAGCTCGGGCGTCTTCATGAAGCCGGCGGTGATGAAGTGCAGGCGGAAGTCCTCCTCCTCGTCCACACGCTTAGGCTTGATGACCCAGCATACGAAGCGCTCTATCTGGGGAATGAACCAGATGAGGATGCTGGCGTTGATGACGTTGAACGTGGTGTGGAAGGCTGCCAGCACGAACGTCAGCTTAGTGGCGTTGGCGGCAAACACGTCAGCCCCTACCACCGACTTCTGCATCTCCTCGTCGTAGCCCACCCAGCCACACACCATGTTGACGAAGGGGTGGAAGACGATGAGAATCCACAGCACGCCGAAGACGTTGAAGAACATGTGTGCCAGGGCGGCGCGGCGAGCCTGCGTATTGGCCGACAGGGCTGCCAGGTTCGAGGTGATGGTCGTACCTATATTCTCGCCCAGCACCAGCGCGATGCCCTGATAGATGGGCAGTGCACCGCTGGAGCACAGTATCATGGTGATAGCCATCACGGCGGCCGACGACTGCACGCAGAATGTCAGCACGCCACCCAGTACGAGGAACAGCAGCGTCGTCCAGAACGAGTTGGGGTCGAACGACTGGAAGAAGTTCAGCACGTCGGCATTGTGTCCCAGGTCCATCTCTGTGCCCGTCAGTCGCAGCGTGGTCAGTCCTAGGAGCAGCAGTCCCAGACCGAAGAGGAAGTCGCCTATGTAGCGGTGCCTCTTCATGTAGATGAGGATGATGCCCACGAAGAAACCTATGTAGCTGACGATGCTGATGTCGAAGGACATACCCGCCGACATGATCCAGGCCGTCAGCGTCGTACCGATGTTGGCACCCATGATGACCGAGATGGCCTGCGCCAGCGTCAGCAGACCTGCATTGACAAACGATACGGTCATCACGGTGGTAGCCGTCGACGACTGCACGCTGGCGGTGACGAGCGTACCCGTCAGCATGCCCGTAAAGCGGTTGGTGGTCATAGCACCAAGGACGTGGCGCAGCTGTGGGCCCGCCATTTTCTGCAAGGCGTCACTCATGGACTTCATACCGAACATCAACAGTGCGAGTGAGCCTAAAAGCTTAAAAAGAATCAGCATAGAAATACTTTGATGTTACATTTTGGCTACAAAGGTAGTGCAAATTGAGAGAAAAACCAAATAAATCGTAGATTATTTGAGTTTTTCCGAGATGCAGCCTACCTTCGACCGTAGGTCAAAGGTACGAATAAGTGAGCGAAAAACAAATAATTAGGCAAATTATTTTTTTAGGAGTGGTAAGTGATAAGTGGTGAACGGTGTTACGGTAAACCTAAGGTTTCCTTACGGCAAAGTGGCAGTTTCCTTACGGCAAAGTGGGGGTTTCCTTACGGCAAACCTGAGGCTTGTGAGTAACAATTAGGAAGGAGCCTTGTTCCTGGGAGGAAGGAGCCTTCTTTCTGGGAGGAAGAAGCCTTCTTTCTTGACAGCAAGTAACGCAACTGCCAAAATATGAAAAAACACTTGAAACATATTCCCCCGCCCCTCAGATGTTGGAGAAGGGTAGGGGAATGTTTGACCAATAACAAACGGGATGTGCCTCTTTCGATGGCGACATCCCGTTTATTGTCGTTCTCAGTGAGAGCAGACGGATTACTTACCGTGACGCTCGTCTGATACGGTCAACTTCTTGCGGCCCTTAGCGCGGCGTGAAGCCAGTACACGGCGACCATTCTTGGTGGCCATACGCTCGCGGAAACCATGCTTGTTCACGCGGCGACGATTGTGAGGCTGAAATGTTCTTTTCATTGCTTATTTATTCTTATTTTATGTTTATTATCGACGTTTCGGGCTGCAAAATTACACAAATCTTTTGAATTACGCAAACTTAGAGCGAAATTTTTCACTTTTCACTATTCACTTTTCACTTTTTTTTGTAACTTTGCACCCGAATTCGGAAGAATTTACCAAATTACATTATTATATTAGTTTATGATTAATTCACAAGACATCAAAAAAGGAACCGCTATTCGCATGGACGGCGGCATTTGGGTTTGCATCGACTTCCAGCATCGCAAACCGGGTAAGGGTAACACCATCATGAACATCAAGCTGAAGAATGTCAGCGATGGTCGCGTGCTGGAGCGTCGCTACAACATCGGTGAGAAACTGGAGGACGTCATCATCGAGCGTCGTCCCTATCAGTACCTCTACGAGGACCAGACGGGACGTATCTTCATGAATCAGGAGACCTTCGAGCAGATTCCCATCGACAATGAGCTGGTGATAGGTCATGAGTTCATGAAGGAGAGCGACATCGTGGAAGTGGTCAGCGACACTACCGACGGCACCGTGCTCTATGCTGAAATGCCTGTGAAGACCATCCTGCGCGTCACTCACTCTGAGCCTGGCGTGAAGGGCGACACCGCTACCAACACCCTGAAGCCCGCCACACTGGAGACTGGCGTTGAGGTGCGCGTACCCCTGTTCATCAACGAGGGCGACCTCATTCAGGTGGACACCCGCGACGGCTCTTACCTGGCTCGTGCCAAGGAGTAAGACCATGAAGTACAGCTTCATCGTACCCGTCTACAATCGTCCTGATGAAGTGGACGAGTTGCTGCAAAGTCTTTGTCGGCAAGAGATGAAAGACTTTGAGGTGATTATTGTAGAAGATGGGTCATCAACACCATGCAAGGATGTCTGCGACAAGTACGCAGGCATCCTTGATTTGCATTACTACGCCAAGGAGAACAGCGGCCCCGGGCAGAGCCGTAACTACGGGGCTGAGCGTGCCAGCGGCCAGTGGCTCATCGTGCTCGACTCTGACGTGGTGCTGCCGGACGGCTATTTGGCGGCAGCAAACTCTACGCTCTCCACTCTCGACTCTAAACTGGATGTGGCTGCCTGGGGAGGTCCCGACACGGCGCACCCTGACTTCACACCCGTGCAGAAGGCTATATCGTACTCCATGACCTCGTTCTTCACCACGGGAGGCATCAGGGGCGGAAAGGCCAAGCTGGACAAGTTCTATCCTCGCTCGTTCAACATGGGCATACGTCGCGAGGTATATCAGGAACTGGGAGGATTCTCGAAGATGCGCTTCGGCGAGGACATCGACTTCTCGTACCGCATCGTGGAGACCGGCTACAAGACGCGGCTGCTGCCCGAAGCCTGGGTGTGGCACAAGCGTCGCACGGACTTCCGCAAATTTTTCCGCCAGGTGTACAACAGCGGCATAGCACGCATCAACCTGGAGAAACGTCATCCCGGCACGATGAAGCTGGTGCACCTGTTGCCCACGGTCTTCACCCTCGGTGTCATCGCCCTGATACTCACCTCGGCCGTGGGCCGACTGCTGATGTACTACGTGGACAACGATGAGTGGCGATGGCTGTGCCTCACGCCCTGGATACCTATTATATTATATAGTGCCATCATCTTCACGCACTCCAGCATCAAGAACCGCAGCCTCTGGGTAGGGCTGCTGTCCGTGCCTGCCGCCTTTGTGCAGCTGATGGGCTACGGCTTCGGCTTCATAGAGAGCTGGTGGAAGCGCTGCGTCAGGAAGAAAGACGAGTTCCAGGCTTTCGAAAAGACCTTCTACAAATGAACGGGAAACTGACCATAGCCAACTGGTCGCCCGACGACCAACCGCGAGAGAAGCTACGCGACAAGGGGCCTGCGGCACTCAGCAATGCCGAGCTGCTGGCCATACTCGTAGGGTCGGGCACACCCGGCGTGAGTGCCGTGGAGCTGATGCAGCAGATACTGAGTGACTGCCACAACAACCTGAACACGCTGGGCAAGATGTCCATACGCGACCTGATGGTCTATAAGGGTGTGGGCGAGGCGAAGGCTATCACCATACTGGCTTCCTGCGAACTGGGCAAGCGCCGACAGATGGAGGCGCCCGAGGAACGTCCCGACCTGGGCTCGGCCACCCGCATCTACAACTACATGCACCCCGTGATGCAGGACCTCGACGTCGAGGAGTTCTGGGTGCTGCTGATGAATCAGAACCTGCGTCTCATCAAGAAGATGTGCGTCGCTCACGGCGGCATCTCGGAGGTGTCGGTCGACATCCGCATCATCATACGCGAGGCTGTGCTGGCCAACGCCACCGTCGTGACCATCTGCCACAACCACCCCTCGGGCAGCGTACGCCCCAGCCGACAGGATGATGCGCTGACACAGCAGGTCAGACAGGCCTGCGAGGTGATGCGCCTGCACTTCATGGACCACGTCATCGTGGTCGACGGCAACTACTACAGCTATCGCGAAGAAGGACGCGTATAAATAATAACCATACGAATATATGACACAAGAAGAAAAGACTCGCATAGAAGAGCGCATCGTCGATGTGCTCAAGACTGTCTATGACCCAGAGATTCCTGTCAACATCTACGACCTGGGTATGATCTACAAGATAGACGTGCAGGACGACCAGACGGTAGACCTCGACATGACCTTCACTGCTCCCAACTGTCCCGCTGCCGACGTCATCCTCGAGGATGTGCGCACGAAGGTGGAGAGTGTGGAGGGCATCAAGGCTGCCAACGTCAACCTGGTCTTCGAGCCCGCCTGGGACCAAAGCATGATGTCAGAAGAAGCGAGGGTAGAACTTGGATTCGACTGAAGTATTTATCGTTCAGCTATCAACCAACTATGAAGCCAGTATATTTTCTTTCCGACGCACACTTAGGCTCATGGGCCGTGGAGCACGGACGCATGCAGGAACGACGACTCGTACGATTCCTGGACAGTATTAAGACGAAGGCGGCTGCCGTCTACCTGCTGGGCGACATGTTCGACTTCTGGTACGAATATAAGTATGTGGTGCCGAGGGGCTTCACACGCTTCCTGGGCAAGATCTCCGAACTCACGGACATGGGTGTCGAGGTGCACTACTTCACGGGCAACCACGACATCTGGGCCTACGACTACCTGGAACGCGAATGTGGCGTCATACTCCATAAGCAGCCGCTCACCACCGAGATCTATGGCAAGATATTCTATCTGGCACACGGTGACGGGCTGGGCGATCCCAACAAGAGCTTTAAGCTGATACGCAGCATCTTCCACAACCGCCTGTGCCAGCACCTGTTTTCGGCACTGCATCCCCGCTGGGGCATGTGGTTCGGACTGACGTGGGCCAAGCACTCGCGACTGAAGCGGGAGAACGGCGAGGAGCCTCCCTACATGGGTGAGAACAAGGAGCACCTCATACTCTATACTAAACGCTACATACAGTACCACTCCAACGTAGACTATTTCATCTACGGTCATCGTCACATCGAGGTAGACCTGCAGCTGACCAAGAAAGCCCGTGTCATCATCCTGGGCGACTGGATCACCCAGTTCAGCTACGTCGTATGGGACGGCGAGCACCTGTTCATGTCGCAGTACATCGAGGGGGAAAGCAAACTTTAATTAGGAAAAAGTTGGTTGGACGACTCGGATTCGAACCGGGAATGACAGAACCAAAACCTGTAGTGTTACCATTACACCATCGTCCAAAAGGATAAAACAAACAAGCGATTTCCAACACCATGGTTGGAAATCGCCTGCAAAGGTAGTGCTTTTTTCTGACACTACCAAAAGTTTTACTGTTTTTTTATTTCACGATGACCTTCCTGACGCTGCCGTCACCCATGCGGATGATATTCAGACCCTTCTGGGCAGCAGGCAGCTGGCGACCGTCAAGCGTGTAGCGGACAGCATGGCGCGTCAGCTGACCATCTTGTGGCAGTTCGTCGATGCCCTGTGCCTCATAGGCGGCAATAGCCGTCTTGGCAGCATTGACAATCATGCCCTTGCTGTCAGTGACCAGCACGACAGCGAAGACATTCTGCTTCTTCACGGCAGCCATCAGTGTATTGTCGGTAGGCAGGGCAAGCGTATAGCTGTTGTCGGCCGACTCTTCAAGGGCCAGCTGACCGATGGCGGTGGTCTGTGTGGACTTAGCTACCGACAGGGCCACATCGTTGAATTCGGGATAGTAGGCCACATACTGATTATTGAACAACTGTCCCTCGTCGAAGAGGAATGCCAGATCGTCAGGCAGTTGCGAGGCATCAGCAAACTGGCCGTAGGCCTTGTTGTAGTAGTTATGCTGTTGCCATGGCGTACTCTTGCCCTTCAGCCCGTCGGCCACCAATACATACTCCACTTTGTAAGTGGCATCGGACAGCAGGTTCTGTACACTCGATGACAGGTCTACCTTCGTGGAGTCGGCATTCCACTGAGCCGTGAGGCTGACGGCTACCTTGGCAGGGATAGCCAGCTCGTTTTCGATGTCCCACAGTACATTGTTGCCCGAACCATAATAGGGGTCAATGACGGGGCCGCGATTGATGCGTGCTGACGGTGCGCCGCCAAACGTCACGTGGTTGTAGGTGCTGATGTACATGGCATCGCTCGACTTGCTGGTAGTATAGCGATGGATGGCTATGCCTATGGCCTTGTCGCCAAAGGTGTTGCGAATCTTCTGCATGGCTACGATGCCGCGCGGACACCAGCCACAGGTGGTGCCGGTGTATTCCTCGACCACGATGCTGCGGTCGGCCACTTTCGATACAGTAGAGAGGGTCAGCTTGGCGACAGGTGACTCCGTCTCGTTAGCCTGACCGTTGACCTTGGTCATCGTAATGGTTTTCTCACGGATGCCTGCCGAAGCATCGCCGTCTATCTGCAGGGTGAGCACACTCATAGTACCGAGACTGATGGGCGACGGCAGGTCTACGTGCTGCTCGGGACCGTCTACGCCATCGGCTGTCACGTAGTAGTCTATACTCTCCAGCGCATTGGCACCCATATTGTTGACAGGCAGATAGAACACACCTTTGCCACCTATCGAGGCAACGCACTCACCCAAATCGGTTATGCCGAAAGTAGCGGCATTGCCCATGAACTCGCCCTCCAGATAGAGTTGCAGAGCCAGACAACCGAAGTTATTGCCGTTGAGGTCCTGCCAAGCTCCAGAAGACGACTTCAGTAGCAGTGCATTTGCCATATCGCTACCACCTACGCAGACAGGGTAGGCATCATCCTCTGCCGAAGCATCGGTGACGGTGAACGAGTATCCGATGTAGAGCGCTTTCTCGCCCAGGATGACGGGAGAGGACAGCTCCACTTCGTTAAGTCCAGCCTTCACCTGCTCGACATTGACTATCTGCAAGGCTTCATTGTCTACCGACGAGGGTTTCTTGTCGGCCACCCACACCTTGACATCGGCCACATGTGTGGCATAGAGGTAGAAGCGTACCTTTGACAGCGTCTTTCCGCCGGCTATAGCATGATTGGCAGGTACCATGATGGCGCAGTCGTAGGTTCCGGTCTTTCCTGTTCCGATGGAATAGAGATATTCGCTGTCAGAATAGTAGCCCCACCAGGCAGAGTTGGTGTTTTCTCCGACTTTCATGATGTTCTGGGCGTGTGCCCTTCTCAGTGTGTGCTTCTGCAGACTCTGTGCCTGCATAGAAAAGGTTCCTGCCACAACGAGAAGCAGGAGTGATGTAAAGAAATGCTTCATACGTAATTAAGGTTTAGTTTATTTAATCTGTTTGATGACGCGGCCATCGTCCATTCGCAGGATGTTGATGCCTTTGTGTGGCGCATCGAGACGGCGACCGTCTGTGTTATAGTAGCTGTCTACAGCAGCATGATGACCTGCAATCTGACCGATGCCGGCCGACTCAGCACTATATTCGAACTGCACGGTGATGACAGGGCCCTGTGCCGTGACCTCGTCGCCCACTACGTCGAGGACCTGTCCGAACTTCACTTCCTGCTTGATTTCAAAGAGATGTATCTGCAGGGTGGCTGTCCATGTGGCATACTTTCCCTCCTCGGGTATCCATTCTGTCTGGATGGCGTTCTCATAGTCAGAGGCGACAATACTCCTTGCTGAATAGCCGGTGGCATCGAGTCTCATGCAGTTGCCGAAGGCACATGTCTCCCAGTCACCGTTGGGTATATTGTCGATGACTTCATACATGCCTACAGCCAGTCGTTCGCCCGACATGTTTTTTACCTTCAGGGGTATCTCCATCTTGCCCTCCTCGTTGATGCCCTTAATGTTGAGCACCGTCCCGTTGGGCACCACGTTCCCCTGCTCGTCTATAAAGTGGAACGAGCCGTCAGTGTCGTTCTGTGCCGTAGCCGACAGGCTCAGCACCACCAATGTGAATAGCGTAAAAATTTTCTTCATAAGCAATATCATTATCAATTATCAATCATCAATTATCAATTTCCTACTCCCTGCCTGTACAACGCCGTTAGTATCGTAGACAAAGGCTACGACCGACATGTTTTCAGGCTTCCAGCGGCTGTCGAGGTGACATTTGAAGCTGACCTTCAGCTTCTCCTGCTTGCCCACCTTGACATCTTCGCCCCAGTCGCCATTGACGGCGGCGCGCAGCACGTGGTTGTGGACGTAGAGGGGGTTCTCACTTCCGTCGGGCATCTTTTGCTTGGCAATGATGCCGTCTTCAGTGAGCCACAGCTGTAGCTTGCCGCTTACAGCCTGTCTGGCAGCCAGCGTCACCTCAATGGTTGTATCCTGTCCGTCGAGCGTTGTGTTCAGCCAGATATTGAGCGGAGCGATACGCGGTTTTGTCCTTTCGTTGTCCTCAAAAAGTTCAAAGCCTGTCTTCGCATTCCAGAAGTCAGTAGAGAGCACACCATCACTGCGGTTGATGACGCCCATGGGCTGCATCTCAATGTTCCAGTGCTTATAGTATTCGTCGCCCAGCGGCGTGGCCAGTCCCTGCGGGTCCTTACTCTGCTGGATGCCCAGTGGGCCGCAGTGTATGCCTACGGGTACAATCAAGTCGTGGCCATAGAAAGCCTGCAGCTGACTGATGAGGTCGGTGGCAAAAGGACAGTTGATGCAGTCCTGACCGGTGAAGTCTTCTATGAGTACGTGTCTGGGTGTCTCGGCGAAATAGTCATCGGGTTCACCGGGATTGGGATTGACAGGGGTGTCAGGCTCGGTGGGTGTCTCCTTGACAACCACCAGGCGGTCGCCCTCTTCCACCTTGTCACATGAGGACAGACATAAAAGGCAGGCCAGCAGGCACCACATTATTTTATTTGAAGATAACTTAGATAACATAGGACAACTCTAGTTAAAATGAAAGATTAAAGATTAAAAGTTATAATTGTATGACAGCGTGAAGCCCTTCTGAGCCGGAATCCAACGACAGACGCCACCCGAACAGTTGTAGCCGGCACGGGTGCGGCCATAGCCTGCCTGGATGCGGTGGGCCCCCACGTTGAAGGTCACCAGTCCCTGGTAGTAGTGGGTCTTCGTCTCGCCACAGTTCCACATGTCGCTGATGGTCAGCATCCAGTGGGGCACCAGCGACAACTCGGCCAACCCGTAGAGCCAGTCGCCCTGATCGTCCTTGGTGTTAAGGTACTGGGCCTCCATGCGCAGGGTGGTCTTCGGCGAGAACTGGTATTTACCGTCGGCGATGAAGATGTTGCTGTGTATCATGCCGCCATGACCCTCGATGACTGTCTTGTTGTAGCGCTGGTTCATATACATCAGACTGAGCTGAAAGGACTTAGAGAACTTACGCGACAGCTGGATGTCCAGGTCCTGATAGTACGTCTGGTCGCCCCACTTGAAGAACTTCGAGGTGTAGCCTTTCGTACCGGCCAGCTGCATGTTGCTCGAAGCCAGCGAGGTGATGTTGAGACCATCCTGGAACTGGCGGTCGATAGAGCGTACGTACGAGAAGTTCACCTTGAGATTCATGCCGTACTTGCCGCCCAGGGCCGTCTTGCGCTTGAACTGGTAGCCGAATTCAGCCTGATAGGCCCATTCGCCGTCGGCCAGTTGCGTGGCATAGGGGTAGAGGGCTGCCAGTGCGTAGGTCTGATCCTGCGTGAAGGCAGGCAGATGGTTGATGGCCGACGAGATGCCGAGCATGCTGCGGCGGCTCTTGAACGACATGTTCTCCGAACGCTTGGCCTGCAGCAACAGGCTGAGTCCCTTCTTGGAGTACGATGCTGAGAGCATAGCCACGTCGCCTTTGCCGTAGATGTAGCCGTTGGCCTGCGACGGATCGTCGCCCTTGCGGGCATATTCAGCCAGGATGTTTACGTTGCCCATGCTCAGATTGGCACGTGCATCCCATGCATTCACGTACTTAGGCTGCCGCACCTGATAGACCGTGATGTTGCGCCCGTCATTCGCCAGCCGCTCTATGTAGTCCTCGTCCTCATACTTGTTGACCCACGAGAATCCGAGTGTCAGGCGGGTGTTGTGCTGTTGCATGCCCTTCACCCACTCATCGACGTTGATTTCAGCATCGGCTCCCGACACGAAGCCCTTGTTCCACTTCCAGTAGCGGCGCTGGTGTCCGCCCAGCGCCTTGATGGTCAGTCCGCTGAAGGGTTTCACTACGAGTCGTCCGCCGCGCAGCGAGTTGTCGATGCCCAGCGCACGCTCCTCGTAGGTGCGCAGGATGAATCCCGAGCCAAACTGCTCGTAGAACGTGCCGACGGTGAGCTCGGCCCAGTCCAGCTTACCTTTCACGTAGTAGTGGGGTACGCCCCATCCCTTGAAGTCGTTCTCGAAGCCAGGCAGCGGGTGCTGCAGATATTCCATGCGGACGCCAGCCTCGAAGTTCTGGTGCTGCAACATCAGGTCGACGTAGGTGTTGGTTTGGAAGTCCTCCGTCTTCTCTGCCCCTATCTTCTCGTCGGCCTGTGGTACCAGCATGTCGCTCTGCACGGAGCCGCTGAGCGTCACCTGTGCCCCGATGGATAAGGGTAAAAGGGTAAACAGGAATAACAGTGTATGCTTCATCATTCTCGCGGTAGCAAATTCTTCACTTTTCACATTTCACTTTTCACTTTTCACTTCTCATTTATCACTTTTCACTTTTCACTTTTCACTAATTCGCGCACCTTCTCGATGAGTTCCTCTTCGGCTCCGTCGGTATAGCCGTTGTGCTTGTAGACGATGTTGCCCTGACCGTCGACGATGAGCACGTAGGGTATCATCTGGATGCCCAGGGCGCGCTTGAAGTCGCTGTTAGGGTCGAGCAGCACGTCATATTCCCATCCGTGATTGTCCACCAGCGGTTTCACCTTGTGGATATTCTGCGCCTGGTCGATAGAGACGGCGTAGATCTTCACGCCCGTCTCTTCCTGCCACTCATCATAGACCTCGGCAATGGCATCGAGCTCACGGTTGCAGGGTTTGCACCACGTAGCAAAGAAGTCGATGATGAACGGTTTGCCGCCATTCGACAGCGTGTCGGTGCTGATGGCCTTGCCGCTGAGGTCTTTCAGTGTCACCTTGGGTAACTGGGCACTGACTGTTGTAGTCAGAGCTACGAGCATCATACCTATAAATAATAGTCTCTTCATGTGTTAATGATATCGTTAAGTTACAATTCCGCAGCAAAGTTAGTTATTTTTTTCCTAACTGACAAGAAATCAGTCAAAAAAAATACCGAACAAGAGCAGACAGCCGTCCACGATGCAGGGTGGAGGCTGTCTGCTGATATGAGAGTTGCGGTGTACGACCGCTGTTGTTTACTTCACTGTGACCTTCTTGCCATTGACGATGTTCACGCCGCGCTGCTTCTTCTGCAGACGCTGGCCCTTAAGATTGTGGATAGTCTTTTGGGCAGCGTTAGCACGCACACCGTTAATACCAACAGTGGTGGGGTCACCCTCTTCAATAGCGATGAGCCAGCCGGACTTCACGTCGGTACCAGGGTTCATCCAGTAAGCCACGATGAAGTAGGCATCCTTCTGGGCCACACTGTGCTTCAGCTTGATGTTGCCGTTCTCAGCACTCTCTTCGAGCCAGCCGCTGGGATCTTCGATGGTAACATCGTTATAGCCCAGCCAGTTGCCGTTGACAAGCAGCTTGAACTCAACATCCTCGGTGACAGCGATGGTGGTGTTCCACTGGTTGGCATAGTCGCCGGGCGTCATTTCCGAACCGTTCCAGTTGTTAAACGTACCGGGCAGCTGAATGCTGGTAATCTCGGGGAAGTAGCTGTACTTCTTGCCATTGACGAAGGGCAGGTCATCGGTCTGGGCGGCCTGCTCCGACTCGTCGCCACCACCGTTGTTCCAAATGATGTACTGGGGCTGCTGATCGGCAGTGAAGTTGTAGGTCCAAGAGCGGTTGAAGAAGCCGCCACTTACCTCAACAGGTGTTCCGGGCCATGCACCACTGTACTCAGTAGTAGTATCAGTCAACGGGTCGTAAGTGAAGGTGTAGGCATAGACCTGGCCCCAGTTACCCTTGTTGTCGAAGCTGACGGAGAAGGGACGCTGCACGCTCAGGCTGAGGCTGTTAGCGGCGATGTCGGCAGTGAACACGAGTGTGTAGGTGCCTGCCTCTGAGGGCATCCACTCCTGATTGTCGAAGGTAGGAATCTGATAGCCGTCCCAGTTCATGTTCGTACGCAGTTTGTATTTGTAAGGCTCAGCAGGCACTTCTGCAACCTCGACGTCGAGCTTGGCAGTGTAGATGTTCTTGTTCTCCGCATCCTGTACCATGAAGATGTCGTCGTCCCATGTCAGGCCGGGAATAGTACCTACAATACCGTAGAGCGTGCCTTCCACCTTGAGATTCCTGAAGTTCACCTGACCCTTAGTGGCACGCTTCACATAGAGGCGTATGTTCACCTTCTGTCCGGCATACTCGCTGAAGTTCACACGGAAGGTCTTGAACTCATCCATCGTCCAGGTGGGCATCTCGTCCTTGGTAATGGTCAGGATGTTCTTGTACTTCACACCGTCGGTAGTCAGCTGAATGGCCACTTCTTCACCGTCGGCCATCTCCCAGTCGGAAGCCCAGCGGACGGGTACGGAGTTGGCGCCAATCTCCACGGAGAGCCAGTTGCTGCCCTCGTTGAGGTAGATGGCGGGACTCTCAGCCCATGTCTCAAGAGTACCTTCGACGTATCTCGCATCGCTATAGAGATAGAGGTCATTGTAATTCTGGACCGTCCAGTTATTGTCTTCAGTGCTGTTGCTGGTCCATCCGAGAGGCACCTCGCTGGAACCTGTGCCCTCGAGAGCGGGCTCCCAAGGCAGTTCAGTAGCGGTCATGGCGTTGATGTCGAGCCACTCTGAGGAGTAGCCGCCGTTGCCATCAGTGCTCCATGCGCGGAAGAAGTAAACCTTGCCGGCAACAAGTTCGCTGACGTTGATGGCATCGCTGGTGCTGCCTACGTATACCACCTTGCCGCCGCCATTTATGGCGTCACCGACATTGTAGGTACCTGTAGGTTCACCGAAGAGACCTACGCCGATGGGTTCGTCCCACTGGTTGAGAGCCTGCTCGGTGGTCAGGGCGATGACCATCTGTGCACCGCTGTCAGTTGCTTTGAGCTTCATGCTATTCTTGTCAGCATCTGCCAAGGCAAGAGCTGCTGGCTTAGCGGGTTTCAGGGCGATGGTAGCACTGAAGGCATCGCTGCTGTAGAGCGGGCCGTCCATACATGCGCTGTTGAAAGCGAAGACAAACACGTTGTAAGTGCCCTGCTCCATGCCGGTGATGCCTGTAAACTCATTGCTGTCGGTGATGGCGATGACCTTGGCATTGCCGATGACATCGCCAACCTTGTACTTCATCTTGTCTACAGGCTTTTCAGAGAGCTCATCGTCAGTAGTAGCCAGCACGATAAAGTGGTCGCCGTTGCCTGGCTTGAACACACCTGATATCTGGTCGGTAATAGAAGTCAACTGGAGGTCGCTGCCCGAAACGGTCGGGCTGACGCAAGGCTCGGGAGCCACGAAGGTATAGACCTGTCCGTCGACAGGATACTTGTCCTGATTGTAGCTGATGCTGTTGTCGCGGGCAGAGATGACACTACCGTCCCAGCTCTGTATCTGCACGAAGTCATTGCTGTCGCCCAGGATACCGATGCGGAAGAAGTTGTAGCGGCCGGGGTCAGCGGGTTTCATGCCCTTGACCTTTATCTCGATGTTGCCGCTCTGCTCATAGAGGCGGAACTGGACGGTGGCCTTGGCACCGCAGAACTCGCCTTCAGTACCCCATCCTCCGCCGTTGCCGAAGTCGATGTTCTTGTACTCGATGACGAGTGCACGATAACCCTCTTTGCCTTCCAGCCAGTAGCTGATCTTGGTGTCGTCAAGTCCCCATACACCTTCACGGGGAATCATGCCGATGATATCATGTATGCCATCGGTAGTGAAGCTGGGGATGCGGTTCATGTGAACCTCGGTGCTGATGGTCTCCGTGGGTGAGAGTTGTACTACCATGTCAGTACCGATGAGGAAGTGAGTCATCTTCTGTCCGTTGTAGTGGAAATCGAAGCCGATGGGGAAGCCTTTGGCACCTTCCACTGCATTGAACTCCATGTTACCGTCGGCATCGATCATCATGCCTTTGAGGTCAGAACCCGTATAGCCCTGCAGGTCGATGACGGTAGGCTCTCCCGGTTCGCCGACCACATTGGTCTGCACCGAGTAGGCAATCATCTGTGCCGAAGCGGTGAGCACGGCCAGAAATGCCATTGCTAAGAACGATAGTCTTTTCATAAGCAAAATGTGTTAGTTTGTTATTGATAAAAAAATGAATTGTTTGCCGCCATTCGACAGTTGTTTTTTATGTTATTTGATGATGACTTTCTTGCCGTCCCTGACGTAGAGTCCCTTGGTGGGTGTGTCGGTAGGTATGCCGTGCAGCGAGTAGGTGGCGTGACGGTTCTGGCTGTTGGCATCCATGTGGCTGACGCCCTCGGTGTCGCCGTTGGCAGTCAGCGTGATGTTGCCCAGTCGGAACTCACCTGCCGATGTGCGCTCCACGAGGATGCGCAGGCGTACCTTCTGGCCGGCCATCTCGGCAAATGTCACCTCGACGGGCGTGAGCTGTCCGCGCGTGAGCTTCTCCACGTCGGCGCTGGTGATGGTCAGCACGTCGGTGAACTTCACGTCATCCTTAGTCAGCTGGAAACGTATCTTGTCACCCTCGGCCAGCGTCCAGTCGCCCGCCATGAATCCGGCTCCCTGACTGCCTCCTATAGAGGTGGTGAGAGTCGTCCCGCGCGTACCCATATATATATAAGGTGTCTCAATCCACGAGGAACCCGTCTCGCCGGCGAGTACGACGTCAGTGACCAGATAGTGGTTGTAGTCTGGGTCGCTCGACCAGTTGGCGGCATTGTCTTTCGTCCATCCGGGCAGCGTGGCCTGATAGCCCACCTTCTCGTCGATGTTCAGGCTCCAGGGCAGTTCGGCAGCGGTGGCCACAGCCTTGTCGGCTACCAGTGTCGAGTAGTTGCCGTTGCCGTCGGCACTCCAGGCGCGCAGATAGTAAGCCGTGCCTGTCTGCAGGTCATCCAGGGCGATGCTGCCATTGGGCGTTCCGCTGAAGATAACTTTGCCGCCGCCGCTGATGTTATCGCCTACGCTGTAGTTGCCTGCCGGCATGCCGAAGGTTCCATACTCCTGCCACTCCTGTGCACCGCTGGTATAGGTAAAGATGCCCTGTTCGTCGGTGATGGCCAGCAGCACGGGGTGGGTAGCATTGGCCTCGACGCCCACCTTGAATGTGTTCTTGTCGATGTCGGTCACGGTGATGCCCTTCGGAGCCGCCGGTTTAGTGATGATGCTGGCTTTGGCCATTGTGCTGTTGTAGAGCGGGCCGTTGCTGCACAGGTCGTTGAGCGTATAGACAAACACGTAGTAGGTGGTGGAAGGCGTGAGGTTGTCGGCCGTCTGGAACGTGCCGTCCTCGGTGATGGCCACCACGGTGGCTCCGCCTATCTTGTCGCCTACGTTGTATTTCTTCTGCTTGACGGGGTAGGCTTTCAGTTGGCTGTTGGTACTGATGAGCACCAGCTGGTGGTCGCCATTGCCTTTGGCGAAGGTTCCGCCGACGGCTGTCGATGTCGACGTGAGCTGCAAGTCAGCAGGAGCTGCCGTCGGTGTTTGGCACATCGTCGGTGCCTCGAAGGTCCATGTGGTGCCGTCGGCAGGATAGTTGTCGTGGTCGTATGTGATCATCTCCACCTTGTAGTAGCCCCAGTCGGCGTTAGGTCCGTAGTCGGCAGCGTCATAGTCCTTGAGGAACATCCAGTTGCGGCTCTTGCCGTCGCCGTTGATGCCGGCAATGATCCAGTTGCCTTTACCCACGTCCACACCCTCGTAGGGCTTCCATCCTGAGAGCTTCATCTCGATGTTGCCCGTAGCCTCGTAGAGTCGGTATTGCAGTTGAACCTTGGCCATGTCCTCCACATCCCAGGCGCAGCTCTGCCATCCCAGGTTCTTGTATTGTATGACGAGTACGCGGTTGCCGGGCTCGCCCTCCAGCTTATAGCTGATCTCGGTGTCGTCGTAGCCGTAGGCACCCTGACGGGCGCTGACGCCGAACGCATTTTTGACGTTTTCGCCGGCAAAGGCGTATGCGGGCGAGGCCATCCCCGTGACATGTACGTCGGTGCTGACCACCTGGTCTTCATAGAGCAGGATGGCAGCGTCGCCCGTCAGCAGGAAGTACTTCATGGTGAAGCCGTTGTAGCTAAGGTCGAAGCCTATGGGGAAAGCCGTCACCTCGTCGGCCGCGGTGAAGTTGGCATTGCCGTCAGCGTCGAAGAGCACCTTCGATAAGTCTTTGCCCACGTTGCCCTGCAGGTCGATGACCGTGCCGCCGGTGATGTCGGTATATGGGCTGACCGTCTTCACGACTTCGTAGACCGTGACCTGAGCCCCTGCGCAGAAGGGCAGGAGGGTCAGCAGGAAAGAAAGAAAGTACTTCATAGCTTCTCGTTTTTTTATTGTATTCCTTAATTATTATCTGATGACCTTCTCCACCTGACCGTCGGTATGGCGCACGATGTTCAGTCCCTTGGCGGGCTGAGCCAGCTTGCGGCCGTTGAGGTCGTAGTAGGCGTTGACAGCAGTCGGCTGAGTCTTCACGTCGTCAATACCATCGGAATAGTCCACCGTGTAGTTGCCGTCGTTGCTGATGCGGAAGATGGTGATGCCAGGGTTCTTGCTGCTGCTATCCTCGCGGTAGAACAGGTATGATGCCTCAGGCTCTACGATGAAGGTGATTCTCGAGGGGTCGAGGTTGCGGCCTATGGTCTTAGTCCACACGCGGTTGTTGTCCTTGTCATAGCGGCGTATGACAAACGAGGTGTTGGCACCGTAGGCCTGTACGTCGCGGTAGGCCACTATCCAGTCGCCGCCTTTCAGTGCGCCCGATCCTACTCTTCCGTAGGCAAAGGCCTCTTGCCTGCTCTTGCTGGCGATAGAGACACCCAGCTCGTCGAAGCAATAGTCACCGTCGTACGTGAATTTCTGGAGCATCACGTCGTAGGAGCTTTCCAGTTGTGACTCGAAGTCTACGAGTATCTCCTCGGTCTCGGGGTTGGCTGCTATGCCGCAGTAGTCGTAGTCGTTGTCTACGGTATTGGCAGCATCCAGTCCGGTCAGTCCGAATCCCAGCGAGCCGTCGGCATTGATGTGCTGCACGCGGACGTTGTGAGAAAACTGTCCCATAGGCCATACGAAAGCCACGGCTGCTCCGCCCTTACCATCGCTCACGATGCGGTAGTGGTTCATTTCATAGCCGTCATATTTATTATTGTCATAGAGTACAGCTTCGCTCCATACACCTTCGAAGTCGCGGTTCATACGTTGTACGCGCGAGCCCAGCGGTGTCTCGTCGAAGTAGAGGAAGTCGGTGCCTTCCGATGCTATGATCTGAGGCTGAAAGCTGAAATCGTCGCCCACCTTGCGTGGCTTATCCCAGAGCGTGGTGCCGTCGTCGTTGATGCGCTGTATGAATATGCCGAAGTTGGTCAGGTCGGTGCTCTCGGTGACTTCGCCGTAATACTGGTTGAAGAACGTAAACCACGTGTCTTCACCAACCACAAAGCAGTTGGTGTACTCAGCTTCGCGGTAGTCGCGGAACTCTACGCCGTCGAGTCCCCAGAGGAAGTTACCTTCCTGGTCTATTTTGTAGATGGCCGGACTGTATCCGTCGGAATGGCTATAGCCTTCGGGTAGGTTGGCTTCTTCTGCGCGTCCGTCAGCCACTGTGACGATGGCGCTACCGTCGGCAGCAGCCTGTAAGGCATATTCCGACCAGGAACTCTGCGTGATGTGGTCGTTGACCATGATGGGTTCGTCAAACTGTGGCTTGCCGTCGATGTCGAGCAGTTGCAGGTAGGTGCGCACGGCATCAATCTTGCGGCCGTTGATGTCCTTCTTTCCCCATGTTCTCCAGGCTATCCATGTCTTCTTGTCGGCGGTGCGTGCCACTTTCGGGTCTACGGCATAGTAATCGCCCTGGCCGGCTGCGCTGTAGATGCACACGGGCGTGGCGTTGGTGTTCCACTGTGCAAGGGCCGTGGTGGTGGCCAATGCGATAAATGTAAGGAGTAGGTAAAGTTTTCTCATGTCGGTTTCTATTTTTTATTGTTAATAATCTTTTTGTCGTCGATGATGATGAGCGGGGTGTACTCCGAGGCACGACGGCCCTGGAGATCGTACACAGCGTGTTGCGACTTTGTTGCAACAGCCGGGCTGTCGATGCTGGCCGGCTCTGCATTCTGCAGGCTGAAGAACACCTCGTGGCGGGCGGTGCTGTAGTCGCTCTGCTCCAGCAGGCGTATCTTGCCTTCGGCATTCACCTCTTGCAGCATGTAGTAGCCGCGGCCGGCCTTGATGCCGTCGCCGCCGGTATCGCTGAATTCGAGCATGTAGCAGTCGTCGGTGTCCAGTGCGAAGTCTATGACCTGCTTTTTGCGTACCTCAGTGTAGGGGCCGCCCTGCTGCACGACGTCGCCGGCCGAATTATACAGTTTCCATGTGATTTCCTCGGGTGCGTTGTCGGTCATCAGCGTCAGTCGTACGCTGTGCTGAGCCTGGTGGGCAGGCGTTATGGTGAGTTGCTTGTGCAGGCTCTGCTCAGTATTGCCGTTGAGGTCCGACAGCCATATCTCCACTTGGTTGTTGCCGTCGGCAGCCAGCGTGAAGTCGGTGAAGAGCGGCGTGCTGATGGTGTCGACGTCCAGGTAGTTGAGCCGACCCTTCCAGGGAGTGGACTGCACCTGTCCGTTGATGCTCACGTTGATATTAGCCTGGGTGAGCGTCTCGCGGCCCGTGTTGCGTACCATGAGGTCGGTATTGAACTGTGGCGAGCACAGGCGTGCGGGTGCATGCAGTACCTTTAGTATCTTGATGTCGCGAGTGCTGCCCGTGGGTCGTGGTGTATAGACGGTGGCCAGCACTTCGTGGGTCTGGCTGTCCTGCACGAAGGCTACGATGCCCAGTTCGTTCTCGTCGGTGAAGTTGGCCACTGTCCATGCGAAGTCATACTGATAGGGCGTCACCTTGGTGAGGTCCTGGTCCAGGGGCTGTCCCTGTGCCGTGGGCAGCAGTTTGCGCATCACGTAGTTCCAGGCCGTCTCGCCGTTGGCAGCGGGGGTGGCCCATTCTATGCGCTCCTCGACCACAGCCACATAGAGCCGCAGGTTGCTGCCGTCGGTGATGCCCTTGGGTACAAGGCTCACGCTGACCTTCAGCTGCTTGCCTTCGAGGCTGGCTTCAGCGTCGATGTCCATCTTGGGTTCTATGGCTCCGGCCCCGTCGATATAGGTGTTGATATATTCATTGTAGCCGTAGGAGTGAGCCGGTTCGCCGTCGACGCGCAGAGCCGGTACGCCCGACACGTCGTAGAAGGCGGCACGTGTCATCACGTCGCTGGTGTTAGCCAGGTAGAACGGATCCTGTGGCGAGGGGAAGTTGTAGTGGTAGGTCACGGCCACCATGTCGCCCAGACGCTCATAGACAGCCTGGTCTAGGGCTGGCGAGAAGTCGGCGCAGGGGTCGCACGAGGTGTTGGTGAACTCCTCGAAGAGCACCAGGCGCTGCTGCTGGGGGCGGGGTGTATCGGTGAGGTTGAAGTACACGTGGTGTATGCTGCCGCTATAGTCGCCCTGACTGATGCGGGTTGACTTGCCGTTCTCGTCGATTTCGAACAGCTGGTAGTAGCCGTTGCCGTTGGCACCCTTGATGCCGTTATCGCCTGCGTCGAGAAATTCCAGCTGGTAGCAGTCGTCGTCGGTGAGGTCGAGGTTGGTGGTGATAAACTTACGGGCCTGTCCGTCGTAGGGACCGCCCTGGCGCACCACGTCGCCTGCCGAGTTGTATAGCTTCCAGGTTATCTCTTCGGGCTTCTTGTCGGTATAGATTTTCAGTTGCACGTTGTGGCGGGCCTGAATGGAGTTGCTGAACGACGAGGTGAGCGTATTGCTCACGATGGCGGCGTCGCTGCCGTTGATGTTGGTGAGCCATAGTGCCACGTCGTTTTTGCCCTCGCTGCGCAGGGTGAAGTCTGTGAAGCCGCTGAACTGCATGGTGTCGCGGTCCAGGTGGTCGAGTTTTCCTGTCCACTCATATTGCTTCACGGCATCGTTCACCTTCACGTTGAGCGTAGCCCGCGTGATGGTGTTGGCTCCGTCGTTGCGCAGGATGACGGTACCGTAGTAGTTGGCCATGCATATCATGTCGGGCGTGCCGTAGAGGTGGGCCAGCGTCAGCCGGTTCTCACCCTCGGCATCGGGTCCGGCATAGGCCGTAGCCAGTATCTGCCGGGTGTCTATGTCCTGCAGGAAGGCCACCACGCCCAGCTTGCGCTCATCGTCCATGAAGTCGATGGTCCACTCGCGGTCTATGCTGTACTCGGTGCCTGCTGTCAGCGTGGCATCGGGCATCTGGTAGCCGTTGGTGGGTGTCAGCATCTTGCGCATGGTGTAGTTAAGCTCCTTCTCTCCGTTGTTCCAGGGTATGGCCGACGCTATGTGCTCTTCGATGACCACCACGTTGAGGCGCACGCGACTGCTCTCCAAGTTGCTGTAGGGCTTGAACGAAGCCTTCACTTTCAGCTGATGGTTGTTCAGTTCCTTCGTTACATGGATGTCGGCAGCAGCAGGTTGCTCGCGGCTGTAGCTGATGGCCGTGTTGAGAAAGTCGAATGTGCGGTCGCCCAGTTCCACGCCGTCGACGAAGGTGGCTGGCACGCCCGTCACGTTGTAGTAGTCCACCTTGGCCTGGTTGCTCTCCGGGTCGTAGCAGTAGAACTCGTCGGTAGACAGTGGGAACCGTGAGTGATACTTGATGGCGATACAGTCGCCCAAACGGTAGTGAATGCACGAGTCGAGCAGGGGCGACCATGTAGCACACGGGCCGCATCCTGTATTTGTAAACTCCTCTATCAGCACCAGTCGTTTCTGGGCGTTTGCCGTCAGTGTCATTATCATGGCAAGAACGGCCATCATCAGTTTCTTCATATTGTCTAGTTTTGCGTGCAAAGTTACGAAAAAATCTATTAAATTGCAAGAAATAGCAAGGAAATTATGATAAATTAAACTATTTGCTAACCTAAATCGTCGCATCTGTCAACTTCGGGTGCCGTGATTGCTGACAGTAAATGCCGTCCGCAGTTATCGGTTGACTTAAGTCATCCATATAGTAAGCAGCACAAATAAAGCCAGGCCTTGTGGAGCCTGGCTTTACATATCGTGGTGTTTTGACTACCTGACAACGATGAGATAGTAGCTCTTCTTGCCTTTCTGGGCCAGCAAGTATTTGCCGTCGATGAGGTCGTCGGCCGTGATGGGGCGCTGCTGGTCGGTCAGTTTCTCTTTGTTGAGGCTGACGCCGCCGCCCTGTACCATCTTGCGCATCTCGCCTTTCGAGGGGAATACGGGAGCCACGGTGGTAAACATCTCGATAGCCGGCTGGCCAAGCTGGTCCTTGCCTATCTCAAATTGCTCCACGCCGTCGAACACATCGAGGAACGTCTGCTCGTCGAGCTGCTCGAGAGCCTCCTTCGTAGCCTTTCCGAACAGGATGTTGGAAGCCTCGACGGCCATCTCGTAGTCTTCGCGCGAGTGTACCATAACGGTCACTTCCTCGGCCAGTCGCTTCTGAAGCGTGCGTCGGCCGGGATCCTGATGATGCTCCTCCACGAGGGCGTCGATGGTCTCCTTGTCCAGCGATGTGAATATCTTGATGTAGCGCTCGGCATCCTCGTCGCTCACGTTCAGCCAGAACTGGTAGAAGCGGTAGGGCGTGGTGCGCTTGGGGTCGAGCCAGATGTTGCCGCTCTCGGTCTTGCCAAACTTCTTGCCGTCGCTCTTGGTGATGAGCGGGCAGGTCAGGGCGAAGGTCTCCACGTCGTTGCCCAGCGTGCGGCGAATGAGCTCAGTACCCGTGGTCATGTTGCCCCACTGGTCGTTGCCGCCCAGCTGCAGCTTGACACCCTTGTGCTGGTAGAGGTACAGGAAGTCGTAGCCCTGGAGCAACTGGTATGTAAACTCGGTGAATGAGAGACCGTCGCGTGCTGTGCCGTTAAGGCGCTGCTGTACGGAGTCCTTAGCCATCATGTAGTTCACTGTGATGTGCTTACCTACGGTG
>JAFUSV010000170.1 GCA_017467565.1 Prevotella sp.
AAGAGTGAAAAGTGATAAGTGAAAAGTGAATAATATACTTCTGCACTTGATAAAGAGAACGTTGAAACGGATAATCATGATGATGGCATTGCTACTGGCGATGCCATCATTGGCACAGACGGGGGTGCAGTTCGGCTTCAAGGGCGGACTGCAACTCACGGAGATGTCGTTCAGCAGTGACATGCTGGGTAAAAACAACCGTGCGGGGTTCTGCATCGGTCCTACGCTGAAGATAGGTACACCCATCACGGGGTTCTTCGTTGACGTGGCTGCTCTCTACGACCAGCGCGACCTGAAGGTGGACGGACGGGTATTGAAGCAGAAGAGCCTGATTATTCCTGGCAATGCGCGGTTGGGTACCACTGTCTTCAATACTTTCGGGGTGTTCCTCTGTGCTGGTCCGCAACTCAGTTTCAATGTGGGTAAGGACATGTTGCAGTGGATAGATGACAAGGGGAATGCCAAGCAGTTTGCACTACAGAATACAACGTTGAGCCTGAATATTGGCGGCGGTGTCACCATAGGCCGTCACATAGAGGCCACCGTCTACTATAATTTGCCACTTGGCAAGACAGGCGATTTCACCTGGAATACATTGCAAGAGCAGTTGGAAGAACAGTCGTGGGACAGGGCTAAGACCACCGTCGACGCCTGGCGGCTCTGCGTAGCCTACTATTTCTGATATTACCACTCACCACTCATCACTTACCACTTACCACTTCTCACTTCTCACTCCTTACAGCGGATCGACGTCGTAGTATATCTGCAGGGAGCTGTAGCGTTTATCTTGCATCATCTGTTGTTGGGCCAGCAACAGGTATTCGCGTGTTTTTTTTAGGTCCAATCCATTTTCTATTTTCAGTACCAGCTTGCGGATGCAGAGGGCTTTCACCTTTGCCACTGACGGTTTGTCGGGCCCCAGCACACGTGTGCCGAACCATTGGCGCAGTCGGGTGCCCATCTCGATGCCAGCAGTGTTCACCAGCGAGTCGCTCTTGTGCTTCAGGTAGACGTATATCAGCCGGTAGTAGGGTGGGTAGTGGAAAGCCTGCCGCTCAGCTATCAGGTTCTTGTACAGTCCGGTGTAGTCGTTGCGAACCACCTGTTGGATGACCGACAGGTCTGGACTCTTCGTTTGTAGGATGACCAGTCCCCGCTTGTTCTTCCTGCCGGCACGTCCACTGACCTGCGACATCATCATGAAGGCATGTTCGTAGGCCCGGAAGTCAGGCTGGTTGAGCATGCCGTCGGCATTGAGTATGCCCACGACAGAGACGCGGTCGAAGTCCAGTCCCTTGGAAATCATCTGTGTGCCGATGAGCAGGTTGGTACGTCCGGCAGCGAAGTCACTGATGATGCGTTCATAGGCATTGCGGGTACGGGTGGTGTCGAGGTCCATGCGTGCTATGCGTGCCTCGGGCAAGATGTCGCGTATCTGGTCTTCTATCTTCTCCGTGCCGTAGCCGCGACCTTGCAGTTCCTTACTTCCGCAGGCAGGACATTCCGTCGGTATGCGGTAGGTGTTGCCGCAGTAGTGGCACGACAGCATGTTCAGGGTGCGATGGAGAGTCAGCGACACGTCGCAGTGCTCGCAGTGGGGCACCCATCCGCACTGCTTACACTCCACCATTGGTGCCCATCCGCGACGGTTTTGGAACAGAATGGCCTGTTCGCCACGTTCCAGGGCTTCGCGGACCCGTGCTAACAGGAGTGGTGAGAAGGGACCGCACATCATCTTCCTGTGTTGCAGGTCCTTCGTGTCTACCACCTGTATTTCAGGCATCTCGATACCTTGGTGTCGCGTCTTCAGTTCCACCAGCCCGTATTTCCCCGTCTTCGCGTTGTAGTACGACTCCAGCGAGGGCGTGGCAGTACCAAGGAGAACCCTTGGTTCTGATTGACTATTGATAATTGATGATTGATCATTTGCTCTTGCCAGTTGTGCCAGTATGATGGCTGTGCTGCGGGCATGGTAGCGGGGCATGGGGTCCTGCTGCTTGTAGCTGGTCTCGTGTTCTTCGTCGACAATGATGAGACCCAGGTTCTGGAATGGCAGGAAGACGGCAGAGCGGGCACCCAGGATGATGTCGTAGGGGTTGGCCGACAGTTGTTTCTGCCATATCTCGGCGCGTTCGTCATCACTGTATTTGGAGTGGTAGATGCCCAGGCGGTCGCCGAAGACATTGCGCAGACGGTCCATCATCTGTACCGTCAGCGCAATCTCGGGCAGCAGGTAGAGCACCTGTCGGTGCATGTCCAGCTCGCGCTTGATGAGGTGGATGTATATCTCCGTCTTGCCGCTTGAGGTGACGCCATGCAGTAGTGTGACGTTTTTTTTGAGGAACGAGAAGAGTATCTGGTTGTAGGCCTCCTGCTGAGGCTCGCTCAGCTTCTTGATGTTCTCGAAGTGAGGTTCTCCGCCGTGGTTCAGGCGTCCTACCTCCACCTCGTAGGTCTCCAGCAGTCCGCGTTTCACCAGTTGGTTGATGGTAGGCAGCGTGGCCCCCGAGGCGTTCATCAGTTCCTCGCGGGTGACTTCTTCGACGGGTGAACCGTCGAACACACTGTCCCAGTGCGACAGCTCCAGGTAGCTGATGAAGGCGGCCTGCTGCTTGGAGGCACGGGCCAGCATGTCGAGGGCGATGTGAAGGGCTTGCTCGTTCTGGAAGGGTTGGGTCAGGCGGATGTAGGTTTCCGTCTTGGGCTTATAGCCTTCCTCGGCTTTCAGGGCGGCAGGCATGGCAGCCTTGTACACCTCGCCGATGGGCGACATGTAGTAGTCGGCTATCCAGTCCCACAGGCGCAGCTGACTGTCGAGCAGGATGGGTTGAGCGTCCAGCAGCTGTGCCAGCTCCTTCACCTCGTAGCCTTCAGGTTTCTGGTCGTGTATGCGGGCGATGATGCCGACGTGGTTCTTGTTGCGACCGAATGGTACCAGGGCACGCATGCCACGCTGTGCCACACCCTCCATCTGCGGAGGTATGGCGTAGGTGAAAAGACCGTAGAGCGGCACTGGTAGTATGAGGTCAGCGTATAACATAGTCAAAAAGGTCGAAGTCCTGATAGCCCATCTCCTCCAGTAGCCTGCGGCTCTGCTGCCTGTCGGCATCGGTGTTGTAGCCGGCTATCAGCGGCAGACGTATGGTCACCCGCTCTTGCAGCCCCTGCTCCTGCAGCCAGCGCAGGTTGCTGAGCATCCGTTCGGGTGACTGTCCTGTGTAGCGCCGGTAGATGTCAGCGTTCAGGTCCTTTACGTCAATATAATAATGTGAGATATAGGGAGCGACAGTCTCCAAGTGATGCTGCTCGACGTTGAGCGACGACTCCAGGTAGATATGCCATGTGTCAGGGCACTGCTGGCAGAAAGCCTGTATGAAAGCACTCCTCAGCAACGGCTCGCCCCCACCGAAACAGATGCCTCCACCCGTAGCCTGGAAGTAGAGGTCGTCGATGCGGGTGATGTCTATCAGCTCGTCGGGTGTCACCGTCTTCCAGATGCCCTGCGGATCCAGACACTGCTTATTCAGACAATAGCGACAGCAGAGCGGACAGCCGTGGAAGCACACCAATGTCGTCACGCCGTTGCCGTCAATTGTCAGTCGATGACGACTGATGGCTATCAGTGGTGCCTTCATGGCCGATTGAAGATGATAGGCAGGTTGTATTTCACCTTGATGCTTTTGCCGTTGCGCCTGGCAGGAACCCACTTGGGCATTTCGTTGACGAGACGCAGAGCCTCGGCGTTCAGCCATTCGTCGGATGACTTGGCAACCTGTGCGTCGCTCAATGTGCCGTCCTCATTGACGGTGAAGGTGACGACTACCTTTCCCTGTTCGTCACTCCAGTGGTTTGCGGGGTAACGCAGGTTCTGGCTGATGTACTCCTGCAGCCCCTGGTTGCCGCCACGGAACATGGGCATCGTCTCATCTACGTCACCGAATATCTTCTCGTCCTCGGCCGTGGCACACGTCTGCAACGTGTCCACCGCAGCCTCTATCCTATTGGATATCATGGGAATGCCAGCCAGGACGGGCTCTGCCGGTTCGCCCTGAAGTCTGCCGCCGTCGACTTCAGGTGAGGTGATGGCCTTCTTGCTGCCACAGGCAGCCAGCCCGGCCAGTCCGGCCGAGATGCCTACGACGGCAACGGCCTTACCCAGTTTGCGGCGCAGGTCGAGCTGGCGTTCCAGGTAGCGTACCTCAGCCTCGCAGGCAGGGCAGGTACCCAGGCAGTCGCCCTCATGTTTACACTCGCGCGGCTCGTACTTGATGTCGTTAGCCTTCGCTATCTCCCGGCGGATATCCTTCAGCGTCTTGCAAATCTTCTTTCCTCGTTTCATATCGGTTGGCTGTTAGTTCCTTAATCTCGTCAGTATTCGAGTAAGTTTTTTGCAAAGGTACAGATTTTTTTCTAATTCCACTTAGAATTTCCGACTATTTTTCGTGAGAGACAAGGAAATTGTCGAATAACCGACCGAAACGCTTACAGATATATGCCGAACGATAGTGACTGGAACTTCGTGTTGTCGGTGTACGAAGAGCGCAGGATGTTCATGGGCGAATACTTGCAATAGACGTTGAAGACGTTCATGATGTTCACGTTGAGCATCAGGTCAATAGTTATAGGCTGTTGGTGGATGTTCTTGAAGAGCTCCTTCTGCTTGTCGCCATTGACGTCGGTATATCGGTTCTTGATGCTGGCGTAGGTGTTGAAGTTGATGACAGGTCCCAGCGCGAATCCCCAGCGCTTGTTGAAACGATGTTGCCACATGATGGGTACCTGCAGGCTGAACACTTTGATGCGCGAGAAGTCGGGCTCCGTACCGTCGGGGTAGTGCTCCGTGCCGATGGTACCGTCGCTGGCTTTCGTGAAATGATGGAACCCCGTCATGCGGTAGTTGCGCCAACCGATGCTGAAGCCTATCGAGTAGCCGTCGTGCCGTCCATATTGATAACGCATCCACTCGGCTATGGTCCACATGATTTCCCACGAACTGCCGACTGACACGGCGACGGGGTCGCTGGCGCCGATGGCAGAGCAAAGACCGAGTCCCAGGTGCATGCTCAGCGAGGTGCCTTCGTAGGGATAGCCCCAGCTGGGTTTCTTCTGCTTGCCGAGAATGCCCACGCTGAAGCCCCAGTCCTTGTTGATGGTCGTCTCGCTGACGTAGTTGGAGTCTACCAGTTGGATGCTGTTTTCGTAGGTGTAGTTGTCGTTGCCTTCGCGTCCGTAGACCTTTATTTTCTGTACAGAGTCGCCCGTGATGATGTCTACCTTGCGAGGCTTCTCGATGGTCAACGTGTCGTTGTCGGTAGAGGCATAGGCCGTGGCCGTGACGGCCAGCAGGCACAGAGTCAATAGTTTCTTCATGATGTGTGGGTTTATGGTTAGTTGAGTATTTCCTTCAGTTTCTCGAGTGATGACAGCCGGCCCTCCATGTAGACCAGGGTGACCTCTTTCTTGTGCTGCTTGTAGCAGAGAAAGCGGTTCAGCCCGTCTTTGGGGGGCAGCTGTATCATGATGGTCGTCTTGCCCTTGCCTGTCTGCTGTTGCCAGTTACTGTTGGCAGCCTGACGGCAGTCGCTGTCCACCAGTTGCCTTACTTGCTGTATACGCTCTTCGCTGACGGCGAAGCGCAGGCTGCGGAAGAAGCTCAGCTGGTACTTGCTGAGCATCCTGCCCTTGACGCGTGTCTCCACCATCTCGTTCTTAGGGATAATGAGCCCCTCGAACACCTGGTTGACGTAGAGTCCGCTTTGTGCTTTGGCTGTGACCGCCATTGTCAGCCATACCAGCCATACTATCCATCGTCTGTTCATATTCTCTTGGCTATTCGCTAAATAGTTCGTTCAACTGTCTTTCTATGTCGTTGTGAGGATCATCGGTCACGATGTCGCCCATAGCTCGTCTCATCTCCATCATGACTGTCTCCTGGTCGGTGTGCTTCTTGCCGTAGATGTAGGCGACGCACTCTTCTCCCCGTTCAGCCCTTAACCAGCGCACGGTGACCGTCGTGACCACCCCTACGAGGCAGGCTGCCGCCAACCATGCTATGAGTTTACGGCGTACAGACCTGCGGGCACGACTTAGAATCTGGCGCACGGCAGGCTCCGTTGCCCCCATCACCTGTGCTATCTCGCTCATGGCCATGCCTTGCAGGTGGCGCATTTTGAGTATGGTACGTTGGGTGGAAGGCAACGTGTCTATAATCTTGAGCATCTGCTCAATCTCTTCTCCTTTGTCTTCGGGTATTTCCTCCTCTCGCAGTTGCGCAAGGTCGATGGTCTTCATCCGTTTGCGCAGATAGTCTATGCAGAGGTTACGGGTGACGACTGAGCCGAAACCACTGAGCGGCGCGCGTAGGTCGGCGCGCATCAGCCAAAGCTTCAGCATCGCGTCCTGCACGATGTCCTCAGCTTCGTCGCTGTCGCCCAGGTACTGCCGGGTCACGTCCATCAGTCTGTCTCTGAGCGATACCGCTTGTAGTTTGAATTCCTCTGTCGTCATGTCCTTTTATGTCACAGTTCTTGCTCCTAATACGCAACGCTTAGCGATTTGTGACACAAAGATACGACTTTTTTTGAAAAAAAACCTTTCGGATAACTTAGAATTTGTAGTCTACGCCGATACCGATGACGTGGTTAGTGCGGCTGTAGACCTCCGTGCCCGGGTATGGGGTGGCGTAGTAGCTGGGCATCTCCTTCTTGTAGTCGCTGTAGAGTGAGCAGAAGTAGCTGACGTTGAGACGCAGCTGGTCAGTGAGGTTGACGGCTCCGCCGAGGCCCAGCGAGTAGCTGTCGCAGGCAAACGACGTGTTCTGCTGATACTCGTCCGAGAGCCCATAGTCCGTGCGCTGGCCGCCGCAACTGATGGTGAAGCGGTCGTCGATGTCGTACTCTATGCCAGCCAATATCTCGTGTGTGCCGTGCTTCAGTTCCAACTGTCGGTCGTTGGCCATCTTAGCGTTCTTGTCATCGAAGAAATGATACTCTAAGGCAGCGCGCAGCCTGGGTGTGAACTCGTAGCCGGCAGCTACGGTCAGCAGTGCCGGCATGTCGTAGCGCACATGGTTGCTGTCAACATAGCTTGCAGCTAAGTCGCCAAGACCTTCAGGCAATTTGGAGGTCTCGTTTTTAGTATTGATTTTCGTGCGGAACTCATAGCGCATGGCTATGGTAACAGGTCCCTCATGAAAATCCAGACTTAAGATAGGTGCAAATCCCCATCCGCGTTGTACACAGTCAAGTTCCATGTTTGTAAGCTCCCTGCTGCCTGTCTGTGGCAGGGTCGTAGCTTTTACGAAAGCCTTGCTGTAACCATCATAATAGTTGGCACGTACACCGACAGCTGCCGACAGACAATCAAGCAGACGATAGGTGAAGTTCAGCTGAGCACCATAGATATACTGCTTGCCCTTCACTTCCGAGTCGATGGTGTACATGTCAGGTGTGAGAATAATATTGTTGGGATTGAATGGATTGGCTTGCCTTGCTGCCAGCGATTGCTGAAATATAGCCCCCATCGTAAGGGCATTGAACATCGGGATTCCTTCATCATATTTGACGAACCCGCCACTGCCCACAATACCTATCATCGTTGAAATTGCCCATCTGTCTTTTTTGTAGGACGCAAACAATGCCGGTACGATAGGAGCAGATGCTACTCCTTTGAACTTAGTATCCTGAAATCCGTTATAGCCGTCATAGAGTCCGGGATAGGACAGATAGTTGAGAACCGTGGCCTCGATGTCGCGCCTCTGCCACGGCTTCTGGAAGTTCAGTGACAGCTGCCACCCGTCGTGTCCCCATGCCAGACCGGCAGGGTTGGAGTAGGCAGCATCAATCTCGAACGTAGCACCGCGTGCGAACATGCGGTCAAAGGCGATATGGTAGTTAGTGTTGGTCATCAGACCACCTGCCATCATCATGGCGCTATGGGCCATAAACAGCGAAAAAGCGAATAACAGTCGTTTCATATACGTTAAGTTTTTTAGTAATACAACCTTATCGGTTGCAAAGTTACGAAAAAAAGAGAGAAATGCAAAGGGAAAGCTTGTTTTTTGCATTTCCGAGTTTCATTACGGGAAACCTGGGGTTTCATTACGGGAAAGTGGAGGTTTGGTTACGGCAAACCTATGGTTTACCAGTAGCAAACAGCATACTTACCTATAGTAAACAGCATACTTACCTATAGTAAACAGCATACTTACCTATAGTAAACAACATATTTGCCAATAAAAAAATACTCCACATTGATGTTTCTGACTGTCAGTCGGTTACATCAAAATGCGGAGCATTTTTGTTTTATTGTGTTTTGGCAATAATCTACAGATAGATTATGCAAAATGAGGCATCAGATGGTGATGTCGCAGCCAATGCCGAGCACGCGGTTCGAGCGTGTGAAAGTGTCGCTGACACCAGCCGTGGGGTAGTCGGTGCGCTTGTACTTGCCGTAGTTGGTCTGGAAGTAGGCGGCCTTGACGGTTACGTGGTCGCTGACCTTATAGTTGGCACCAAAGCCGAAGGAATAGCTGTTGACGACGAACGACATGTCGTTCATGTACTGGTCGGTCAGTCCGTAGCGCGTCAGCTGTCCTCCGAGGGATGCTGTGAGCCGGTCGTTGATGTCGTACTCCACGCCAGCCAGATACTCCATGGTGTTATGGTCGAGCAGCGACTGGGTGTTGCCGTACCAGTCGGCATCCTTGTCGAAATACATGTGCCAGCCGAGGTTGATGCGAACGGGCTCGATGGGCGAATACTGGGCACCGATGGTGAGTAGTGCAGGCTGATCCTCGTTGACCGACTCTCCGTCACGGAACTTGTTGACAGCCGATATCTCGCTGGCTTCGAAGACTGTCGACTCGTTCTTCATGCGCATCTGCGTCTTGAACTCATATTTGGCAGCGAAGTTGAACTTGTCGTTGAGACGATAGTCGATACCTACGACAGGGACGATGCCTACGCTGGTCTGGTTGCAGAGCAGGTTGACACCCTCGGAGTATTTCTCCAGTGCGTTCAGACTGGTTCTTGTACCTTCCAGTTGCGTTTGTTGAGCCAGAAGCTGTGCCTGCGTGTCCAGCAGGTCCTGGGGCACTGGCACTCCCATGGCGTTGTACTGTTCGATACCGGCGTTGACCTGGTTCAGTCCATTGCTGACCTGTGTCAGCCCGCCGTTGACAGTGGCTGTAGCACCGTTGAGGAAGCTGCCGAAGTCCACGTATGCGTCGCCAGCGGTCTTCACTTGGATGTTGCTGATGCGGGCACGATAAGTTGCTGTGCCATAGAGCAGTCGC
>JAFUSV010000171.1 GCA_017467565.1 Prevotella sp.
AAAATAAATTTTACGTGCAATAAGGAGCAAACAAGGAGAAGACATGTAAAGGTCAAGGAATTACGAATAAAATTTGCGGAATACCCCATTTCCTTTAGGTGTGCCGTTAAGAAGGAAATGCGGAAGGCTGCTGCCAATTTTATGTGGTAATAAGGAACTTGTGACTGGTACTTGCCGAATGGCGCTTGTGCTAACTTTGCAAAGGAAAATGAGTTATAACCCCGTTAAGAAAATAGTCTGTCAAAACCACCTATACAATAAGATAAAGGTCGTCGGCTGGTGCTATGATTGCAACAGTTTCTTCATGTTCTTCTAAGCTTTCGTGCCAAAGCGGAAACGCTGCCATTTGAGGGCGATAAGGGATAATTGCTCTTTTGTGAACCATGAATGAGGAAAGTTACTATTCAACATAGACAAGCTGTTGGCCGTTAACCTCTGTGTCGATGGGAACACCTAAAGATGGACAGGGTATGATGATCAGCACGTTTTGTTTGGTTGCCTGCCTATCCTGCTCGGAATAGTCTGAGGAATACAATTGAAGGTGGTTCCTTCATAATGAAAGAGCCACCAATTGATAATCGAAGAATGTCTGCGTAGTCAGGCGTTATATTTTCTTGTAGAGTACATAGTCTATAACTTTTCTGTTAGCTTCGTCAACCTTATTCTGGTTGTAGTCAATGTAAATGAGTGTAACACGCCTGTTTGCGTCCAAGTGTCCCAACATTCGTGCAATGGTGTCAAGAGGCACATCAAGTTCTGATGCTATGGAGGCAACAGAATGTCTTGCATAGTATGAAGTACATCCAGGTATGAGTTCACTCATGCACTTGTTCATCTTGTTCATGAAGAATCGGTAGCTCTTCATGTTGTCACAAAAGCAAAGCAGGTGCTTTTTTCCCTTATATTTCTCGATAAGTTGAATTGCTTCAGGTTCGAGCTTAACGGAATATAAAGTGCCTGTCTTTGCTCTTTTGTACTCCAATCTTCCGTTAACAACCTGTTCAGGTGTGGCGCTGAGCAGATCAATGGCATTGATACCCATGAGGTAGAACATTAGGAAAAATACATCCACGTATTTTTGCTGGTGTGGTTCTACCTTTTGTGCGCGTAGTTCTCTCAGCTGCTGAGCAGACAGAGCACGCTTCCGGGTTTCTTCTTTTCCAATCTTGAATTTTCGGAACGGATAGTTTGCCGTCAGTTCATCTTCTATTGCTTTGTTAAACACAGCACGAAGATTTCTGAAATGGATAGCTCTTGCGTTGAGGTGAGGGCAATCCTTTGTCAGCCATTCGTCAAAGTTCTTCAGCCATTTAGGACTTATGTCTTCGAATTTCAGACTGTCGGCATCTTTGCCGACGAAGGTTTTTATTTTCTTCAATGTTACTGCATAGAGTTCCTGTGTTCGCTTACGCTTATTCTTATCTTTAATCATGTCTTGGAACACGCCTGTAACATCCCCTTTCTGTTTTTTGCAGTCACAGAAGAGCGAAGACATTAGTTCCTTGATTTGGTTTTTCGTGAGAGCAGAGCCTTGCTTCTTTTGCTCGGTCATAAGGATCTCATCGCCTTTGACCAACATCTCTGTGAGATAACTGTTGAGAAACGCTTTCTTGGGATGTTTAGTCACAAGTCGTGTTTCCTTGCTCCATTGTGCAGGGAGCAGGTTTATTCCCATTGAGAACATGAAATTGTTCTGCCTTGTGTTCACCATTATTTTAAGTGGTGAAGTGCCGTCTTTGTTTACATGCCGACGGTCTAAGTAATAATTCAGTGTTGCCATATTGTTACATTAAAAAAGTTGTCTGTTACTGGCAGCACTTTGGTACTCTATTTGGGGCTATTTTGTTGCATTATTATTGCATTATTTTTTGACCCGAAATGTGTCTTTTGTGACAAAAATGTACCAAATTGTGCTTTGCCGACTTTTTTTTTAATGTACATCTAAAAAATCGTATTGGCTGTAAGTTGTTGATTTTCAAACCAATTTTTGCGGAGAGACGGGGATTCGAACCCCGGAACCGGTTTTGCCGGTTACACGCTTTCCAGGCGTGCCTCTTCAGCCACTCGAGCATCTCTCCTTGCGAATTGCGGGTGCAAAGGTAATCATTTTAAGTGAAAAGTGAAGAGTGAAGAGTGAAGAATTTGCTTCCGCTACAGCTGTTTTAACTTTTTTTCTCATTTAGACAGGCCGAATACGCGGTTGGCATTGGCCGTCGTGATGCGTCCTATCTCTTCGGCCGTCACCCCGTAGCTTGCAGCCAGGCAGTCGATGATGTGGACGATATAGCTGCTCTCGTTGCGCTGACCACGCATGGGGACGGGGGCCATGTAGGGGGCGTCGGTCTCGAGGACGATGCGGTCGAGTGGCACCGTCGACGGCAATACCTGGGGCAGGTGCGACTTCTTGAACGTCAGCACCCCGCCAATGCCCAGCACAAAGCGGTCGAACTGCAGTAGCTCGGCAGCCTCCTTCTCGTTGCCGGTGAAGCAGTGGAACACGCCGCCAGGCAATTCGCGCGCATACCTTTTTAATATATGCACCATCTCGTTCTGCGCCTTGCGGCAATGAATCATCAATGGCAGGCGCGTCTCTACCGACCAGCGCACCTGCATCTCGAAGGCCTCCAGTTGCTGCTGCTCATATTCGCGCGACCAGTAGAAGTCGAGTCCTACCTCGCCAATGGCGATGATGCCTCGCCCGGCCTCCTCCTGTGGTTGGGGGAGCAGTTGGCGCAGCTCTGCGAGCACCTCCTTGTAGTCGGGGCGCACCTCTTCGGGGTGGAGCCCGATCATGGGGTAGAGGTAGTGGGGGTACTGCTGGCAGAGGGTCAGGATGCGCCGCGATGAGGGCAGGTCGATGGCTGGCAGGAAGATGGCCTGGGCGCCAGCCTCGCGGGCCCGGCTGATGACCTCGGACCTGTCAGCGTCAAATTCTTCGCCATCTAAGTGGCAGTGGGTGTCTATGTAATGCATAATTCATAATGCATAATGCATAATTAGTAGTTTCGGTGCACCATGGCGGCGATGTACTGGCGGAGGTGGGATTTGCGCTCCTCGGGGACGCTCACCTGGTCGAGATTCTTCTGTCCCTCCATGAAGTAGTGGTTGATCTTCTCCTCGCAGAGGGCCTTGATACCTATCTCGTCGTACAGGCTGGTGACGGCGGCTATCTTCTCCTGACGGTCGAAGTCTTGGGCCTCTGTCCAGCGCATCAGCTCCTGGCGCTGCCGCTCGTCAGCGCGGTTGACGGCATTGATGAGCATGAAGGTCTTCTTGTTGGACGTGATGTCGCCGCCGATAGCCTTGCCGAAGACCTTCGGGTCGCCATAGACATCGAGCAGGTCGTCCTGCAGCTGGAAGGCCAGTCCTATCTGCTCACCCACCTTGTAGAGTCGCTGCGCGTCGTCAGCGGAGGCATCGGCCAGTATGGCGCCGGTCTTCATGGCACAGGCCAGGAGGACGCTGGTCTTCAGACGGATCATCTCGATGTATTCGTCCTCCGTGACATCGTTGCGACTTTCGAAATCCATGTCGTACTCCTGACCTTCGTCTATCTGGAGGGTGGTCTCGGTAAACAGCTGCAGCACATGGGGCAGATGGCGTGCATCGCACTGAGCCATGCGCTGGAAGGCCAGCACCAGCATGGAGTCGCCAGAGAGGATAGCCTTGTTCTCGTTCCAGCGCTTGTGAACGGTCAGTTGTCCGCGACGCATGTCGGCCTTGTCCATCAGGTCGTCGTGCAGCAGGGTGAAGTTGTGGTAGGTCTCTAGTCCCAGTGCCTGCATCATGATGTCCTCGGGATGGTCCTTGAACAGGTTGTAGCTGAGTAGCATCAGCACGGGGCGTATGCGCTTGCCTCCCATGGAGAGTGCGTAGCGTATGGGTTCGTAGAGCGATGCCGGCTGGCGGTCGTAGGTCAGGGCACTCAGTGCCTGGTTGACTTTGTTGAGTATTTCTTCGGGTGTGAGCATTGGTTTATGGGGTTAATGGGTCTTATGGGTCTTATGGGGCTTGTGGTGCTTATGGGTCTAATGGGTCTTATGGGTCTTATGGGTCTTATGGGGTTTATGGTCTGAAGACGACGGGGATGCAGACGTTGGTGCGGCAGGGCTTGTCGTTCTCGATGCCCGGCGTCCAGCGGGGCATGGTGCTGAGTACGCGGAGCACCTCGTTGTCGCACAGCGTATGGAGGGACTTCTTGATGGTGATGTCAGTCACCGACCCGTCGGTGTTGACGATGAAGTCGGCCACGACGGTACCCTCTATCTTCTGTGCTTCGAGCGACTTGGGGTATTTCAGGTTGCGCGTCAGCCATTTCATGAACTCTATAGGTCCGCCGGGGAACTGAGGCAGGTCTCTGACGATGCGGAATTTCACTTCTTCCTCCTCCGACATCTTTGGTGGTTCGGGGTCTTCCTCTTCCTCCTCTATAGCCTCCATGTCGTCGCTCAGGTCGGACTCTACGGGCTCGTCCTGCTGTATCATCTCTTCGGGCGACGTCTCGTCTTCCACGACTTTCAGTTTCAGCGTAGGCTTCTCCTCGGCCTTGGGTGCCAGCTCCAGTTCGTGGTCGTCCTTCAGGAACGACGACAGTTCCTGTTCATTGTCGAGCCGCGCCAGCAGATCAGGGTCGTCGAGAGGGTCGTCGGGTTCGATGGCCAATTCGAGTCCGACAAACATACACGTCAGTGCCACGACGAATCCCAGCAGGAAGCCGTGCAGACGGGTGTTGTCCAAATTTGCCTTCAAACTCTTCTTCTCTTCCATAATAAAATGGACAAAGTTTCGTTAATATATAGAAATCTGGTTGCAAAATTACCAATAAAATCATAATTCATAAATCATAATTCATAATTATTTTATATCTTTGCATCGTTTTTTAGATTATTTAGATGAAAAAAGTTGTTTTTGCCACGTTGATTACGTTTTTTGTGCTCGTCGCACGGGCACAAGACAGCCAGACCGCGTTCAATTTTCTGCGCCTTCCGGCCAGTGCTCACGTGGCAGCCTTGGGTGGCGACAACATCACCTTGGCTGAAGACGATGCCTCGCTCGTATTCCATAATCCGTCGCTCATCAACCATGTTTCCGACCGTACGCTCAATCTGAACGTGATGACCTACATGCAAGGGTCGGTGACGGCCAGTGCCTCATTTGTGAAAGCTGTAGGCGACCGCGGCACATGGGGACTGCAGGGACGTTTCATCAACTTTGGCGAGATGAAGGAGACGACGGTCAACAACGAGCAGACGGGCACCTTCGGCGCACGCGACATCGCCCTGGGCGGTACTTTCGCATACGCGCTGGCCGACGGACTCAGTGGCGGCGTGACGGCCAAGTTCGTCGCATCGTATATAGGACAATACAATTCGCTGGCAGCTGCCGTCGACCTGGGACTCAACTACTATGACCCGGAGACGGAATGGAGCTTCGGTGTCGTAGCCCGCAACCTGGGCGGACAGGTGAAAGCCTACGAGGACGACTTCGAGCGTCTGCCCCTCGACGTGCAGATCGGTGTGAGCAAGCGACTGATAGGTTCGCCCCTGCGCTTCTCGGTCACCATGTTCCGACTGAACGACTGGCAGCACGGCATAGGCAAGCATTTCGCACTCGGTGCCGACCTGATACTTACCCCACAGTTCTACCTGGCAGCAGGCTATAACACCCTGCGGGCTACGGAAATGAAAATCAGCAGCGGCGACGGCGAAAGTGCCCACGGGGCCGCATTGTCGCTGGGCGGAGGCATGCAGCTGGAACGGCTGAAGCTCCATGTGGCCTATGCCAAGTATCACGTCAGTTCACCATCATTCATCGTCAATTTCAGTTATACTCTATGAAAAAAATTACTATAGCAATAGACGGCCATTCATCGTGCGGCAAGAGCACAATGGCCAAGGAACTGGCCCGCAGAGTGGGCTATATCTATGTGGATACGGGTGCCATGTATCGTTGTGTGACGCTCTTTGCCATGCGTCATGACCTGATCAACGAGGATGGCACCGTCAGGACGGCCGAACTGGAGGCGATGATGCCTCAGATTAACGTCAGCTTCCAACTGAATGCCGAGACAGGGCGCCCCGATGCCTATCTGAACGGGGAGTGTGTAGAGCAGGAGATTCGCTCGCTCGAAGTGAGCAGTCACGTCAGTCCCATTGCCGCCGTGCCCTTTGTGCGTACGGCTATGGTGGCTCAGCAACAGGCCATGGGGCAGGGTGGAGGTGTCGTGATGGATGGTCGCGATATAGGCACCGTGGTATTCCCGCAGGCCGAACTGAAAATCTTCGTCACGGCATCGGCCAGGGTGCGTGCCCAGCGTCGCTACGACGAGTTGCAGCAGAAAGGCATGCCTGCCGACTATGACGACATTCTGAAGAACGTAGAGGAGCGTGACTATATAGACTCACATCGTGAGGTGTCGCCGCTGCGCAAGGCCGATGATGCTCTGGAGCTGGACAACAGCAACATGACCATCGACGAGCAGAATGCCTGGTTGATGGAACGCTTCGAGGAGGCTTTGGCACGATAAGAAAAACTGCTCAGAGGCGTATCAAAGACGAGCCGCAGAACTGAGCCGCGCCGTCTATCTGTACGGCATAGATACCCTTAGATAATTGATTTAGTGGTACACGGTGTTCTGTCTGATTAGCAGGAAGTTGCATGTCAGTCAGGCAGATGCCGTTTACGCTGTAGACACGGAGCCGCAGAGGGGTGTCGCTTTCCTGTGGAAGCGTCAGCGTCAGCTGGCCGTTATCGACCGTGAACTTCACTGCCGACTGTACGGACGACACCTCTTCAATCTTGTTGAAACTGAGAATGTCGAGCAGTCCGGCATAGACATCTATCTCACCGTAGCCATACTCATTGTTAGGATATGTAAGCGACGGGTCGTACTGGCGGCTGGTGCGCGCTATGACACCAAGCACATCGCTGGGCGTCAAGTTTGGATTAGCCTGCAACCACAAGGCAATGGCACCAGCTACAGCCGGGCACGACATCGAAGTGCCGCTGTCACTGTTCCAGGCGTACGTGCGGTTGTTGAAGTCAAAGTGCTTGACGTCCCAGGCAATATCCGAGGCATCGGGATGATTCTCAAGATAATAGCTGCTGTAAGACGAGATGATGTTCACGCCAGGAGCCATCACGTCGGGTTTGATGCGTCCGTCGAAGGTAGGGCCGATGGACGAGAAGCGGCATCGTTCGCCCTGTCCCGGACCCTCCTCGTAGGTCTTCCACACCCCTTTGTAGTTGATGACCCCCTGTCGGCGCATCGTGGCTCCCACGCTGATGACGTTGGGAGAACTGGAAGGCGACAGGATGCTGCGCTCGAACTCGCCTGCACGCAGGGCGGTGTTCATGCCGTTGGTGATGAAGACTCCATAGTTGCGGTAGACCTCAACGTCGGCATCCTTGCCGATGACTTCGAAAGCGAGAGGCCTGCGCCCTATTTCCTCGTCGCTCGTGATGGTGATGTCGTAGCATGTCTCTTCGGGTATGTAGCACGACTTGTAGGCTTCGGCCTGTACGACGAGTGTGTGGGTATCGTCGTAGGTGCGGGTCACGATGTTGAGCACGGAGTCCTCCTGTGCGAGCACCTCACTGACCTTGAACTGAATGGTGTCGTTGTCATTGTCATACCGTATGAACCTCACGTCAAAGTCGTCCCTCGACTTCAGCGTCACGATGGCATTCTTGCTGCTGTTATAGAGAAACGTGCCCTCTGACAGTTGCCCTGCAGGCTTGGGAAACCAGGCGGCCCAGTGACCGTCGTTGCCTGCCGAAGCCACGATGATGCGGCCGGGTCCTACCAGACTGTCAAGCATTTCATAGTACAGCTGGTCGTAGCCCCAGAAGTCCTGCATAGATCCTTCGCTGAACGAGATGACACAGGGCTTGTCCACAGCATCGGCATAGTCGAAAATGTACTTGAAGCCCAGGGCATCGGTAGCGAATGTGTATTTATAGACATCAGCCGAGTCGATATAGGCAATGTCGTCACTCACGGCATTGGCAACCAGGCAGATGTCGCTCTCAGGGGCCATGCCTCCATATTTAGAGTCGTAGCCGCTGCCGGCAGCCGTTCCTGTGGTGTGGGTGCCATGAGAATTGTCCCTGCCGTCGCGGCAACATCCCAGTTGCAGCAGTTCCTCCTTGGTCCTATAGTCGCGGCCTACATACAGCTCACTGCCGATGGTGTCGGCCGAAATCATGTCCCAGAGTCGGCGTATGCGATAGTCAGTCGTATCGCGCGAATAGAAGGTAGGGTGGGTGAGGTCGAATCCCACGTCCATTACACCTACGACAACCCCTTTGCCAGTAAAGGCTTGAGGCAGGCCGATGCCTTCGTGGGCCTTGGTGGCATTCAGGTGGAGGGGCATCGAGTCGTTGAGCAACTTGTTCATGCGGTTGGCCTCAATGCGCAGCACCCTCGCATCATGGGATATAGGTCCCAGCTGCTTCAGCGGCAGCGAGACGACATGAATATTTCCGAAGCGGGCCAGCGACCGTCCGCCGTGACGCGTCAGCACATCGTCGGCACCGTCGGCGATGCGCATCAGGAATGTTCCTGATGGAGACTTGGGGGCTTTCCTTGCCAGTTGTCTCACGTAGGGTGACATCTTTCCGTACATCGGTCGTTGGGCCGAAACGGAGAGCGTCAGTCCTATCATAATATATAATAATGTGTAAAGTCGTCTTGCCATTTTCTTCGTTTTTGTTGCTTCTTGGGTGCAAATGTACAATATTTCGGGCAAACATCAAAGTTTTTGTGCCAAATATTTTGGTGCTTCCGTTTTTTATGCGTAAATTTGCAAGCAGTTAGCTAACCTTTATACTAAATGAAGTACATAGCTCTGCCAGATCATCAGATTAGACGGCTGTCGTTCTACTTAGCAATGGAAGAATATGTTGCCCGCACAGTAGGTGAGGACGACCGTTTCTTCATGTGGCAAGTACGCCCTACGGTCATCTTCGGCCGCAATCAGGCGATAGAGAAAGAAGTCAACCTCGACTATTGCCGTCAGCACGGTATCGAGGTCTATCGCCGTAAGAGCGGCGGGGGATGCGTCTATGCGGACATGTCGAACGTCATGTTGTCGTACGTCACGAAGGACGACAATGTGAACCTCACCTTCAACCGCTTCGTCAACATGATGCTGCTGGTGCTGCGGCGCATGGGGGTAGAGGCTGTGAGCACGACCCACAACGACATTATGATAGGTGACCGGAAGGTGAGCGGTACGGCTTTCTACCACATGGCGAACGCCAGCATCGTGCATGCCACCCTGCTTTACGACACCGATATGGAGCACATGCTGAATGCCATCACGCCCTCACAGCAGAAGCTGCAGTCTAAGGGCATACAGAGTGTTCGTCAGCGAGTCACTTTCCTGAAGGATTACACCACGATGAGCATCGACGAGGTGAAGGCGCACATTCGTGCCACGTTGTGTCAGGACGAGATACTACTGACGGCAGACGATGTGGCTGCGATAGAAAAGATAGAGGAGGGCTATCTGAGCGAAATATTTATAAACCATTTATAACAAGAACAAAAATCGATTATGGAAAACAAAAAGACGTGTCTCTATGACAAGCACGTAGCCCTGGGGGCTTTGATGTCGCCCTTCGCAGGCTTCGACATGCCTATTCAGTACTCGAACATCACAGACGAGCACAATGCTGTTCGCATGGCCTGCGGTGTGTTCGATGTCTCACACATGGGCGAGGTGACCGTAAACGGTAAGGATGCAGAACGCTATGTGCAGCACATTTTCACTAACAACGTGGCTGGTGCACCCGACGGCCAGGTGTTCTATGGCATGATGTGCTACGAAAACGGCGGTACGGTGGACGACCTGCTGGTGTATAAGATGAAGGACAACGACTTCTTCCTCGTGATCAATGCCGCCAATATAGACAAGGACTGGGCATGGATGTGCGACCAGGCCAAGGGCTTCGACATCGACCTGAAGAATATGTCCGACTACTATGGTCAGCTGGCTGTTCAGGGACCTGAGGCCGAGCAGGTGGTCGAGGAGGTGCTGGGCCTCCAGTGCAAGGAGATGACGTTCTATACGGCAAAGACATACGGGGCTGTAGGCGAAGTTCCCTTCATCATCAGCCGTACCGGCTATACGGGAGAGGACGGTTTCGAGATATATGCCACACCCGATGTCATCAATGAGTACTGGGACAAACTGATGGCCAGCGGACGTTGCAAACCCTGTGGACTGGGCTGCCGCGATACGTTGCGTTTTGAGGTAGGTCTGCCGCTCTATGGCGACGAGCTTTCCGATGACATCACTCCTGTGATGGCAGGTCTCTCAATGTTCTGCAAGTTCGAGAAGGAAGAGTTCATCGGCAAGGAAGCCCTGCAGCAGCAGAAAGCCGACGGTCCCAAGCAGCGCGTCATCGGTATCGAGCTGAAGGACAAGGCTATTCCTCGTCATGGCTACGACGTGCTGTTCAATGGTGAGAAGGTCGGTGAAGTC
>JAFUSV010000172.1 GCA_017467565.1 Prevotella sp.
CAAGAAAAGCATAGTAAACAATCCGTTTATTTACAGATATTTAACAAGAAATACATGCTTAGTCGTTACAAATTAAATTAAAACTCAGAATAATAGGTGTTGTTGCCGCGTTGGTCTTCAAGGGTTGCACCGGTGGGAATGGTGGTAACCAAAAGTCTGTAGCGCAGCCGAAAGATACAGTATACACCGTGGATAAAGCGATGGCGGTTTATGACTACGACCCTGTTCGGGCCTTGGCGATTGTGGACTCGGCGGTTCTTGTGGGCAATCTGCCCGACTGGCGGGCAGACTTCTACAGGGCTCGTATCTACAGCAGTACGCAGGTACCAAACCGGATTGACTCGATGCTTCATTGCGTCAAGGGGGCGGCTTACGATACGGCTCGCGTCATTGCCGAGCGACTGCTCTGTCACGACTCCATCAAGGTCAGTCTGGCCCGTCAGCAAGATGTACTGGAAATTCTTGCCTATACCGCCTGCCGACAGAGTGACACGCTGGGCTGGCTGAACCGTTCATGCCAGTTGGTGGAAGTATGCCATAAACAGGGAGCCGAGACCGAGGCCCTGCGCAACGAGGCCGAGGTGGGCGCTGCTCTCTGCTTTCTGGGAAAGGATGCCGAGGGCATGTCGCGGATTGACAGTGTGATAGCCCTACTGGACGTGAAGAAGTTCAACGAACTCGATGCCATGCTCATCGTGCTGAAACGCAAGGTGTGCGTGCTGGCCGAGCGGGGGCATTATGCTGAGATGCTGCCGCCGGCCCGCCAGATGCAGGAGCGGCTCAGCGACTACGCGCAGCACCCCGAACAGTATCACGACGGCAGCTACCGTGAGCCGAAGGACTCTGCTGCCAGACAGGACTATATTGAGTTTTACCACTCGAAGGCACAGGAGTACATCGCTGCAGCCTACGCCGCCATCGGAGAGGGAGGCAACATAAAGGAGTCGTTCCGCCAGTTGGAAGCCATCGTACGCGAGGCATCAGCCCGTGAGCACCTCGCCCGCTATCAGGCCATCGAACAGCAATACGAGACGGAGCGGCAGCGGGCAGAGACCCGTCGCAACGCCCTGATAGCATGTGGCACAAGCATCATCGGACTCCTTGCCCTCTGCTTCGCCGTGTTTGCATTCTACAAGCACCGTGAGATACGGCTTAAGAACCGTGCGCTGGTCCGGCAGATTGACGAGGCGACGGCGTATAAAGAAAAATATGAGGCGCTTTTATCGCCTAAGACTTTGGATACTCCAAAGGGTGGAAACGCGGAGGAGACTGCTGATACCGACCTTTTCGCCAAAATCCACGAAGCCATCGTCCGCGAGCAGCTTTACCTCAACCCCGCTTGCGACCGCCAGATGCTCATTGACCATTTTGGGCTTACGAAAGAGCGCATAGGATCCGCCTTTGCCAAGGGCAGCAGCCATTCGTCGCTGTCGGCCTATATCAACGACCTGCGACTGGAACATGCCTACAATCTACTCCTTGACCAACCCAGTCTTGACCTTGGGCAAGTGGCGTTGCAGAGTGGCTTCAGCAGCCGGAAGTACTTTGGCGATCGTTTCAAGTCGCGCTACGGAATGACACCTTCCGAGTTTAGGGCAGTCCGGCAATGATTGCATGGCTGCAAGTCGTTATGTGGCAGAAATTGTCATTCTGAAGTCCGAATTTGTCTGAAATCACGTCCGAATCTGTCTGTGCCCTTGTAGGCACAGACTTTTTGTTGTACCTTTGCGCTGTAATCATAAAGTTTGCTTATGCACACATCAACACTCATCCTTTTGCTCACGGGCATCATCGCTGTGCTCGTGGTGCTCGTTGTTTTCCTTGTCTGGCGTATGGCTCGCAAGAACGACGAGTTGCAACTCAAGAACAAGGTTATCGTTGACGAGGTGGAGCGCCGCCACCGTGTCATCGACCGCGCCGTCAGCCTCGGCGTCAACCGTGCGGCACTATTGTAATTATCACGACTAAAATCATAAAAAACAATAATAAAAAAAGTGGAACAAACCATGAGACAACGAGAAATGAATGCCCCTGGCCGGGGCCAATTCCTGGCAGTCTTCGCTGCCATGTTGCTGCTGGCCCTGCTGCCACAGCGGGCGGCGGCCACGTATGTTGACGAGACCTACAACTATCAGGTGATGCTCAATGGATCGAACACCATACGCATCCAAGTGCCTGTCTACGACCAGGAGAATGAGGACACCTACATTGACGACGGAAAGCTGACTGCTCAGTGGACAGACAATAACGGACAGTCACACTCGCTCTATGCCTTCCTCTGGAAGCGCACCGGCGGCAGTATCAACAGCGGGAACAGTGATGTGTCCATCAATTTCAAGACCGAGGCCGGTGGCAGTTTCAAGGTGACGCAAGGAAATTCAAGCAACAATTTCACCCTCACCAGTGAGGACGACTGGCAGTCGCGTACGATATATCGCAACAGCGACGGTCATTCCTACAATGTATCCGTGGTGTGGCGGCTCCCCTACGACATGCTTGGCTGCGAGGTTAAGTTCTCATGGGATGTGCACCGCACAGGTACCGGCACCCGCAAAGCCGAGAAAGTGTCGGGGCTCAACAGTTCTACCATTACCATCCCTGAAGCCCAAAGCGTGGTTGTCCCACAGGTGACCATGGCTACGTTGGCCTATAGCGAGGCTGGCAAGCTGGAGCTGCCTTGGTTCATTGCCAGCAACGACATAACGGCAGCCCGCTATGAATACACCGACTACAACGGGCAGCCCGTCAGCGTCGCTTTGCCCACCGATGCCAACAACGGCACCATCTATCTCGATGCCACCGTGCCCCACGACAACTTCCGTGTTGTCGTGAGCTACAAGGACAACGACGGCTACGAACTGAAGGACATCTCTTCATCCACGCAAGACCTGATGATGATCCATGCCCCCATGGGCCTCATAGCCCAGCCGCTTGGCGACCACAAGTCATCGGTACAGCTGACGTGGAACATCATGTATCCCAACACCAACGATCTGGCCAGCACCGACTTCTTCGAGGTGCAGCGCTCGCTGACGGGCGAGGAGGCCGACTTCGTGACCATCGGCTCGGAGCCCTTCGTGCTTAATAGCGACAAGCTCAGCTACACCTACGTTGACAGCACTCTCGTTGATGCCATTGCCGACGGACAGCTTACGGGCAACGGCACCCTCGACCGGCTGACCTACCGCGTGCGCCGCATGATTACCCAGAACTGGGGATGGGACGGCAACAACTGTGCCCAGCAGTCCTCGTGCACCGTTGCTGACATCCACTTGCTGCGCATCAGCAACTACTCGGCCCGTTGGGAGGACGAAAGGGCCTACACCGTGCGCGTCGCCTGGGACTATGCCAACGAGCCGAACGTCGTGTGGGACAACCGCGCCAAGATGATGCTGCGCATCACATCGACCAACAGTGCCGGCGAGGTGGTAGAGACCCAGGAGATGGAACTCAGCGAAGCTGAGCGAGAGCAGCAGTATAAGATTGTCAACCTTACGCGCCCGTGCGTGGATTATAAAATAGAGGTGTATGTCGATCGTGGCACCTCGCCCATACACCTGTGGGAGGAACTGACCCCCTACTACTTCCCCATCCGAACGTCTGCCGACTGGGACACCTTCCGCCAGAAGGTCATCGATGCCAAGGGCATGGAAGACGTGAATGCCCGCCTCTATGCCGACATCAGCACCGTTAAAAGCTGCGGCTCGGATAGTGCTCCGTTCATGGGCCACTTCGACGGCAACGGCCACACCATCAACGTCAACATCAATTCAAGCAACAGTCAAGCCCTGTTCCTCCAAGTGAATGGTGCCACCATCACTAACCTCAAGCTAACAGGCACCATCACCGGCTCACGCGGATGCGGCGGACTGATAGGAGGTATTGCCGGTGGTGATAACAGGATAGAAAGCTGCCTCTCGTCTGTAACCGTCAACAGCACAGCTAACGGCGATGGCAGCAATGGCGGCTTTGTGGGAGTGGTCGGTGGCGGTACGTTGACCATGACCAACTGCGCCTTCTATGGCACTATGGCAGGAGCCAACTGCACCAACAACGGTGGCTTCATTGGTTGGGTAAGAAGCGTCAATGGTGTCATGGTCACGCTGACCAACTGTCTGTTTGCGCCCGAGGCCATCACCACCAAACTTGATGGCTGCCGGACTTTCGCACGGACCGGTAGTGATGCGAGGTTACAACTCATCAACTGTCAGAGCAACTTCAACTACGAGCCCTTCCCCACCACCGTCACTGTCAGCGGCACAGAGTTTTTCATCATTCGCAACGCTACTGACTGGCAGACCTTCGTCAGCAAAGTAAATTCGGCCCAAGGCAACAGCGATGTGAACGCCATTCTCTATGACGACATCACCGTCACCAGCCCCGTGGGCACTGGAAATGCCCGGTTCCGCGGTATTTTCGACGGCAATGGCCATACGCTCAACCTGAATATAACAACCAACGAGGCTTACACTGCACCCTTCCGGTATGCAGGCAACGCCACCTTCCGCAACCTCACTGTCACTGGCAGCGTCACAGGCACCCAGCACACCTCCGGACTGGTGGGATTTGGATATGATGCATATACATTGGATATTAACAACGTGCGCGTCTCAGCCACAGTCACAACCACTTTTACCCACGTTGGTGGCTTCGTAGGCCATGCCAATAGAGGGCGTGTCAATATTACCGACTGTCTCTTCGACGGAAAGCTGGTGGCCAACGGTACCGCCGGTTCCTACGGCGGAGCCTTCTGCGGATGGGGTGAAGGCACCTGGATTTATGACCGGCTATACGAAAACGGCAGCGGAGAAGGTATTTCTTTCTTCGGATTCTGTTATCATGGTTGGAACTCACCGCTGGGTGGTGGCCCGACTTGCTACTCTGCTCACAACTGGGGCGAGATGTATTCCGACGCCAACAGGAATGTGACCGACCAGTCAAAGGTCGTCGAGCTGTTAGGTAGCCAGTGGCAATTGGTCAACGGCAAGGCCGTGCCCATTACCACCAATAATGGCGACGACCCCGAAATGGAAGTAAAGACAGAAGACGACCTTTTGGCCGCCCTCGGCTCAGGTTGGAAGAAGGAAGGCAATGCCATTGTACCCGTCACAACGCAGTTCGCCGCCCCTTCGGAAAGCTATCCCACCCCCACGTTGCCTACCTTCCACCACGAGAGCATCGGTAAGGTGGAAAAGACGCTGCTGACGCAGACGCGCCAGAGCAGCGTGGTCATCACCTGGGACACCGACGGCAATCCTGTGGACTATTTCCAGGTATTGCGCCGCGAGAAGGGTAGCAGCGACTGGGACGTCATTGCCGACCAGCTGGACCGCATGAGCTATGAGGACACCACTGTGTCGCCACTCATGGACTACGAGTATCTGGTGCGCGGTGCCAACGACTGCGAGGGCATGAGCTACTCAGAGACAGACATCGCCCAGGGTGCCTGTAAGCACACGGGGCGCGTCTCGGGCTATGTGCGCATGAAGGACGGAACGGGCATACCGGGCATTGACGTGAGTGTCACTGCACCATCTGGTGAAACCACCACTGTCAAGACCGATGAGGCTGGTTACTTCGTGGCCGATGAACTGTCGTACTTCGGTCAGCCAAGCATCACCTACACCGTGACACCCGTGAACAGCAGTGCCATCAAATTAGAGGTGGAAAGCTATGCCGTGACCTTCAACAACGAGAGCAACGACGAGACGCTGCACGAGTTCATCATCACCAACGGCCATCGCTTCACCGGCTACGTGATGTACGACGGCACCAGCATCCCCGTGAAGGGTGCCCGTTTCCGCGTGAACGGCCAGTTGCTCCATAATAATAAAGGTGGCTACATGGAGACCGACTTCGACGGCAGTTTCTCTTTCCATGTGCTCAGTGGCAAGAACATCATCCAGGCCGTGATGGACGGTCATACCTTCACTAACGATGGCTACTTCAAGGGCGTCGAGGGCCATGAGTTCACCGACGACGTGGCGCAGATATATTTCTACGATGACACGAAGGTGAAATTGACGGGCCGCATCGTAGGTGGCGACGACCAGGGCCGTCTGCCCCTTGACAACAACCTCTCCCACAACAACCTGGGCGATGACCTGACGATGGTCTTCACACTCGAGGGAGACAACACCTCGTGGTTAGTGTATGACAACCTGAACCCCGAACGCACCCAGCGCGACACCACCTTTGTACACATCGGCGGCAACCATCGCACGCAGGTGCAGACGATGCGTAAACGTATGATTGTGAAGCCCGACTCCGTTACCGGCGAGTACGTCCTGATGTTGCCGCCCGTGCGCTGGAAGGTGCAACAGATCTATTGCAAGGGCTACCCCACGCTGTTCCAGGACGGCATGGCTAGTGAGGTGGTCGATTTGACGGACTGCCTCACCCTGCAAGAGCATACCGTCGAGGGCAGCTACAACGATGCCGACGGCAACGTGGTCAATCAGCCCGTGGAACGCTACAACGCTACCTACAGTCGCATCTACCACTCACCTGTGGAAATCACCTACCGTCAGACCAACTACGATACTTTCGACTATTTTGGCGACAAGACTTACACTGCACAGACCGTCAGCGGCGACAAGATGACGGTGCCGCTGGCTTTCAAGGAAGATGCCACGAACACTGCAGCCTACACCTTTGGTCACCCGGTGTTCAGTCTGGACCGCACCTATCCCATCGAGATACAGGTGGCTGAGCGCTATCCCTATAACAACGAGGCGAATAGCCAGCGCACCGACTTGGTGAAGATTGGCGGAGGACGGGTGACTGTGCACAACGGCATGAAGAACGGAACAGCTCAAGAGACGGTGGAACTGGACAAGAACGGTCAAGGCCGTTTCTACCTGACGGTAGACCAGACCACACGCCTGCTCACCGGTGAGGATGCCCTGCGCACTGTGACGATGACACTGACGCAGGACGGGACCACCTATGAGGCGGAGCCGTTGCGGGGTTACATCCTGAATATGTTTGCCACTGGCAGTGCCAAGGATGTGTTGGTCAACGGTGAGCCTGTGCTCATCGACATTCTGCGCGACCCGCCCGGAGGCGGTAGCTCTGCCACGCTGTCGAAAGGCTCGACGCTGAAATACACTTACACGCTCGACATGAAACTGAAGGCCGGACTGCACTTGAATATCGTCACTGGTTCAAAGCTGGACAACTACCAGGGGTCTGTGGCGGCACCCCAGGGAGCAGGCTGGACTACTGGCATCATCAACGGCAACGATAACGAGGAACTGCTGGATTTCGAGTACGCCTTCGACATGGAGGGTCACCGCGCCTTCGCCTATACGATGAATGTCACGCAGGACATCACTACCAGCAGTGACCCGAAGATGGTGGGAGCCGATGCCGACCTCTACATCGGTACGGTGCAGAACATTGTGGTGACACCCATGAGCACCATCCGCGCCATTCCCGACAGCCTCTACCAGCACATGCTGGGCAGACTGGGCGGCACTACAAGCGGCATCGATAATCAATACGGCTCGCTCGTCCATATAGTCGAGGGACATGATGCGCAGGGCAACAAGTACCACCTCGTGCGCGATGAGTCCATCGGCTATGGTCCGGAGGTGAAGTCGCAGTTCGTACACTCGCAGAAACACATCCTCACCCAGCTGATACCCGAAAAGGTGAAAGAGCTGCGCGCCCTGATGTTCACCGGCACCAAAGAGGAGGCACAGACTCAGGCTGATGCCACTGGCAAGCCTGTCTATTGGTCGAAGGTCAGTGCCGACGACGAGCTGTTCGGAGCGGAGTACGAGATGGTGAAGCCCACCGGCATCACGACCGATTTCACCGACGAGGCCTTCGAGATATTCTCCATTATCGATGCCTGGATACAGATGGTGGCCGACAACGAACACGAGAAGATAGTGACCTTCAGCACGACCAATAATCTCCTGGCCAACTATGATGTTGATGGTGGCAGTAAGGTGCACTACGGCGAGCAGTTCGAGAGCGAATACAGCATCTCCAACTACTACCACCTGCCGGGCGTCATGTCTGGCCAGTATTTCGATGAGGACGGTTCCGACATGGGCATTGTCATTGGCTCGATAGTCGGCATCAAGGTCGTTCAGTTCATCCTTAAGGAAGTCTATAAGAAAAAAGTCAATTCAACCACACAGATCGGTGGTTCTGGTGATGCGAAAGGCGGATCCAACAGATTCGATACGGAAGTCTACTTCTACGGAAGCACGTTCAAGTTCAGCCTGTTGCCCGTACTGGACTACGAAGTGAAGAATGTGGCGGGCGAATCAAAGGCCTTCAGTCGAAAGGAGAGCTTCGACATTGTTATGGACAAGAAGAGCCACCTGAACTTCAACGTCTATCGCGTGGATACCGATGTCGACGTGTTGAAGTCGGCTGGACAGTTCGATGTGTTCACCAATGCCAACTTCAACGATATGACCAACTACGTGGAGAATCACCTGAAGATTGAAAGCAGCATGGACGATGCCCGCTATGCCCGTGGCTTCGTCTATCAGACCCTTGGTGGTGCCACCGTCAACCCGTGGGAGGACGCGCGCCGCACGCTGGTATACAATCCAGGTCATATCCTCGACGAGCGCACGAAGAAGATCTGCAACCCGAAGATTACGGCCGACCGACAGAGCATCAGCGGCGTGCCCTACGGCCAGCCTGCCCGTTTCACCCTCAACCTGACCAACGACAGTGAGAATCCTGAGGCTGCCACCGGCAGTGTGGCGGTGTATCAGCTCTATCTGAAAGAGAACACCAACCCTGGCGGCGCCCGCATCTTCGTCGACGGGAAAGCTATCGACGGTGGTGGCCGCGACATCATACTGAACCCCGGACAAATGGTTCAGAAGGTGATAGAGGTGTATGCAGGTGAGGATTTCGACTACGAAGGCATCACGATAGGTCTGGCTGCCAAGAACGACTGGGAGAACGTCTACGACGAGGTGAAACTCGATGTGCACTTCCTGCATGAGGCTGGCCCAGTGCTCATTGCCACCCCTGGTGACAAGTGGGTGATAAACACCGAAGCTCAGTATGATGCAGAACGTGGCTGGTTCCTGCCCGTCACCATCGAAGGCTTCAACAAGCAGCAGAAGAATTTCGACCATATAGAGTTCCAATACAAGGAGTCTCAGCGTGGTGATGAGTATTGGACCAACCTGTGCTCCTACTATGCCGACTCACTGCTGATGGCCCAGGCCAGCGGTCAGCGGGAGATGATACCCGAGAATGGCAACATCACGACCCGCTTCTACGGTGAGGGCACGGTGATGGAGAAGGCCTACGACCTGCGTGCCGTGCTCTACTGCAGAAATGGCAACTCGTTCCTCACCACGGCTTCGCCTATCGTGAGCGGTGTGAAGGACACGCGCCGTCCGCAGCTGTTTGGCTCGCCAGAACCTAAAGATGGAATGCTGGCAATGGGCAATAACATCATCTTCAACTTCTCGGAGGACATAGAGCATAACTATCTCGACGCGAAAACCAACTTCGAGGTAAAGGGAGAAGTAAATAATAATGTGTCAGATGCCGTGAGCGTGCAGTTCACGGGCATCAGTTCTGTGGAGAGTGAGGCCCAGCGCAATTTCAGCGGCAAGGACCTGACCATCGACCTCATGATTCGTCCCGACCAGACGGGCCGCGACATGCCACTCTTCTCGCACGGAAGCAACGGCAAGAAATTGCAGCTGTGGCTGACCGCCGACAAAAAACTGAAGGCGGTTGTTGACGACCTGACCTATACCTCTGAGGAAGCCATCGCAAGCTCCGGCTTTACACAGGTGGCCTTGGTTATTGACAATGAGAACTCCAAGTTGCGTTTCTTCAATGGCGGCAAGCAGATAGGCGAGGCTGACTTGGCAAAAGCCTACAACGGCACAGGCCGTCTCATCTTCGGACGCACACAGGAGAGCAACCGCAAGAAAGCCACATACTACGAGGGCCGCATGATGGAGGCTCGCCTGTGGTATCGGGCCATGACAGGCGGACTCATCGGCACCACCTACGGCAGCCAGCGACTGACGGGCTACGAGAGGGGACTTGTCGACTACTATCCGATGAACGAAGGCACTGGCAGCTACGCCCTCGACAAGACGCAGGGTGCCAACGCACAGCTGATCGACGCTTCGTGGGCCATGCCGCGCGGCATGTCTCTCCATTTGGATTGGGAAGACAAGGGTTTGGCACTCACACAGCAGGCCCTGAACCGCACCAAGGAGCAGGACTACACGCTGACATTCTGGTTCAAGACCGACACCGATGGCCGCGGCGTACTCGTGAGCAATGGTGCGGGCATGAAGACCGACATCGGGGCCGAGAACCAGTTCAATATCGCTTTTGAGGCGGAGAAACTGATGTTCCGCTCCAACGGCATGGCCATAGAAGTGCCGGGTGACTGGAGCGACAACCAGTGGCACCACTACGCCATGACTGTCAACCGCGCACATTCGCTGGCCAATATCTATGTGGATGAGACGCTGCGCACAACCTTCGCTACCGACTCGCTTGGTGGCATCAGCGGCGGTCATCCGCTCATCGGCGGTGCCAAATACGACACCACTGGCGAGAACGGAACGGTTGCCACCATCGACACCCGCAACTGGCTGCGCGGCAACATCGACGAACTCTGTCTCTTTGCACAGGCCCTGCCGCTGCAGCTCATCAAGGCATACGCCACGAAGAGTCCGCAGGGCGACGAGGCCGGACTGCTGACCTACCTTCCGTTCGATCGTCAGGAGCGCCAAAAGGACAACAACATAGAGACCGTTGCCTACCCGTACAGCAAGAAGATTTATACCGACGAGCAGGGCAACCAACGCTATGAGCTCGACCCCGTGACGCAGCAGCCCACCACAACGCCGGTACGCGACTATGTGTTTGTCGATGACATCGACGAAATACTCCGCCACATCACCGACGAGACGGCTGCACCCGTGGTGCCATTCGAGGAGCTGCACAACCTGAATTTCGGCTTTGTGGGCAAGGACAATCAGGTGTTTGTGAACATTGACGAGCAGGCATCGCGCATCAACCGCCGCAACATCTATGTTACCCTGCGCGACATTGAGGATCGCAACGGCAACACGATGGCGTCGCCACAGACGGCCTGCTACTACGTCACGAACAGCGCACTGCAGTGGAGCACAAACCGCGTCAGCGAGACCATGCATTATGGATGGGACAACGGCAACATCTATCTGGCCATAGTGAACTTCAGTGCCACGACACACACCTACACGATTGAGAACTGTCCCAAGTGGCTCACGCTCAACAAGTATAGTGACCGCATCAGTCCCCAGGACTACACCAGCATCTATGCCACTGTGAGCAAAGACCTGAACGTAGGTTCTTATGATGAGGTCATATACCTCGTTGACGAGGACGGCGTTTCAGAGCCGCTATACCTGAACCTAACCGTGGAGGGCGACCAGCCTGAATGGTCGTACAATATACCCGGTGAGCTGCTGAAATATTCGATGAACATCGTCGGTCAGGTCTATATCAACAATGAACTGGATACCGACACCCGCGACATTATCGGCGTGTTTGACCGCAACAACAACTGCCACGGCATTGCCAACATCAGCCACTCGGCGCTCACAGGCGAGACAGGACTCTACATAACCGTCCATGACAGCCTGTCCTACGGTCGCGAACTGTACTTCAAGATGTGGCAATACGCTACCGGACGCGAACTGCTGCTCACACCCAACCAGAAAATAACGTTCCAAAACAAGGCCGTGTTAGGCACTGACTCGCCCATAAGGTTCGACGCTGGCGGCCGGTATGTGCAGACCTTCGTTCTGAAGGAAGGATGGAACTGGGTGTCGTTCAATGTGGCCAGCGAAGAACTCTTCAACCTGAACAATCTGCTTGACGGACTGCCCTGGAAGGAGAACGACATCCTGACCGACATGAACAGCAACCTGACGTTGATATACAAAGACGGCCACTGGATAGGCAGCGGAAAGACAGGAACTGTGCGCCTCTCGCCTCGCAAGTCCTATGCTATCATGGTGCAGGAAGACATTGAGTTCCCCGTGGCAGGCTATATCATCAGTCAACCCGATGCCCGCACCATCGAACTGAAGCAGGGATGGAACGGCATAGGCTACACGCCGATGATGAACCTGAGTGTGGAGACAGCCCTGAGCGATTACTACGACAAAGCCGAGGTGGGCGACGTCATCAAGAGCCACGACCAGTTTGCCTATTTCACCAAGGTAGGCGGCGTGGGCCGCTGGAAGGGCAGCCTTCAGTACATGAAGCCCGGCGAAGGCTATATGTTGCTGCGTAAGGGTGAGGGCGACGCGGCGTTCACGTACCCGTTCTATGAGCCCGGCAGCACATTCCTCGACGAGTGGTCGTACAGCACCAGCTATGCCAAAGCACCGGCACGCTGCAAATCAACCATGAGCGTGAGTGCAGTGATACAAAACTTTGAGACCGAAGAAGGCGACAGGCTCGTGGCCTACAGCAATGGCGAACGAGTGGGCGAAGCCATCGTGTCGTCTCCGTCTGAGTCGCAGACCACCGAACCGCTTTACCTCTCCATCGGCGGTGCTGAGCAGAGCGGCATCTGGTTTGCCATCGAACGCGAAGGTGAGATAGTGGCCTCGACACCAGAGGTGATGACCTACACAGCCAATGACGTTGTAGGTAGTCCCGACGAGCCTACGGCTATCAACTTTGCACATAGCGAAAACGAGGAGGGCATGTGGTACACCATTGGCGGTCTCCTTCTGCAGAAGCGTCCTACTCAGAATGGCGTATACATCTTTAATGGTAAGAAAATTATAATCAAGTGATATGAAGAAAAGCATATTATCAATAAGCATCCTGCTGGCAGGCCTCTTTCTGGGGGCTTGCAGCAGCGATGACGAGAAGGAAAACACTTCCTTTACGGTGGAAGAAAGTGAAGCTGTGCCATCGTGGCAAATGGACTGGAGTTACAATCAGGAGCGCCCCGACTGGCAAGCACCACAGGCCAGCGATTATGAGAACTGGGCAGTACTGTTGGTCAAGATGGAGGACGCATTGCAGCCCTACATCAGTGACGACGATATGATGGCCGTCTTTGTGGAAGGTGAATTGCGTTCACTGGCCTCGCCAGCCATCAACCTCGGCAGCGAAGAACCGAGTTACAGTTCCTACTTCTTGCTGAAGGTCTATGGCAACGAAACACAAGAAAAACTCTTAGACATCAAGTTGTGCTATTACAATAGCCGTCTGCGCCACATCTTCACCCGTACCGCACAGATAAACTATCAGCCCGATGAAATCTACGGCGTAGATGAGGACATCATCCCACAGTTTACCCTCGGAGCAGAGAAATATCCTGTGGTGATAAACGTACAGGTTGACGGTATCATCGCCAAGGCAGGCCTCACCCCCGCCGAGGATGACATCTGCGCTGCTTTCGTGGGCGACGAGTGCCTGGGCGTTGCTTCATTGACTATTGACAATTCAACAATGACCATTTTCGGACACCAGCAAGATGAGGTGGCCACGCTAAAGTATTACCGAGCAGAAGAGAAGAAGATTTACACCTTCCCCGATGCAGTTAAAATTTCCGACTATTAAAAACAATGAAACAGAAAAATTCGATGAAGCGAGAGCATAGCAAACGGGTTTGCTATGCTGAGCGAGAGAATGTTCGTACGAAGTGCAAACTTTTGATACTATTGCTCATTGCTACAGGCCTCGCGGCTTGCAGTAATGACGATGAGGTCGCTCCCGTACAGGAACGCCCCATCACCGTCACAGTCAGCGAAAAACCTTTTACCGCTCCAACATCCAATGCGGCCCTTGTCCGCAGCACCCGCGCGGCAATAACCACGACCGAGACGTTTAGCGCCTTCTCGATTGACTATGTATATGGCTCAAAGCCGAGCACGGGCAAGCGCACTGCCACAAAGACCGCAGGCACATGGAACTGTGGCTATTGGCCTGACACAGATAATGATAATATAGTAGTCAACTGGTATGCCCACAGCGACGGCACGTTCCAACGGGACGACGACGAAGGCACACCATACATCTATTTTTCCGTTGACGAGAACGCAGCACAGCAGAAAGACCTGCTCGTATCCACCCTCTCAGCATCCTACAAAGAGTGCGGCGGGCACCTCAACTTCACTTTCGACCACGCCTGCGCTGCCGTGAAGTTCTACGTCAAGAAAGCGAACAACCTGAGCGACTACACGCTGACCGTCAGCAGCGTCAAACTTTCAGGAGTGGTGAAGGCTGGCAACTATTACTACAACACTTCGACGTGGACATTAGGCGATGAGAAATCAAGCTATACCCTCTACGACGGTACAGAAAAGACACTGAGCAATTCCGACTACGAGGCCCTCGGTGCAACGGATGCCCCCTACTTGTTCCTCATTCCCCAGAAGCTCACGGCATGGACACCCCCATCCGCACCGGCCAACACCTATCTTGAACTGACATGCACCATCAGGAAGGACGGCAGCAGCGTTTTCGACGGCACGGCCTATATCCCCTTCGGCGCCACACTGGCTGGGGGCACACAGTACGACGTAAAAATCAACATAGGCAAAAACTCGCTCTACAATAATAGCGGCAACAACATTATTACAGAATAAAAACTATGAAGAAAGAATATACAAAACCCATTGTCGAGACAGTGCATATAGCAATAACCGCAGGACTGCTGACAGCCTCTAATAGTGTAAATGAATACAAGCAAGGCGACGATATTTACATCGGTGACAATGATGAAGAATAAGTCTCAAAAACAATAAAATTAAGAGAATGGAATTTAGAGGAGTTCAGAGGGTGGTATGCTCTCTGGGCTCCTCAGACTTTTTCCTTCCATTCGGAAATATTTACAAAAGCGTCTGAATGCATAAAGATGCTAACGGAATGGTTTCTAAAGACTTGGCGGGCGGAAGTCAGCCTTTCGGATGAGACCAGAATGGTTAACGAAATTTGGTCTCGTCGTGACCAGAAAAACGACCTCACTTTGGTCTCATCGTGACCAGCCTTTGGTCTCATTGTGACCAGCCTTTGGTCTCATCGTGACCAAGCTTTGGTCTCATTGTGACCAGCCTTTGGTCACAAAAAGACAAAGTGTCACTTCGTGACAGAAATCTCGCAAATCTAATCAAAATCTGACAAAATCTTCAGAACAAGTTTCTGTTTTTATCATAATTTCTCATTTCTCATTTCTCATTTCTCTTTTTTTTGGATAAAAAACTCACGCTCGGAAAAATAAATAAATTTATTCTTCCTCACTTAATCGTTTTTTTCGTACCTTTGCACTTTGAAACGAAAAAAATGAATAAAGTACGATGAAACAGACTCTTCTTATCTATAACACGCTGACACGACAGAAAGAGCGTTTTGAACCTTTGCATGCCCCTAACGTGGGCATGTATGTGTGTGGTCCTACGGTCTATGGTGATCCGCATCTGGGTCATGCCCGTCCGGCTATCACCTTCGACGTTCTGTTCCGCTACCTGAAGCATCTGGGATATAAGGTACGCTATGTGCGTAATATCACTGATGTGGGGCACTTGGAGCACGATGCCGACGAGGGTGATGACAAGATTGCCAAGAAGGCTCGGCTGGAACAGCTGGAGCCGATGGAGATAGCGCAGCACTACACGAACCGCTACCATCAGGCGATGGAGGCGCTGAACGTGCTTCCGCCGTCGATAGAGCCTCATGCCACGGGGCATATCATTGAGCAGGAGGAACTGGTGCAGGAGATTCTGAAGAATGGGTTTGCCTACGAGTCGAACGGCTCTGTCTATTTCGACATTGAGGCTTATAACAAGAAGTATCAGTATGGCATCCTCAGCGGTCGCTCCTTAGAGAACATCAAGGACGAGAGTCGCTCGCTGGCCGGTGTGGGCGAGAAGAAGAGTCAGGCTGACTTTGCACTGTGGAAGAAGGCTCAGCCGGAGCATATCATGCGGTGGCCGAGTCCTTGGAGCGACGGCTTCCCGGGCTGGCACTGTGAGTGTACGGCGATGGGCCGGAAGTACTTGGGCCGTCGGTTCGACATCCACGGCGGTGGCATGGACCTGGTGTTCCCCCATCACGAGTGCGAGATAGCCCAGGCTGTGGCTTCGCAGGGTGAGCAGATGGTGAAGTACTGGATGCACAACAACATGATTACCATTAACGGACAGAAGATGGGTAAGTCGTTGGGCAACTTCATCACGCTGGAGCAGTTCTTCACCGGCCGCCACGACAGTCTCTCGCAGGCTTTCACGCCGATGACCATCCGCTTCTTCATCCTTTCTGCCCACTACCGTTCGACGGTAGACTTCTCGAACGATGCCCTCATCGCCTCGCAGAAGGGGCTGGAGAAGCTCCTCAACGGCATCGCCGACCTCGACCGCGTGCAGGCTGACGCCCATTGCGATGCCGAGACGGAGCGCATCGTGAAGGCTCTGCGCCAGAAGTGCTATGACGCCATGAACGACGACCTTGCCACTCAGCTGGTCATCGCCGCCTTGTTCGAAGCCTGCTCGGTAGTGAACAAGCTGGTTGACCATAAGGCTACCATCTGCAGCGACTGCCTGCAGGAACTGAAGGCTACGATGCGCCTCTTTGCCTTCGACATCCTGGGTCTGCGCGACGACCATACTGCCAACAACGACCAGCGCGAGGAGGCCTTCGGTCGTGTCGTCGACATGGTGCTGGAGCTGCGTGCCAAGGCTAAGGCCAACAAGGACTGGGCCACGAGCGACCAGATCCGCGATGCCTTGGCTGCCGCCGGCTTCGAAGTGAAAGACACCAAGGACGGTGCCGTGTGGAAGCTGAATAGGTAATAACCAAGAACATTCAAAAGTCAATATTCCATATACTGTGTGTCATATTGTCTTATCGGTATGTCATAATGTCATCTTTTTTATTGTTGGTATGTTTCTTGCATGATAATGGTTGAAGCCGCAAGGCTCCACACACAATAATAATAAAAGAACGTATAACAATTTAATAAATGGAGGAAATGATTATGACACCAATGATTCGTAGAAACGCTTGGTTACCCGAAGTATTCAATGACTTCTTCGACACCGATTTCATGCCGCGCGCTGCCGCTACAGCTCCGGCCATCAACGTCATCGAGAGCGAAAAGGCATACACCGTACAACTTGCCGCCCCCGGAATGAAGAAAGAAGACTTCAACGTGAACATCAATGATGAGGGCAACCTCGTCATCAAGATGGAGCGCAAGGCCGAACAGAAAGAGGAGGACAAGAAGGCCCACTACCTGCGTCGTGAATTCAGCTATTCGAAGTTCGAACAGACACTTATCCTGCCTGACGACGTAGAGAAAGACCATATTGCCGCCCGCGTCAACGACGGTGTGCTCACCGTAGAGTTGCCGAAGTTCGTACAGGAAAAGCCGACGGTTCATCGTCAGATTAATATCGACTAATAGACAGTAAAAGAAAAGTAAAATCCCTCCCGAGAGAGAGGGAAGCAAACGGCCCCTCTTTCGGGAGGGGTCATTTTTTTGTACCCTGTCTTGCGTTTGTCAATGTTTTTTTGTATTTTTGCAGGGCAAACAACATAAAAGGTTCCACATGAAAAGAATGATTCTTTTGTCTCTGTTGATGTCAGCCGTATCATCGGGCTTCGCACAGACGTCCCTTTCAGAACGCCAGCAACAGTTTGTCGACCTGCAGTTCGGCATGTTCATCCACTACAACATCCCCACCTATGCCCCCGAGGACTGGCCCGATCCCGACCTTCCGCCCGCCGTATTCAACCCCACGCACCTTGACTGCCGGCAGTGGGCACGGGCAGCCAAAGCCGCCAACATGTCGTACGGATGCCTGACAACGAAGCACCACAGCGGCTTCTGCATCTGGGACACAAAGACCACGGACTATAACGTCATGCAGTCACCGCTCAGGCGCGACGTGGTACGCGAATTTGCCGATGCCTTCCGTGCCGAAGGGCTGAAGGTGATGCTCTATTATTCCATCCTCGACACCCATCACCGGCTGCGTCCGGGACACATCAAACCTTGGAAGATAGACATGGTCAAGGCGCAGTTGACC
>JAFUSV010000173.1 GCA_017467565.1 Prevotella sp.
CATCGCCTCGTACGATGCCAAGTGGGAGGACGAACGAGCCCACACCGTGCGTATCTCGTGGAACTATGCCAACGAACGCAATGCCGTATGGGACAACCGAGCCGCACTCAAACTGCGCATCCTGATGAAAAACCGTGCCGGCGAACCGGTAGACTCCATGCTCTACACCCTTACAGACGACGAACGCCAGCAGCGCTACAAATTAGTGGCATTCACGAGACCCTGCGTGGACTACGACATCAAGCTCTATATCGACCAGGGCGCATCGCCCATTAACACCTGGGATGGCATAGAACCCTATTTCTTCCCCATCCGCACGGAAGCCGACTGGGTGACCTTCCGCGACATGGTGCAGGAGGCCAATGGCCAGTACGACGTGAACGCACGCCTCTATGCCGACATCAATGCAAAATACCTCATAGGTCCAACACAGGCTCTCGCATTCCGAGGACATTTCGATGGTAACGGCCATACGTTGAACTACGATTTTTGGAATCCTCTTGACAATATAGCACCCTTCCGCTTTGCCAGGGATTATACCATCGAGAATCTGCGTGTCACGGGCAAAATCCAAGGGAATATCCACTGCTCCGGTCTTGTTGCCAGCAGCTATGCAAGCAGTGGCAGACGAAATATCATCAGTAACTGCCAAGTCTCTGTCACGGTGCTAACCGACAAAACACATATCGGCGGTTTCATCGGTCATGGACACAATGCCAGCCATACCATCACCAACTGTCTTTTCGACGGCACACTAAGAGCTGGTTCCGGCAGATATGCCGGAGCATTCCTCGGTTGGGAGGAAAGCGGCAACAGCAACTCTTTCTTCAACAATGTGGAGAACGGAAGTTTCGAAGGCTTCCCCAACACCAATATGAGTTGGACTCATATCGGAAGCGGTCTGGCCAATGTTACAGGAGCATTCGCGAACTGCTATCACCTGACGGAGTTCCTGCCGAAAGACGAGACACAGACCTTTGTTGCTCCCACAGTAGGCGAAATGCTGAGCAGCCTCGGTGATGGTTGGCAGGAAAAAGACGGGAAAGTGGCACTCCGCTTCACGTCGTATGCTGAGCCTCCTGCCTCGTATCCCACTCCCACGCTGCCCACCTTCCACTACGAGAGCATAGGCAAGATAGACCCGATGCTGAAGACAGAGACACGCCAAAGCAGTGTGCTGCTCGTCTGGGAGACCGACGGCAACCCCATTGACTTCTTTACCGTGCTGCGTCGGCCGAAGGGAACCGACGATAGCGCATGGAAAGAAGTGGAGACCAATATCGACCAGCTGAGCTACGAGGACAAGACCGTCTCGCCCTTGGAGGACTATGAATATAAGGTACGCGCGACCAACGACTGCGAGGGAGTGAGCTTCACCGAGACGCAGGTGGCACAGGGTGCCTGCAAGCACACCGGACTCTTGGAGGGCTATGTGCGCTTCAACGACGGCACTGGCGTGCCTGACATCTCCGTGGAGGTAGTACCCGAGAGCGGCGGTACGAAGAAAACCGTGAAGACCGACCATACCGGCTACTTCATGGCCGACTCGCTGTCGTACATGGGGCAGACGAGTGTGGTCTATGTGGTGACACCCGTCTCCGAAGGTGGCATCAAGCTGGAACGCGATTCGTACAGCGTGACGTTCAACAACGAAAGCAACCACCGGCAGGTACATGAGTTCACCATCACCAACGGACTGGGCTTCAGTGCCTATGTGATGTATGAAGGAACGAGCATCCCCGTCAAGGGAGCTCACTTCCTGGTGAACGGCCGCCAGCTGCATAATGCTGCAGGACAGCCAGTGGAGACCGACTTTGAGGGACGCGCCGACTTCCAGGTGATGGGCGGCGTGCGCGACACCATACAGGTAGTCATGAAAGGCCACACGTTCGTCAACAACGGCTACTACAAGAGTGCCGACGGCGTAGTGCTGGACGACAAGGTCGCACAGACCTATTTCTACGATGCCACGCTGGTGAAACTCACCGGACGCGTCGTTGGTGGCAAGGACCAGGGCTCGCTGCCACTGGACAACAACCTCTCGCGCAACAACCTCGGTGACAACCTGACGATGGTGCTCACCCTCGAGGGCGACAACACGTCGTGGCTGGTCTATGACAACCTGAACCCGACAAAGAGCACACGGCAACTCACGTTCGACCACCCGGGCGGCAAGGGCCACAAGACCGTGGCCGACGTGCAGCGTAAGCGCATGGTCGTCAGGCCCGACTCGGTGACCGGCGAATATGTGCTGATGCTGCCGCCCGTACGATGGAAGGTGCAGCAGGTGTATTGCGAGGGCTATCCCACACTGTTCCAGGACGGACAGGTGAGCGAGGTCATCGACCTGACGGAGAGTCTTACGCCCGACACCGTAAGGTATGAGGGAACTTTCGTCAGTGCAGACGGCATCAGCGTCAGCCAGCCCGAAGAAACCTATAACTACCGCTACGACCGCATCTACCATGCCCCTGTGGAGATCACCTACCGCCAGGTGGGCTATGACACCTTCGACTATTTCGGCGACAAGAGCTATGTCGCCAGGACTGCCGGAGGCGACAAGGTGACCGTGCCACTGGCCTATGAGGCCATGACGGGATACAAGGAGTATTTCAACCCCTATGACCATTACACCCATACGCCCAAACTGACACCAACAAATGCCAGCCATGTAAAGACAGGAGCGGAGTCATACAAGATGATGTTCGACGGCAACCCGAACACCAAATGGTGTGTCGTCTCCGATACATCAGGGTGGTGGGTAGAATTCAACACCGACGCACCATTCAGCCTCAAGTCGCTCAACCTGACCACCGGTAACGACACGGAGATTTATGACGGTCGTAACCCCAAGGCCATGCGCTTGCTTGGCAAAGCCAATCAGGACGACGAATGGACAACACTGATGGAAACCGCCGACAGCAAAATGGGAGCCTTCAACTGTCAGACATATAACTTCAATGTACCCAACCACACCTTCTGCCAGTACTTCCGTCTGGAGGTCCTCAGTTCGACATGGGGTCACATCGGAACCTACGAAGGCTATGAGCTTCAACTGAGTGAGCTGTCGCTGACCTGTCGGGGCACGGAAGACAATGATCCTGCCGAAGACCATGGTCCAGAGCCTGTCATGGCCGGCACTGCCGACTACACCTTCGGACACCCCGTGTTCAGTCTGGAGCGCAAGTATCCCATCGAGATTCAGGTTGGCGAGCGCTATTTATATAATAATGATGAGCGCACGGGAAAGGTAGACTTGGTGAAGATTGGCGGCGGACGGGTGACGGTCCACAACGGCTTGAAGGACGGAGTGAACCAGCAGTTCGTCGATCTGGACGAGAACGGCCAGGGCCGCTTCTATCTGGAGGCCGGGCAGACCACGCGCCTGCTGACCGGCGAGAATGCCGTGAAGACCGTGACGATGACCCTGACCCAGGACGGCACCACCTATGAAGCCGAACCTCTCAAAGGATATGTGCTGAACATGTTTGCCACCGGTAACAACAAAGATGTGCTCGTCAATGGCCAGCCACAACTCATCGACATCCTGCGCGACCCGCCGGGAGGAAGCAGCACGGCCACGCTGTCGAAAGGCTCGAAGTTGAAATATAGCTACACACTCGATATGAGCCTCCATTCAGGACTGGCACTCTCGTGGGCATCGGGCACCACACTGGAGAACTACCAGGGTGCCGTAGCCGCAGCCGGCGGAATAGGCCATACCAATGGCATCATCAACTCCTCGAATCTGGAGAAAGTACTGGAATTCGAATATGCCTTCGATATGCAAGGCCATCGTGCCTTTGCCTACACGATGAATGTGACGCAGGACATCACCACAAGCAGTTCAGCCACCATGGTGGGGGCCGAAGCTGACCTCTATATCGGCATAGTCCAAAACATCATCGTGACGCCCATGAGCACCATCAGGGCCATACCCGACAGCATCTACCAGCACATGCTGGGCCGGTTGGGCGGCGGTACTACGGCAGGCATCACCAACAAGTATGGCTCGCTGGTACACATTGCCGAGGGACAGGACCAAGAAGGTAATAAATACCACCTGGTGCGTGACGAGTCGATAGGCTACGGACCGAAGATAGAGTCGCAGTTTATACACTCCCAGAAGTACATTCTCAACGAACTGATTCCCGCAAAGGTGAAGGAACTGCGCGAACTGATGTTCATCGGCACCGCCGAGGAAGCACAGCGACAGGCTGATGCCACAGGCAAGCCCGTCTATCGTTCGCTCGTACCGGCCGACAGCGAAAACTTCGGACTGGTCAATACCAAAGGCGATGAGATATTCTACTACACCAGCACCATGCAGCCCGTGGACAGTATGAACTACGTCATACATGTGCCTGCCAGCGTCAGCGATACCCCCTCTGACGAGGTGGCCGAGATAAACCAGGTCATATTCAGCTGGGTACAGATGATAGCCCAGAACGAGCGAGAGAAACTGAATGCCACCGATTTTGTGGCCAACTACGACATTGACGGTGGTACGAAAGTAACCTACGCCGAGCAGTTCGAGAGCGAATACTCCATCTCTAACTACTACCACCTCCCGGGCATTATCTCAGGCAACTATTTTGATGAATCGGGCGCCGATGCCTCGCTGGTCGCCAGTTCTCTCTTTGGCATAAAGATTGTTTCAAGAATAGTCAAGTCCCTGTGGGGAAAAATCAACACATCGGCAACGGCCAGCTCGTCAGAGTCGTCGGACAATAAGAACCCAGCCTTCTCGTCGAAAATGGCATTCTTTGGCAAGACATTTAAATTCAGCATCCTACCCACGCTAAACTATAGTGTCAAGGATGTGTCCGGAGAGACTAAGACCTTCAGCAGGAAGGAGAGCTTCAACATCAGTATGGACACAAAAAGCCATCTGAACATCGATCTCTATCGCACGATGACCGATGCCGACTATGTGAAAGATGTCAGCCAATTCGATGTGTTCACGGAACAGAACTTCAACAATATGACCGATTATGTGGGAGGCTACCTGAGTCGTGACAACGATATGCAGAATGCACGCTATGCACGAGGATTCGTCTATCGTACCCGTGGAGGTGCCACCTGTAATCCCTATGAGGATGAGCGCAAGACCCTGTTCTATGACAGAGGGCGCATTCTCGACGAACGGACCAAGAAGATCTGCAACCCGAAGATTACGCTTGACAAGCAGAGCGTGAGCGGTGTGGCTATCGGCGACCCCGCACGCTTCAAGGTCTACCTCACCAACGAGAGCGAACAGCCCGAGGCGGCCACCGGCGGACTGACGCTGTTCACCTTCATCCAGGATATGGAGTCTAATCCCAAGGGCGCCAAAATCTTCATCGACGGAGCACCGCTGACGGGTACGGGCATGACCGTCGTCCTTTACCCCGGCAAAGTCATGGAGAAAACAATGGAGGTATATGCCGGTGAGGAATTCGACTACGAAGGTCTGAAGATCGGCGTTGCATCGCAAGGCGACTTCGCCAACACACAGAACTATGTGAGTTTCGACGTGCACTACTTGCACGAGGCAGGACCGGTGCTCATCGCACAGCCGGGCGACAAATGGGTGATGAACACCAATGCCCAGTACGACGACCGTCGAGGCTGGTTCCTGCCCGTGACCATCAACGGTTTCAACAAGCATCAGCGCAATTTCGACCACATCGAGTTCCAGTATAAGGAATCGCTGCGTGGCGAAGACTCATGGACAAACCTCTGTTCCTACTATGCCGACTCACTGCTGATGGCCCAGGCCAGCGGTGTTCGCGAGATGATACCCGAGAACGGAAACATCACCACCCACTTCTACGGAGAGGGCACCGTGATGGAGAAGGCCTACGACCTCAGGGCCGTGCTGTACTGCAGAAACGGCAACTCGTTCCTCACTACGGCATCGCCCATCATCAGTGGCGTGAAGGATACGCGCCGGCCACAGCTGTTCGGAACTCCCGAGCCAAAGAGCGGCGTGCTGACGCTGGGTGACAACATCATCTTCAACTTCTCGGAGGATATTGAACACAACTACCTGAGTTCCATCACCAACTTCGAGGTGAAGGGCGAAGTAAACAACGACATCGTGACAGAGTCCGTCTCGCTGCAATTCGACGGCAAAGCCAGCGTGGAGACCGAGGCACGCCGCAACTTCAGCGGCAAGAGCCTGACGGTCGACCTGATGGTGAAACCCGATGAGACGGGTCGCGACATGCCCATCTTCTCACACGGCACCAACGGAAAGAAACTGCAGTTGTGGCTCACGGGTGGCCTCAAGCTGAAGGCTGTCGTCAACGACAATGAATACCTCTCTGACTCAGCCATCGTGAAGGGAGCCTTTACGCAGGTTGCAATGAGCATCAACAAGGAAGACAGCACGCTGACATTCTATAACGGCGGCAAGCAGATTGGTGCCTGCACCATGAAAGAAGCCTATAACGGAACGGGCACGCTCATTTTCGGACGCACTAACGAGAACGACCCCACCGAAAGCAGCTACTATGAGGGACGCATGATGGAAGCCCGACTGTGGTATCGAGCCATGACGGGCGGACTAATCGGCACCACCTATGGTTCGAAACGACTGACAGGCTACGAGATGGGTCTCGTCGATTACTATCCGATGAATGAAGGCACGGGCAACTACGCTCTCGACAAGACACAGGGTGCCAATGCCGAACTGAAGGGAGCCTCGTGGGCCATGCCTCGCGGATTGTCACTACGCGTAGAGAATGACGACAAGGGCATTGCCCTGACACAGGATGCCTTGAACCGCACGGCAGAGCAGGATTACACATTGATGTTCTGGTTCAAGACCGATGCTAAGGGTCGCGGCGTACTTGTTTCGAACGGCGCCGGACGCAAAGAAGAAATTAACGCCCAAAACCAGTTCTGTCTGGGCTTCGAAGCCGAGAAACTGCGCTACAAGACTCACGGCATGACCGTGGACATTCCCGGTGACTGGAGCGACGGACAGTGGCATCACTTGGCCATGACAGTAAACCGCGCGTTCAATGTGGCCAATATCTATGTAGACCAGATACTACGGTCTACGTTTGCGGCCGACTCCCTTGGCGGCATCAGTGGCGGACACCCGCTCATCGGCGCCGCACGTTACGACGAGCCCGGCCAGGAGAGTGCTGTTGCCACCATCGACACGCGCAACTGGCTGACAGGTAATATCGACGAGATATGCTTCTTCGCACAGGCCCTGCCGCTGACACTCATTCAGAACTATGCCACAAGGAGCCCGAAGGGCGACGAAGCAGGCCTGCTGACTTACCTTGCCTTCGACAGGCAAGAGCGCCAGAAAGACAACGACCTGGAGATGGTGGCTTATCCGTACAGCAAGAAACTCTATCTGGATGACAATGGCAACGTGCGCTACGAGCTCGACCCCGTGACAAAGGAGCCGACAGATACCTTAGTACGCGACTATGTATTCATCGCTTCGCCCGAAGAAATCATCACCCGTATCACCAACGAGACGGCAGCACCCGTAGTGCCCAATGAGGAACTGAAGAACCTGAACTTCAATTTCGTGGGCAAGGACAACCAGCTGTATGTGGGCATCAACGAGAGCAACGCCCGCCTGAACCGCCGTAATATCTATGTGACGCTGCGCGATGTGGAAGACCGAAACGGCAATGCTATGGCTTCGCCCCAGACGGCCAGCTACTATGTGACGAACAGCTCACTGCAGTGGATGAGCAACCGCTACACGCAACCTGTGACCTACGGCTACGGAGAAACCATCTATCTTGCAGTTGCCAACAACAGCGCTGCCAGCCACATGTACACCATCGAGAACTGTCCGTCGTGGCTGAAGCTCGACAAGTACACCGACCGCATCGCTCCGCAAGACTGGGTATCTATCCAGGGAACGGTGAACCCCGACCTGAACGTGGGCACCTATGACGAGATCCTCTACCTGATTGACGAGGAAGGTGTCTCTGAGCCGCTTTACCTGACAGTGACCGTAGAGGCATACGTACCAGAATGGGCATGGAACGTAGACAGCGAACTGCTGGAGAACTCGATGAACATCATCGGACGTGTGTATGTAAACGACCAGATAGACATCGACCCCCACGACATCATTGGAGCGTTCGACCGCAACAACGTCTGTCATGGCTTCACAAGAGTGGAATACTCTGCCAAGACCGGCGAGAGCAATGTTTTCCTGACCGCCTACGACAGCCAGGTCCAAGGTCGTGAACTCTACTTCAAATTGTGGCAGTACTCCACAGGCCTCGAGCTGACACTGACGGTGAACGATCTGCAGACAATGACCTTCAAAGCCGACTCCATCGCAGGACTCGACAAGCCGGTGATATTCAAAGGCGGCACGAGTTATGTACAGATGATGAACCTGAAAGAAGGCTGGAACTGGGTATCGTTCAATGTTAAGAACGAGCAGATGGAAAACCTCGAACTCCTCTTGGGCGGACTGCCTTGGCAAGAGGGTGATATGCTGACGGAACTGAACGGACAGACCACCCTGCTCTACGAGAACGGCCACTGGCTGTCATCCGAAAAGACACAAGGTTTCATGCTGACGCACAAGGCTGCCTATGCTGTGAAAGTGGCACAGAATATCCAGTTCCCCATTGCCGGCGAGTTGATAAAGGCTCTGGACGAGCGCACCATCTGGGTTGGCAAAGGCTGGAACGCCATCGGCTACACACCGATGCTGAACCTGCCTGTGGAGACAGCCCTTACCGACTACTACGATAAGGCCGAGCCCGGCGATGTCATCAAGAGCCACGACCAGTTTGCCTACTTTACCGTTTCTGGCGGCGCGGGACGCTGGCGCGGCAACCTGGAGTACATGAAGCCCGGCGAGGGATACATGCTCCTACGCAAAGGCAGCGGTAAGGTCAGCTTCCGCTATCCGTTCTACGAACCTGGAAGCACATTCCTCGACGACTGGAACGTAGTCAATCCTCAAGCAGCTCCGGCACATACCAAGACAACCATGACGGTGAGTGCTGTAGTAGATGGCTTCGAGACGGAAGAAGGAGACGTCTTGGTTGCTTACGCCAATGGCGAGCGTATGGGTGAGGTAACGGTACGCAGCACATCCGACGAAGAGAATGCCGAACCGCTCTACATGAGCATCGGCGGAGATATGCAGACCGGCATTTGGTTTGCTATCGAACGCGACGGCGAGATTGTTGCTGCCACCGGCGAGGTGATGGTATATGAACCCAATGCCGTCATCGGAAGCCCCGACAAACCCGCCCAGATCAGCTTCGCCCATGCAGACATGGCCGACGGCAAGTGGTATACCGTCAGCGGCTTCCAGCTGTCCAAGCGTCCCACTCAGCAAGGAGTATATATCTTCAATGGTAGAAAAATAGTAATCAAATAAACTATGAAGAAGAACAATATTCTATATTCAACCATCATCCTGCTGGCAAGCCTCACCTTTGGGGCTTGCGGCAGCGACGACGACGAACCGAAGGCCGAGGGCTACACCGTCTCCACGGTAAGCCAGGCTCCGACATGGCAGATTGACTGGCAGGGCAACGAAGAGCGTCCCGAATGGAAAGAACCGGACATCCAGAACTATGAGAACTGGAGCATCATAAAGGTGCAGATTGAAGACGCACTGAGACCCTACACCAGCAGTGACGACCTCATGGCTATCTTCGTGGCAAACGAGTGCCGCGCCGTACAGGGACCCGCCCTCCTTCTGGGCAGTCCAGAGCAGAACACCACCACCTACCTCCTGAAGGCATGGGGCAATGAGAACGACGGAGAAAAGCTACTCGTCACGCTGAAGTATTACAATGCGCAGCTGAAGCAACTGTTCGCACGAACTGCAGAAATTACTTATAACATAGGCAGGGACATCGGAGTGGGCACCGACTTCATACCCCAGCTCACCTTTGGTTCTTCAAAGTACCCGGTAGTACAGACTTTCGACATCACCGCCCTGTTGGCAAAAGCCTCTGTCACACCCGCCGTCGGCGACATCTCTGCTGCTTTTGTAGGTGACGAGTGTCGCGGCGTCAACAACGGGGGAAGTAATCATGACCAATTGACCATCTTCGGACGTAGCGAAGGTGAGAGCGTCACCATCAAGTATTACCAAGCCGCCAGCGGCAACATCTACACGTTCCCGGATGTCGTCAAGACGGAGAATCAGCAACCCTCAAGCATCACATTTCTATAAGTATGCTCAAGCATCATCTATAAGTATGAAAATAAGCAAAGTTTTCTTTTATGTCATGGCGGCAGTCGCTCTGGCTGCCTGCTCAAACGATGACAATGACATCATCGACAACGGTCAGGAGCAGCCGCTGCCCCTGACCATCACCGTGAATGAGACCCCCCTTCACAACCCTAATGCACCGGCACAGGTTCCGGCCACCAGAACTGCCGTCACCACGACGTCGACGCTCACAGCATTCACGCTGGACTATCAGTATTACATCGGAGATGAACTCATGTACGGAAAAAACAGCGCAACGAAAGAAGGTGGAAAATGGTCGGCAGGAACATGGCCAACAGGAGCTGACGAAAGCACAACGGTCGACTGGTTTGCCCATACCGACGGTGAGATACCATCCGGGGAGAAATACCTCAATTTCACGGTCGACGAACTGTCAACAGGCCAGAAAGACCTGCTCGTGGCCACGGCTTCCGACACCAAAGCATCCACCGGTGGACATCTTTCCTTCACCTTTGACCATGCCTGCACGGCATTGCGGTTCTATGTAAAGAAGGCCACCAACCTCAAAGACTATACGCTGACGGTGACCGACATCAAGATTTGCAACATCGTCAGTGATGGCAAGTATTACTTCTCCACGTCAGCGTGGACACCAGGCACTATCCGCTCAGAGTATTCGCTCTATACAGGCTCAGGAATGATCCTCGGCTCGGAGGACTATAAGCTGTTGAACGCCAATGAGGATGACTTCCTCTTCATGATTCCACAGACACTGACGGCATGGGACACCACTACGGACATCGCCTCTGCCAAGGCCCAGACCTACATCAGCCTGGAATGCAGCATCACGGGCGCCACCTCCTTCAACGGCACAGCCTACATTCCCTTTACCGCCACACTCGCTGCCGGTATGCAGCACGACGTAAAAATCAACATCGGTAAGAACTCACTCTACAGTGGTCCTAACACTATAATTATCAACTAAGCAATGAAAAAAGAATATAAGAAGCCACAGACCCTCACCATCCTCCTCCAAATCCAGACGCAGCTGCTTATCGGCTCAAACACCGTGAACGATTATAACCACGGCAGCGACATCATCGTCGGTGATGAAGATGATTCCAGCAGTGACTATTGATTATCTTTACAGATAGTCTTTGGTTTTATTGATTAGATAGTAAAAGGATGAATGAAAACTCAGCCTACGGATGAAGAACAATCGTGGCTCGAGTATGTATCGAAACAATGATGAAGAAATATCTGATAGATTTGACCTTGACGAGTGTAGAATGGCTTACCGACCGTCATGTGCTGATGAAGCTTACGCACGATGAGGCACTGCCCGAGGCGTTGCCCGGACAGTTTGTCGAGGTGCGCATTGATAATGAGCCTTCGACATTCCTTCGCCGCCCTATCTCTATTAATAATATAGATCGTGCGCGTAATGAGCTTTGGCTGTTGGTTGCTGCCATCGGCAATGGCACTCGTAGGCTGACCAAACTGAAAGCCGGAGAAAAAGTGAATTGCCTCTTTCCGTTGGGAAATACATTCAAAGTGCAGGAGGGTTCGCTTTTGGTTGGAGGCGGCGTGGGCATGGCTCCGATGTTTTTTCTCGGAAAGGTGATGGTGGAGCAAGGACTCGTACCGTCATTCCTGCTTGGTGCCCGTACAGCCTCCGATGTGCTTCTGCTTGATGAGTTCCGGAAACTTGGCCTTGTCTATGTGACCACGGAGGATGGTTCGATGGGAGAGAAAGGGTTCGTGACCAATCATTCCATTCTCAAAGAGAAATCATTTGGAAGTATTGCCACTTGCGGACCGAAGCCTATGATGATGGCAGTGGCACGTTATGCCAAGGCACACGGTATTGCTTGTGAGGCATCACTGGAGAATATGATGGCCTGCGGGCTTGGTGCCTGCTTGTGCTGTGTTGAGAAAACCGTGAAGGGCAACCTTTGTGTTTGCAAGGATGGCCCTGTTTTTAATATCGATGAATTGTTATGGCAGATTTGAGTGTAAACATCGGTTCCCTGTCGCTGAAGAACCCGGTGATGACAGCCTCCGGAACGTTTGGCTATGGGTTGGAATTTCAAGACTTGGTGCCCCTCGATGGAATTGGCGGCATCATTGTGAAAGGAACGACGCTCCATCCTCGCGAGGGCAACGACTATCCGCGCATGGCCGAGACGGCGTCGGGTATGCTCAACTGCGTGGGTCTGCAGAACAAGGGTGTAGACTATTTCTGTGAGCATATCTATCCGCAGATAAAAGACATTGATACGCGGATGATTGTCAATGTCAGTGGTTCTACCGTTGAGGACTATGCCGAATGTGCCGCCCGCATCGATGCTTTGGAAAAGATACCTGCCATCGAACTCAATATCTCTTGTCCGAATGTGCGGCAGGGAGGCATGGCCTTCGGTACGACCTGCGAGGGAGCAGCCAGTGTGGTAAGGGCAGTGCGTGATAGGTATCATAAGACCCTTATCGTCAAGCTCTCGCCCAATGTGACGAGTATTGCCGACATCGCCCGAGCCTGTGAGACCGAGGGAGCCGACTCCGTGTCGCTCATCAATACGCTGATGGGCATGTCCATTGATATCGAGCGCCGTTGCTCGCGCCTCTCTATCGGTACGGGTGGACTCTCTGGTCCTGCCGTGAAGCCTGTGGCCGTGCGTATGGTGTGGCAGGTGGCGAAGGCAGTTTCTATTCCCGTCGTAGGTCTTGGCGGCATCATGACGGCAGACGATGCCATAGAGTTCTTCATGGCTGGCGCCACTGCCATAGAGATAGGTACAGCCAACTTCATCAATCCCCATGTGACGATTGATGTGCGCGACGGCATCAACGACTGGCTCGACAGTCACGGCTGTCAGTCACTGAAGGACATCATCGGTTGTGTGTAATTATAAAGGATAACTCAAGTTTCGCATTCACTCAACTTCTTTG
>JAFUSV010000174.1 GCA_017467565.1 Prevotella sp.
GGCGCTACGAAGAGAGAGTATATATCACGCTGCACCTGCTGCGTAAGTGCTACGACAAGATGATTGACGGCGAACTGGAGGAATATTCCCTGTTCTGGACGCGCCTCGATGCCAACGGCATCTACCAGTCGAGCGAGGAGTTCACCTTCGGCATGATGTACGACGAAGATAATATCGCCTCGGTGATGGCGGCGCAGGTCAAAGCCAAGGACAATGCTATCCTCCTGCGCGAGGACATCATGAGCGAGACGCTCAGTTATCTGGAAATGAGCGTGGCACTGATGAAGGAGTGCCGGGAACGGCGCGAGATGAACGTCACGGCCCTGCAGCCCATCATCGACTGGTCGCTGGCGTTCTGGGGTTCTGCCGAACAGCGTCTGCGCAACCACAAGGCACTCTATATCATGATGATTGGGCGCAATGTGGAAAATCTCGACATGTTGTTGCGTTTCGACTATCCCTACGAACGGGTGGTTCTGGCCTATGACTCGCTGAAACGCTATCTCCGTCAGATACCCACCATCGTCGATGACCACATCGAGGGACAACTCAACAGTCTCATCATTGAGGAGCGTTTCAATCTGAACGACGTGGAATACAAGAATAAGTTGCTGAAGTTTATCAACCAACTGGTGAGAGTGTGAAACGCTATCTGTATAACTATCAGACGGTGGTCGAGTTTTCCGAGCCAGTACCCGCCCATGCCGTCATGCTCCGCTGCCAGCCTGTCGGCAATGCCTGTCAGACGGTAGAGCAGGAGCATCTGGTCGTTTCGCCGAATTATTGGCTACAGCCCGGAAGCGATGCCTTCTACAACCGCATCCTCTTCGGCGGGGCAACTGAACCGCACTCTGTTTTCGCCTATGTCAGCACAGGCATCGTGGCTACCGACACCTATCTGGTCAAGTATCGCGGTGAGAACTTGTTCCTCTACTGTCAGCCTACGTCGCTTACTGCCATTGACGACAGCATCCCCGATGTCAGCACCAATTCCATTCAGGCAGCCTACGACATCTGCCGATGGCTTAATGAGAACATCGAGTATCAACCACAGACCACCACGACAGAGACCACGGCGACAGAGGTAATGCAGTCGCGTCAGGGCGTATGCCAGGACTTTGCTCACCTCATGATAGCCCTCTGCCGACGGCAAGGCATACCCGCCCGCTACGTCAACGGATTCCTCGTGGGCGAGGGCGAGACCCATGCCTGGGTGGAGATTTTCGACGGCTACAACTGGTTGGGTTTCGACCCCACCCACAACTGCCGCATCAGTGACGGCTATGTCAAACTGGCCCACGGACGAGATGCCCACGACTGCTCCGTCAGCCGAGGCATGTACACTGGTCAGGCACAGCAGCAAACCACCATTCACGTTACATTACACGAGATATGATTAAGACCATAGTTTCTACAGAACTTCCCATCGACGAGCAATTCCGCATCCGCAAGAATGTCATTCAGCATGGCCGGAGAGGCGGACTGCGTTTCTGTGTCGTTACAGGTACACACGGCGACGAACTGGAGGGGCAGATGGTGTGCTACGAACTGGCCCGCATCGCCAGCGAACACATCGAGGCTCTCGACGGTACGCTCGAAATCTACCCGGCTCTCAACCCGCTGGGCATCGACACCATACAGCGAGGCATCCCCAATTTCGACCTCGACATGAACCGCATCTTCCCAGGCGACCCTAACGGTACGATGGCAGAACAGACGGCACATGCTATCGTAGAGGACATCAAGGGAGCCGACATGGTGATAGACATCCATTCCAGCAACCTCTACCTGCGCGAGACGCCCCAGGTTCGCATCAATGTGCAGGATGCCGAGTGGCTCGTACCCTTTGCCGAGCGCTTAGGCATGGACTTCGTCTGGGTACACGATGCCGCCACCGTGCTCGAAGCTACGCTCGCCCATTCGCTTAACGCCACTGGCACCCCTTGCTTGGTAGTGGAGATGGGTGTCGGACAGCGCATCAACCACAAGATGTGCCGACGGCTCGTGACGGGCATCCTCCATCTGATGCAGACGATGGGCATGTGGCATATGCTCGACGATACCGCATTGCCTAAACCTATCATCTGCAAGGGCGACCACGTCACCTTCCTCAACGCGGAGACCTCTGGGGTATTCCTCACCGAACTGAAATGCGGCATCAACGTGACGCGGGGACAAGTCATCGGTCAAATCGTCGACCCGTTGCGTGGCATCGTGCTCAGCACCGTCACATCACCTGTCGACGGCTACCTGTTTACCATCCGCGCCTATCCCATCGTATATGAAGGTTCACTGATGGCGAGAATCTTTAGAAGTAAAGAGTGAAGAGTGAAAATTGAAGAATTCCTATGAGAAAAGAAACGATATTCGAGATGACATCGCCCTGCCGCGACAACTTTCGCATCACGGGCTATCACTTTGGCAACGGCGAGAAGACGCTCGCCATCGTAGGAGCCATGCGTGGTGACGAGGTGCAGCAGCAGTACATCTGTTCACAACTGGTCAACCGCCTGCACCTCATCGAGCAGCGGGGAGGCATCACTGAGGGTAACAGTATCCTCATCATACCGTCGTGCAACCCCTTCTCCATGAATGTCAGCCGACGCTTCTGGGCTATGGACTCCACCGACATAAACCGCATGTTCCCCGGCTACAATCAGGGAGAGACCACCCAGCGCATTGCCGCTGCCATCTTCTCTGCGCTCAATGGTTACAAATACGGCATCCAACTGGCCAGTTACTACGTGCCAGGCGACTTCGTGCCCCATGTGCGGATGCTGAAGACTGGCTATGAGGACGTTGAGACCGCCCGTCTCTTCGGCATGCGATACGTCACTACCTACCAGCCGAGACCCTTTGACACCACATTGCTCAACTACAACTGGCAGCTGTGGAACACCAAGGCTTTCTCCATCTACGCCGGTCACACAGACCGCATAGACTTCGACAGTTGCGACGAGACCATTGATGCCATCCTGCGTATGATGCAGCGCACGGACATCATCAGTCCCCGTCCCCTGCGCACGGCCTACGAGAGCATTGTGATAGATGAGTCCACACTTCAGCATGTAAAGGCCCGTCATGCAGGCATCTTCCGCCGCCTTGTCGCCACAAACAAGAGCGTGGTTGCCGGCGAAACTTTGGCAAACATCATCGACCCCTACAACGGCATGATACTCTGCGATGTCAAGACCACCGTCGACGGTGTCGTCTTCTTTACTCACAATCGGCCGTTGGTGCTACAAAACGCCCTGTTGTTTAAGATTCACACATTATAAACCAAGAAAGGATGAATATATGGAAAGAGAAATAGAAATCAAAGAAATGAGTCAGGTGGTCGTACGCTTCTCGGGTGACTCTGGCGACGGTATGCAGTTGGCCGGAAACATCTTCTCTACGGTCAGTGCCACCGTTGGTAACGGCATCTCTACATTCCCAGACTATCCTGCTGACATCCGCGCCCCGCAAGGTTCGCTGACGGGTGTCTCGGGCTTCCAGGTACACATCGGTGCCGGCAAGGTCTACACCCCTGGCGACAAGTGCGACGTGCTCGTAGCCATGAACGCAGCTGCCCTGAAGACACAGTACCGCTATGCCAAACCCCAGGCCACGATCATCATCGATACCGACTCGTTCGGTCCGAAGGATCTGGAGAAGGCACAGTTCAAGACCGAGGACTACCTCGGTGAGATGGGCATCGACCCGGACCGTGTGATCCAGTGCCCGCTGACGACGATGGTGAAAGACTGTCTGGCCGACACAGGCATGGACAACAAGGCCATCCTGAAGTGCCGCAATATGTTCGCCCTCGGTCTCGTCTGCTGGCTCTTCGACCGCGACCTGAACCTGGTGGCCAACTTCCTGCGCGAGAAATTCGCCAAGAAGCCTGCCATCGCAGAGAACAACATCAAAGTTGTGCAGGCCGGCTACGACTACGGTCACAACACCCACTCCAGTGCAGTGAACGTATATCGTATCGAGTCGAAGGAGAAAGTACCCGGACGCTATATGGACATCACCGGTAACAAGGCCACTGCCTATGGTTTCATCGCCGCTGCCGAGAAAGCCGGACTGAAACTCTATCTGGGAAGCTACCCCATCACTCCTGCCACCGATGTACTTCACGAACTGTCGAAGCACAAGTCATGTGGTGTGATTACCGTACAGTGCGAAGACGAGATCAGTGGCTGTGCCTCTGCGCTTGGAGCCTCATTCGCCGGTGCTCTCGGTGTGACCTCCACTTCTGGCCCTGGCATCTGCCTGAAGAGCGAGGCCATGAACCTGGCTGTCATCATGGAGCTGCCACTCGTGGTGCTCGATGTGCAGCGTGGCGGTCCTGCCACCGGTCTGCCCACCAAGTCGGAACAGACCGACCTGTTGCAGGCACTCTTCGGACGTAACGGCGAGAGTCCCATGCCCGTGATGGCTGCCACCAGCCCTGCCGACTGCTTCGACGCGGCTTATCAGGCTGCCAAGATTGCCCTGGAGCACATGACACCTGTGGTACTGCTCACCGATGCCTACATCGCCAATGGCTCTGGTGCCTTCAAACTGCCGGAAATGTCCAAGCTCGATGCCATCAATCCTCCCTACGTTCCTGAGGAGCTGAAGGGCAAGTGGACTCCATATATGCGTGCCGAGAACGGAACCCGCTACTGGGCCGTACCGGGCCGTGAGGGCTTCACACATATCCTCGGTGGTTTGGAGAAGGACTCTGAGACGGGTGCCATCTCTACCAATCCTGAGAACCACGACCTGATGACGCGCCTGCGCCAGCAGAAGATTGATAACATCCAGGTGCCCGACCTTGAAGTCGCTGGCGATGTGGATGATGCCGACCTGCTCATTGTGGGCTTCGGTTCTACTTACGGACACCTGCACTCTGCCATGGATGAGCTGCGCGAGAAGGGTTACAAGGTGGCCCAGGCCCAGTTCAAGTATCTGAACCCGCTGCCCAAGAACACTGCCGAGGTACTCTGCAAATATAAGAAGGTGGTAGTGGCAGAACAGAATATGGGACAGTTGGCAGGCTATCTGCGCATGAAGGTAGACGGTTTCGTACCTTACCAGTTCAACCAGGTGAAGGGACAGCCATTCGTGGTTGAAGAGTTAGTCAATGCATTCGAGGACATTTTAAAGAAGTAAAGCTATGAGTAATTACAGTGCACAAGATTTCAAGAAAGGCCAGCCCCGTTGGTGTCCTGGATGCGGAGACCACTTCTTCCTGGCTTCACTCCATAAGGCTATGGCCGAAATTGGCGTAGCCCCTGAAAATGTTGCCGTCATCAGTGGTATCGGCTGTTCCAGCCGTCTACCCCACTACATGGCAACTTACGGCATGAACACCATCCACGGTCGTGCCGCAGCCATTGCTACTGGTGCCAAGGTAGCCAACCCCGACCTGACCGTATGGCAGGTGAGTGGCGATGGCGACGGCCTGGCTATCGGTGGTAACCACTTCATCCATGCCAACCGCCGTAACATCGACCTGAACATGATTCTGCTGAACAACCGCATCTATGGTCTGACGAAGGGACAGTACTCCCCCACCTCACCCCGAGGCTTCGTGTCGAAATCATCACCTTACGGCACGGTGGAAGACCCGTTCCGTCCGGCAGAGCTCTGCTTTGGTGCCCGCGGACACTTCTTCGCCCGTTGCGTGGCTACTGATGCCAAGGGCAGCGTAGAGGTGCTGAAAGCTGCCTACGAGCACAAGGGAGCATCAGTCACCGAGGTGCTGCAGAACTGCGTCATCTTCAATGACCACTGCCACGACATCGTCTACAACAACGAAGGCCGTAAGAAGAATGCCATTTATGTACGTCATGGTGAGAAGCTCGTGTTCGGTGAGAACAATGAGTTCGGACTCGTGCAGCAGGGCTTCGGCCTGAAGGTGGGAGAGATCGGCAAGGACGGCTATACCCTCGACGACGTACTCGTTCACGATGCCCACTGCGAGGACAACACCCTGCAACTGAAACTCGCCATGATGACGCCCGAGGACGGCTTCCCTATTGCCCTCGGTGTGATTCGCGACGTGGATGCACCTACCTACGACGAGGCTGTGCATGCTCAGCTTGCAGAGGTCTCTGCCCAAAAGAAGTACCACAACTTTGCGGAATTGTTAGAAACAAACGACACGTGGGTCGTAAAATGATGAAAAGACCGAAGATTAATATATTGTTGTGTGATACATTCCCTGGACTTTTGCCGCCAGAGATTCCTTCCTATGCGTCAATGTTCAGGGAAATGTTCCGTGCTGTTGATGGTTCCTTGGAATTTGAGGTTTTTCCTGTCATGGCGGGTGTCTTACCCAAGGAATTGAAAAAAGACGAATTATATCTGATTACAGGAAGTAATAGTTCCGCTTACGATAGTGACTCTTGGATTCTGGAACTTATGCAGTGGGTAAGAGATGCTGCGTCACTCCATATCAAATTTGCTGGGATATGCTTTGGGCATCAAGTCGTAGCTCAGGCGTTAGGGGGTGATGTCAAACGCTATGCAGGAGGCTGGGGTATAGGTATTCGTGAATCAGTCATCACAGACGAAATCATGCATTCATATTTCCCTAATAACCGTCTACGCCTCTTGTATAATCACCATGACCAAGTGACCGTTCTTCCTTCTGGTGCTATTGCCATCGGCCACAGTGATTTTTGCCAGTATGAAGGATTCCGGATAGGCCATCATATCCTAACTTTTCAAGGACACCCGGAATTCACGTCAGAATATGAACTTCACTTAATCAGAAACCACGCGCAAGAGGAAGATGAACACGTCAAGAGTGAGGCTGTAAAATCCATTAAGCATTGGAACCATCAAGGTCATGCCGTTGCTCATTATATTCTTCACTTCTTCAACTTGATATAAGCCAAGAAATGCATATTTCAAGTCTGAAACCAATGCGATTCACTTGACATTCGCCGCTAAAAACACTACTTTTGTAGCGGATAACATGCCGAAAAAGGTATTAGAATAAGGTAAAAAGATTGTTTAATTTAGAAGAAAGGATTGACTATGAAAGAGATATTGAACATTGCACTTGTTGCACATGACTCAAGAAAGAATGAACTGTTGGACTGGGTGAGATTCAATGCTGACCTGTTGTCAAAGCACCATTTATATGCGACAGGCACTACGGGCAGGCTCATTAGTGAACTCGCATTCGGTGCGGAGGAAGAACCTGAATACCCGTTCAAGGATAAGGTGACACGACTGTTGAGTGGCCCACTGGGAGGTGATCAGCAGATTGGTGCCATGCTGGCCGAAGGTAAGATAGACATGCTGATATTCTTCTGTGACAACCTTGCCGTACAGGGGCATCAGAACGACGTGTCGGCCTTGAGCCGTCTGGCATCGCTTTACAATATTGCCTTTGCTACAAACCGTACTACGGCAGACATGCTGCTTACCTCCACCTTGCTTGGAGATGAGTCATACACTCGTATAGACCCTGAGTGCATACAGCATTATGCCAACAGGAAATTGTAGATATATCAGGCAAATTATTAAAGTACTGCGGCAAATGCCAATTGGTAATTGCCGCAGTATTTTGTTATAAGCTATTGAACCACTTTACATTGATTCCTTTATAGCCTCGGCCCACGCTTCTTTTTCTTCCGTTGCATCCGTCGGCGGTAATCGACGAAGTCGCTTGCCAGAGCAAGAACTCTTCCTCGGCTGGGTCATAGACGG
>JAFUSV010000175.1 GCA_017467565.1 Prevotella sp.
GGTGTCGACAAGGCCAACAAGGACATGAAGATTGCCGTGTTCGACCTCGGTGGCGGTACGTTCGATATCTCCATTCTGGAGTTTGGCGGCGGCGTGTTCGAGGTGCTCTCCACCAACGGTGACACCCATCTGGGCGGCGACGACTTCGACCAGGTCATCATCGACTGGCTGGTGCAGGAGTTCCGAAACGACGAGGGCGCCGACCTGAAGACCGATCCCATGGCTATGCAGCGTCTGAAGGAAGCTGCCGAGAAGGCAAAGATTGAGTTGTCAAGCTCTACCTCTACAGAGATTAACCTGCCGTATATCATGCCCGTTGGCGGCGTACCCAAGCACCTGGTGAAGACGCTGACCCGTGCCAAGTTCGAGCAGCTGGCTCACGACCTCATCCAGGCCTGCCTCGTTCCCTGCCAGAACGCCATGCGCGACGCCGGTCTGAACACAGCCGATATTGACGAGGTCATCCTCGTGGGCGGCTCCAGCCGTATCCCCGCTGTGCAGGCTCTGGTGAAGAACTACTTCGGCAAGGAGCCTTCGAAGGGTGTGAACCCCGACGAGGTGGTGGCCGTAGGTGCCTCTATCCAGGGTGCCATTCTGAACAAGGAAGGTGGCGTGGGCGACATCGTGCTGCTCGACGTGACTCCGCTGACGTTGGGTATCGAGACCCTCGGCGGCGTGATGACCAAGCTGATTGAGGCCAACACGACCATCCCCTGCAAGAAAAGCGAGACATTCTCTACCGCAGCCGACAACCAGACCGAGGTAACCATCCACGTCCTGCAGGGCGAGCGCCCGATGGCTGCTCAGAACAAGAGCATCGGCCAGTTCAACCTCACCGGCATTGCCCCCGCCCGTCGCGGTGTGCCTCAGATTGAGGTGACGTTCGACATCGACGCCAACGGCATCTTGAAGGTCAGCGCCAAGGACAAGGCCACTGGCAAGGAACAGGCCATCCGCATCGAGGCCAGCAGCGGTCTCTCTCAGGACGAAATCAACCGCATGAAAGCCGAGGCCGAGCAGAACGCCGAGAACGACAAGCGTGAGCGTGAGCGCATCGACAAGATGAATCAGGCTGACTCAATGATTTTCCAGACTGAGACTTTCCTCCAGGAGAACGGCGACAAGCTCGGTGCCGACAAGGCCAACGTAGAACAGGCTGTCCAGCAGCTGAAGGATGCCCACAAGTCTGGTGACATCACTGCCATCGACAATGCCATCAACAACCTGAACCAGGTGATGCAGGCCGCCAGCCAGAAGATGTACAGCCAGGCCGGAGCCGCTGGTCCTCAGCCCGGTGCCGACGCCGGTCAGCAGTACCAAGGTGGCCAGCAGACTCAGTCGAATCCCAACGACGATGTTCAGGACGCCGACTTCGAGGAGGTGAAGTAACAACAGATTATTTAGAAAGCGTGCAGTCAATCAAAGGCTGCACGCTTTTTTCATCATCAAACTAAACTAAAGCAATGAAGAAAATTATTCTTTTCGTGCTTGCCCTGACATGGATGGGCAGCATGCAGGCTCAGCAAGTTATCAGCCTGCCACAACCGGAAGTTAGCAAACTGTCAATGTCGCTGGGCGATGCCCTCGGGCAGCGCCGCTCAGAGCGGCAGTACAGCGACAAGGAAATCAGCCAGCAGACGCTGTCCACCCTGCTTTGGGCAGCCTGCGGTGTCAGCGACCCTAAGACGGGCAAGATTACCGCTCCGTCTGCCATCAACATGCAGGACGTCAAGGTGTATGTGTGCACCAAGGATGGTGTCTGTCTCTACAATGCTAAAAACAACACGCTGACAAAAGTCTCTAACAAGAATCTGCTTGAGGCTATTGCCGGTCGTCAGGCCTTTGCCAAGTCGGCTCCTGTCTCACTCGTCCTCGTCAGCACCAAGGACAACGACCGTGCTCCTAATGACAAGTTCGGGGCTATGGATGCCGGTTATGTCTCTCAGAACATCTACCTGGCCTGCACCGCCCTCGGCCTGAAGACGGTAGCCCGCGCCACGATGGACTTCGACACGTTGAAGCGTGAACTCAACCTCGCCGAGACCAGTTATCTGGAACTTAATCATCCGATAGGGTATTAATTCTTTATACCTCCCAAATTGTGATTACATTTTTTAGCGCTTCGGGTCGCCCCGAGGCGCTTTATGTTATGCAACAAATTTCCATCCACCAAACAAATGCGCGTTAATTCAATTTTTCTGTCCTTTCCTTTTTCTTTTCGCAAACTTTTCGTATCTTTGCAAAGTAATAATAAGTTATCACGACTATGACAAAAGAAATAAGGGAAATCATAGACAGTGCAAAGGCTCGCGGCCTCTACGAGCAGATGCTGGAGGCAGCCAAGGAGTACGTCGAGGTGCCAAAAGAAGAATGGCGCGAACGCTGCTACCTCATCAGCGGTAAGCAGCCCGATATATTGGAGGGAGTGATTGAACTGGAGGGACTCAAACCGCACAAAGCGTCAAACACTTTGGGAGCAGACACTTTGGGAGCAGGTGCAGACAACCGTCATAGAATCCTATGATATGCCAGAAGAAAAAGACAACATAAGTATAGAGATAAAGCTGAAGCTAGTATATGACTCGGCAGAGTCATTGGATGGTTTGAGAGTTATGGTGGACAAAAAGTTTATCGAGGCATGTCTATTGTGTATGTGTAAAAATCAATCAATTTATTTATAAATCGTATGAAAAATATGTAATATTAACTATTGAAGATAATCCAGGAACAAATGAAGGTCGTTTACTTATTGTAGAAGCAAATCCTGTTAGAGAGATTCCTATGATGGATGACATTTTTGATGATGAATGGGATGATTTGCCAGCAAAAGGAAAGTATCAATATCGATATAATTCTACTAAAAGTTATAATACTGAAATTTTTTTTTCCCATTTGATGACGAGCTAAATCGTAATCTTATTAATGTTGCCAGGAAATATACTTCTAATATTTTTGGATACCGCTGGGACGGAAGAAGTATTACGAATCAAAACAGGAGGCAATTATGACAATGAAACTGACATCGTTAGAAAAACTAAAAGACAGAGACCTCTGTCCTTTCGGATTACCTATGCTTCCATGATGCAGGCCTTCAAGGCTCTGGGAGTTCAGGTGGCTCTCGATATGAAAGTAGTAGAAAGCGTGTCGCTCTGAACTAATACAAAGCCCTGCAATTCCTGTCAGAGGAATTGCAGGGCTTTTAGGATTCATCCATGAAGGGGTATCAGTCGAGGCCAAAGAGAACCTTCAAGCCGCCGTCGACACCCGAGAAGCCCATGAAGGCCAGGGAGAGCAGACCAGCGGAGAGCATAACGATGGCCATGCCCTGCATACCCTTGGGAATCTTGACCAGCTCCAGCTGCTCACGCATACCGGCGAAGACCGTCAGAGCCAGACCAAAGCCAATGGCCGTGGAGAAGGCGTAGACAACGCTCTGCAGCAGGTTGAAGTCCTTCTGAATGACAAGGATGGCCACACCGAGGACAGCACAGTTGGTGGTAATCAGGGGCAGGAAGATGCCAAGAGCCTGATAGAGGGCGGGCGACACCTTCTTGAGCACTATCTCTACCATCTGCACCAGCGAGGCGATGACGAGGATGAAGGCGATGGTCTGCAGATACTGCAGGCCGAAGGCGTCGAGCACATACTTCTGGACGAGCCAGGTGACGATGGTGGCCAGCGTGAGCACGAAGGCCACGGCGGCTGACATGCCAAGCGAGGTGTCAATCTTCTTCGAGACGCCAAGGAAGGGGCAGATGCCGAGGAACTGTGACAACACGATGTTGTTCACGAAGATGGCGGAGATGAAAATCAGTATATATTCCATAATTCTTAATTTTTAATTCCTAATCGCGTAGCGACAATTCTAAATTCAAAACTCTTAATTCTTAATTCGATTGACGATTGCAATGAGGAAGCCAAGGGTGATGAAAGCACCCGGAGGCAGCACGAAGAGCAGGATGTTGTAGGTCTCAGGCAGCAGCGTCAGGCCGAAGATGGAGCCGGAGCCGAGCAGTTCGCGGCAGATGCCGAGCAACGTCAAGCCGAGGGTAAAGCCCAGGCCGATGCCGATGCCATCGAACAGGGAATCGACGGGTGAGTTCTTGGCAGCGAAAGCCTCAGCACGACCGAGGATGATGCAGTTGACCACAATGAGCGGGATGAAGAGTCCCAGTGCTGCGTCGATGTCGGGCAGGAAAGCCTTGATGACGAGCTGCAGGATGGTGACGAAGGCGGCAATGACGACGATGAAGACGGGTATTCGCACCTTGTCGGGAGTGATAGACTTCAGGCATGAGATGACGAAGTTGGTGCAGATGAGCACTGCCATTGTGGCCAGGCCCATCGACATGCCGTTCATGGCCGACGTGGTAGTGGCCAGCGTGGGACACATGCCGAGCATCAGGACGAACGTGGGGTTCTCCTTGACGATGCCGTTCTTGATAATTTGTATTGCGTTCATAACTTATTCCTCCTCCTTTTGTTGTTTCGTGGCTCCGGTCTCGCCGTCGGCGGGAGTAGCCTTGTAAGCGTTGTAAGCATTGTTCACTGCAAGCAGGAAAGCGCGGCTGGTGATGGTCGAAGCGGTGATGGCGTCAACCTGTCCGCCGTCCTTCGAGACGGTCAGCGGCTCTGCCGGCGACTTACCGATGATGTCGCCCTTCTGTCCCTTCTGGAACCACTTGTCGGCCTTGGCACCGAGACCCGGAGTCTCAGCGTGCTCCAAGAGCGTATAGCCCAGGACCTTGCCCTCAGGGTCGAAGCCCACGAGCACCTTCAGGTCGCCACCGAAGCCCATCGTCGTGGACTCCACAGCAGCTCCGAGGTCCTGTCCCTGGGCGTCCTTCACCTGATAGATGGTATAAACCAATTCCTTGCCCTTGGCATCGTTCTGTTTCACTTCGTCGGTTTTTGCGACAACCAGATTGTCACACACCATGACGGTCTTGATGCCGTCGGCCAGTGCCTTCTCCTTCTGCTGGGCGATGGGGCCTTCCGTCAGATGGTTGACGTAGGCCAGGATACCGCCCATGACGACGGCCACACCCGTAAGCACCAGTACCATGTTCAATAAAGATGATTCTAATTTCTTCATATAGCGGTCCTCCTTACTTCTTGGCAGGCACTTCACCGAAGCGCTTGGGTTTCACATAATTATTAATAAGAGGTGTAAAGGCGTTCATGATGAGGATGGCGAACGACATACCCTCGGGATAGGCACCCCAGTTACGGATGACAACGGTGAGGAAGCCAATGGCGACACCATAAATGAGTTGTCCTTTCGGAGTCATCGGCGAGGTGACGTAGTCGGTAGCCATGAAGATGGCGCCGAGCATCAGGCCACCAGAGAAGATGACTGAGAACGGGTCGGCATAGATGGGGTTCACCAAGTGGAGCAGTCCGGCAAAGACAAAGACAGTGCAGATGATTGAGACGGGGATGTGCCAGGTGATAATCTTCTTCCACAGCATATAAGCCAAGCCGAGCAGCAGGGCCAGGGCACAAATCTCACCCATGGCTCCAGCACCGTCGGGATGATTGCCCAAGAAGAGCATCGTGGCATCGGGCAGCTGGTCGAGCACCGAGGCATCGCCGCTCTTGATGGCCTGCTTCATGATGGCCAGCGGCGTAGCACCGGTCTCAGCGTCGAGGTAGCTGCCAAGTTGACCGACCTTCGGCCATGTGGTCATCTGTGCGGGGAAGGCCACAAGCAAGGCAGCACGACCGACGAGCGCGGGGTTAAAGAGGTTGTTGCCCAGACCACCGAACGGCATCTTGGCAAAGCCGATAGCAAAGATGGCGCCGATGATGATAATCCATATCGGCAGGTTCGACGGCAGGTTGAAGCCCAGCAGCAGACCAGTGAGTACGGCAGAGCCGTCGAGCACGGTGTTGCGCGGGTTCTTCAGCATAAATTTATTGATGGCCCACTCCAGCAGGACGCAGGCTGCCACACTCGTTGCCAAGACGACGACAGAGCCAAGGCCGAAGAAGTAGAACGACACAAGCAGCGCAGGCAGCAGGGCGATGATGACGCCATACATATTGCGCTCTACGGTGTCGGTGCCGTGGGCGTGTGGCGAAAGTGATACAATTAATTTTCCCATTGTTTTCTATTACTTTTTGGCAGCACGGCTGCGAATAATACCCATAACGGTTGATTTGCCCTGACGGATGTTGTCGAGCAACGGACGGTGGGCAGGACACGTGAACTGACACGAGCCACACTCGATACAGCTGACGATGTCTTCCTGCTCAGCACGTTCCCAGTTCTTTACTTCAGAGATTTTGGCCAGCAGGTAAGGCTCCAAGCCCATAGGACAGGCGCCCACGCACTTGGCACAGCGGATGCAAGGCTGGGGTTCCTTGCGGCGGGCCTCGTCGTCGCTGATGATGGTCACGGAGTTAGTGCCCTTGCAGATGGGCACCTCGACGCTGGTGAGCGCCTTGCCCATCATCGGGCCACCGGCCAACAGCTTGTTGTCGCCCTCAGGCATACCGCCGCAAACGTCAATCAGGTCCTTCATCGGCGTACCCATGCGGACAAGGAAGTTGCCGGGCGACTGTAGGCGCTTACCTGTAACGGTGGTGTAGCGCTCAAACAGCGGCTTACGCTTCATAACTGCCTCATACACAGCATAGGCAGTGCCTACGTTTTGAACAATAGCGCCAACGTTGACAGGGATGGCAGGAGGAGCGGGCACCTGACGGCGAATGACGGCGTCGACGAGCTGCTTTTCACCACCCTGCGGATAGCGTTGTTTCAGGGGAACGACCTCAACAGTGTATTCCGAAGCACCGAACGCTTCGGCACACTTCTTGGTCAAAAGGTCGATGGCGGCGGGCTTGTTGGTCTCAATGCCTATGTAACCTGTGGTCACCTTGGCAGCCTTCATCAGCAGTTCCAAGCCAACGATGATTTCGTCGGCGTGCTCCATCATCAGACGGTAGTCGGCAGTGATGTAAGGCTCGCACTCCACGGC
>JAFUSV010000017.1 GCA_017467565.1 Prevotella sp.
CGAGGATAGGTAGGCGGTAGCAGCTCCCCTCCCTTGTAGGGGAGGGGCAGGGGTGGGGTCAGTATTATATCATAACCCGAAAAACAACCTATCCGCAGGCACTCCCCTCCCTTGTAGGGGAGGGGCAGGGGTGGGGTCAGTATTATATCATATTTCATATATGCATTTGAGTGAATTGAAAAGTTTACTGCAAAAGTACGGCAATAAAACGAATCCGCCAAGGTTTTAGGCCCTGGCGGATGAGGATTGTCTAAAAATTAGACAGAAAGGTGTATGATTCTTTTACAGCCCGAAGCGGAAGACGGCCAGCAGCTCGGGGCTTCCCTCCTGCCAGTCGTCGTTGAACGACTGCAAGAGACGGTCGCCGTCGTAGATGTCGGTGAGGCCCAACGACAGCTGACGGCCCTGCTCGAAGGCCGTGCCGCCCTGTATCCGTCCCTTGTCAAGATAGATGGAGGTGTAGAGGTTGCGGAAGTGCAGAACGATGTCGTGCTGCTGCCCGCCGTAGGTCAGCGACAGCACGATGGGGTGCATGTCGAGCGTCCACCCCACCTGGCCGTCCTCCGATTCCTTCAAGAACGCATAGCTGCCCGTCAGTCCCATGTTGGGCAGGGTGCTGAGGGCTTGGCTCAGTTCGGCGTCTTCGACCACACGGGCGAGCAGACGGATGGGGAAGTTGTTGAATATGACGGTGTGTTCAGTCAGGCTGCTGACGCTGAAGGTGACGTCGTTGATATTCTCGCGATTCAGTTGTGAGGTCTGCACGTCGGTGTAGACAATGCTGTAACGGCCGGGATACTCGCCCATGATGCTCTGGGCATATTCCTCTTTCTCCTGTTGCGTCAGTCCGTGGAATACGGGGTCATGGTTGCAGGCTGCCAGTGATACTACGGTCAGCAGTGCAAAGAAAAGTTTCTTCATCATGATTATTCTCTCTTATTAATGCTTTTCTTCAAAAACGCAGATAGCTCCGTTTTATTGCCTTCGCCAGACTCTATTTTTCAGGACTTCACTCCGTCTTGATATTCTTGATAGGGTTCTCTGTTGCGGCGCGCCAGCTCTGGAAGGCGGCTGTCAGCAGATTGACGGCGAGCACGATGACAAGGGACAGTAGCAATGGCATCAGCTTCATACGAATGGGCAGGCCAGAGATGCTGCTCACCATCGGGGCCAGCCAATAGGAGAGGGGAAGGGCGATGACCATAGCGACGGCCGACTGGATGACAACCGTGAGGAGCAGACGCACGGTGATGCTGCTGATCTCTGCCCCAAAGACACGGCGGATGGCAATCTCGCGGCGACGCTGACTGATGAAATAGCTGTTCATCGCCATCAGGCCGAGCACGGCTATCAGCAGGGCAACGGCCGTAAAGACCATCAGCACGCTGAGGAATCGCCGGTAGTCCTTGTACCAGTCGTCGTGGCTCTGAGCAAGTGAGTAGACGTCGCCTGCCTCTTGGCCTGTCATCGCGCTGATTTGTCGCTTGATGGCATCCTCCACCTTCTGGCGATTACCATGATATTTTACCAATGCTTGGCGGGGCTTGCCATACCTGCTGCTCACGTAGTCGTCTGTATTGTCGCGGAACTCATCGACCTTTATAATGAGGAAAGGTGTGGGGTGCTCCTCCTCGCGCATCACGTTCTGATAGACCATATCGGGATAGACGGCAGCGATGTCAAAGTTGACGAATCCGTTAGCCGTCACTATCTTTCGCTCATCATCCTTCTTGCTGAATTGCCTCAGCAACTGGTGGTTGACACCCCATCCATGGTCTGAGTATGTCTTCTCAGGGTGAATGTTCAAAATGTTGAAGAAACAACTGTCGCCCATCAAGAGCCGCTGGCTCACCACCGTGCCGTCATCGGCAGACGTCGTCTGGTTTTCCAGTCCTTCTAATGGTGTGCCATAGCCGTAGCCTACCGCCTCTACCTCGGGCAGTGCCATCAACTTGCTGCGGAACGTCTGCCGTTGGCTCTCGCTGAGGCCGGCAACATCCCACGTCTTGAGGATATCCTCGATGTCGTAGCCCAGCGGGCGGCTCATGAGTTCACGGATGCTGCTGCCCAGCAATAGCGTGATGGTCAGCATGACGATGGCAAAGACGGCCTGAATCACCATCAGCGCGTGACTCCACCGCTGGCGCACACGGCGGCGGAAGGTGCCGCGCACGATGTCGATAGGTTGGTAGCCGCTGAGAATGGAAGCGGGCACGAAGCCTGCCAACGTGCCGACGAAGACGATGCCCAGGATGAAGCCTGCGATGGTGACAAGACCGGTGTCTTTCGTCAGGTCCAGCGGACAGTTGGCCATCTCTGCGGCCTTGTCCTGCAGGGCGAGGGCTATCAGGTAGGCGATGCTGAAAGTGATAGCCGTGAAGAGAATGCTCTCGCCGATGAGTCTGCCAAACACCTGCAGACGCGACAGACCTAAGAGGCGTCTGGTGGCCATCTCCTTCGACCGCTCGGTGGTGAGCGACACGCTCAGGTTCACGTAGTTGAAGATGGCAAATACCAGCACGAGCAGGGCAACGACGACATAGAGCTGAGCCATGTCGCGACTGCCGTGATTGATGTCTTCCTGACCTAATGAACACTCCTTGGCATCGTAATAGAGTGTGCTGAACGGGGTGAGTGTCAGTTCCTTGGCCGCCTCCATCTGGTAAAGCCAGAAGAATGTCTTCAGATAGTCGCGCATATCGCCAGTTTTGCTCCGCAGGTCGCAGCCCTCGCGCTGCATCAGGAAAAGCACGCAGCACGACGCGTTGTTCATCTCTTCGCTCCAGGCCGAATAGTGAAAGTTGCGCAGGTTCTCAACGTTGAACACGCATTCATAGCCGTAGGGGATGATGGAGCGGTCAAAGTCGTCCATGATGCCGCTGACGGTGTAGGTGATGTGTCCATGCTCATCATTCGCATCGCCCAGTACCATCTCTTTGCCAACAGGACTCTCGTCGGGCCAATAACGCTGTGCGAACGACTTGCTCACCACAATCTGATTGGGCGCGCTGAGAACCTTACGTCGGTCGCCTGTCAGCAACGTGTAGTCGAAGAACGTGAAGAAATTCTGGCCTGTCACCAGCACCTTCGTCTCAACCTTTTGTCCTTCGATGCTGAACCTCATGCCATAGCCGGCCATGGAGCACCAGTCTTCAACCTCTGGGAAGCGCTCTTTCAGTCGCTCACCCACACGGAAGTTTGACATCATGCACATCTCATTGCCTACGACGAACGTTCGGTCAGCCCGCGTCTGGTAGCTCTCCACCGTCGTCTGTCGGTAGATGAGGTCGCCCAACAGCAGCAGGAATGCCATCGAGAGGCACAGCCCCACGATATTGATAAAGGTAAACAGCCGGTGACGGCTCAGGAATCTGAAATAACCCTTCATAATTTACTATTTGACGATTTACTATTTACTATTTGACGATTTAGTAATGATAAAAAAATAACTTGGTACAAATGAATAAAGTTACAGACCCCACCCCTGCCCCATTCCCGAGCTGCGCTCGCCTACCCGTAGCCTTTCCCCTTGAAGGGAGGGGAGTGAAATATAGTGACCCCACCCCTGCCCCTCCCCTACAAGGGAG
>JAFUSV010000018.1 GCA_017467565.1 Prevotella sp.
CAAGGCTTACCTGGTGAACACCGGTTGGAACGGTACTGGCAAACGTATCTCTATCCGCGACACCCGTGGTATCATCGACGCCATCCTGGGCGGTGCCATCCTGAAGGCTCCCACCAAGAAGATTCCTTACTTCGACTTCGAGGTGCCCACAGAGCTGGAGGGCGTAGACACCAACATCCTCGATCCTCGCGACACCTATGCTGATCCCGCTCAGTGGGAGGAGAAGGCCAAGGATCTGGCTGGCCGCTTCATCAAGAACTTCAAGAAGTACGAGGGCAACGAGGCTGGTAAGGCACTGGTCGAGGCTGGTCCAAAATTGTAATTTGGACAGTCTCAACGAGCAAAAATGCTCGTCGAGGGCCGGACCGAAGCTGTAAGAACATCAGTCTGATTGACATACATCAACAAAAGGGACGCTTTTCGAAAGAAACGTCCCTTTTGTTTTGTGTACGTGCACAAAAGTAACTACCTTTGCACCCGTAGTCGTGAAGACTATGCGTTATTCATTAGGTTAGTAGTTAATAGATTTAAGGTAAAGATTATGTTATTAGAGTAAAGTGCGGGGTGAGTGATTCATACCGCACTTTTTTGTGCCCCATACAGGTAGATACAGGTTGTCAAAAACTAAAAACAACTTAAAATCACACCTTTTATAATATAATTTGTTTAATTAAATGGAGAAAATGACCGCTTTTTGCAGAATTGTTGCTAAATTTGCAGCCGAATTGTTTAAACAAGACAGAATGAAAAAGATATTCAGAACGCTCTGCGTGCTGTGTGTGTCTTTGTCAGCCTTCACTTCATGCCTGAAGAACGACGAGACTGAGAGCACCGTCTACAGCGATGCCGTCATCACACAGTTCACGATGGGACAGCTCAACCGCTACACCAGTACTACGTCGAGTAAGACTGGCAATGATACGATTATCAAGTCGACACTGACAGGCTCCAACTATCCGATGACCATCGACCAGCTTGGCTGCAAGATATACAACAAGAAGTTGCTGCCCGTGGGTACCGACATCCTTCATATTCCCCTGACGACGGTGACAGCCAAGAATAGCGGCATCGTCCTCATCAAGTCGATGACCAGCGATACGCTGAGGGCCGTCAGCACGACCGACTCCATCGACTTTTCCTCACCCCGTATCTTCCGTGTCTTTTCGTCCGACGGACAGTCGCACCGTGACTATACGGTGACGGTCAACGTCAGCAAGACCGCTGGCTCTACCTTCGAGTGGACCAAGGTGAGGGACGATATCAACACGGAGAACTTCACCGACCGCCATCTGGTGGCTGTAGGCGACAGCGTGATGCTGACAGACAAGGACATCATCACCGTGAATAATGCCTATGGCCCCGAGCGCTTCATGCGCATCAGCAGCAACGGCTATGTGGAGTCGAGAAACGTAAATGCCAGTGAGGACGCCTGGTCAGAGACATACGACGACACGGCATCCAAGCCAGGTATCAAGCGACTGATAGGAGCCACGGCCCACGAGATATTCGGCATTGGCGACGACAACACCCTGAAGGTCAGCCTCGACGGCATCGGCCTGAAGTGGCTTGGCGAGAGTCTGGACGATGACGCATCGCTGTTGCCTATAGACAACATGGCCTGCGTGAACTGGCCTTATGCTCCGGCCGACGATACCGACTTCGTGCTGTTGGCCGGCAACAGTCAGCAGGACGACCAGACGGTTGTCATCTGGCGTAAGATCAGCCAATATGGCGGACAGACGGTATGGCAGAACTGGGGACAGTGGGTCTACTACCCCGTCGACGATAAAAACATATACACGCTGCCGCGACAGGACAACCTGTCGATGACCTACTACGACAACAGCATCCTGGCCATTGGCGACAAGATGACCATCTACGAGTCGCGCGACCAGGGCATCACCTGGATGACTGAGTCTACGTATGCCCTGCCCGACAACATCGGCGCCAGCCATGCCACCATCGCCACCGACAGCCAGGGACGCCTGTGGATAGTCACCGACAAGGGCGAACTGTGGAGAGGAGAGAAGTGAGAAGCGTTAAGGGAAAAGTGATAAGTGATAAGTGATAAGTGATAAGGGAAAAGTGATAAGTGTTAAGTGTTAAGTGAGAAGTGATGTGTGATGAGTGGGACACATTATTATATAAATAAGAGATGGATGGTGAAAGTGCTGCTGGTACTTCTCACCTACCAACTGTCACTCACCACTTCACATGCACAGGAAGAACCCGAATACCGCATGGAGATAGGTGCCGGGGCAGGACTGGCCATCTACTACGGCGACTTCAACGGCAAGCTGTTCAGAAGCTTGCAGCCCATGGGAGCCCTCCACGCCAAATACAAAATGAACCCACGCATGGCATGGGCCGCCAACCTCGGGGCTACGAAGCTGAAGGGGTCGTCGCAGAACGTCACCTCCTGGTACCCCGACCTGATTGAGAACCCCATAGAGTTCTCGTCTACGCTGGTCTATCTCGACCTGCGCTACGAATATAACTTCTGGGCCTTTGGCACCGGACGCGAATATCACGGAGCCCGCCCGCTGAGTCCCTTCATCACGCTGGGAGCAGGACTGGCCTACGCTAAGGCCGACAAATCGGTGGTGGCACTGCAGCTGCCCATCGGCCTGGGCATCAAATATAAACTGAAGGACCGTCTGAACCTGTCGCTCGAATGGCTCGTACACTTCAGCGGCAGCGACAAGCTGGACGGCACCGTCGACCCCTACGGCATCAAGAGTGCGGGGCTGTTCAAGAATACCGACGGCTACGGCACACTACAGGTGACGCTGACCTATGACTTCTGGGAGAAATGTAAAACTTGCAACAATGATAGAGACTGACATCAAACTGGACATGAACCGCATACCCGAGCACGTGGCCATCATCATGGACGGCAACGGACGGTGGGCCACAGAGCGCGGCAAGGACCGCAGCTATGGCCATCAGGCTGGTGTGGAGACTGTGAAGCGCATCACATCGGAATGTACTCGGCTGGGCGTAAAGTTCCTGACACTATACACCTTCTCTACCGAAAACTGGAACCGGCCGGCTCCTGAGGTGGCAGCCCTGATGGGACTGATACTGACATCGCTGGTAGACGAGCTGTTCATGAAGAACAATGTGCGTTTCCGTGCCATCGGCGACCTCAAACGACTGCCCGACGACGTGCAGCAGAAAGTACGCCAGATGGAAGAGCGCACAGCCCAGAACGATGCCATGACGATGATAGTAGCCCTGAGCTACAGCAGCCGATGGGAGATAACGGAGGCTGTCAGGCAGATAGTGGCCACCGGCGGACTGCGCCCCGAGGACATTACCGAGGAGTTCATCAGCCAGCACCTGACGACCAGTTTCATGCCCGACCCCGACCTGCTCATCCGTACAGGCGGCGAACTGCGCATCAGCAACTACCTGCTGTGGCAGATAGCCTACTCCGAACTGTACTTCTGCGACACCTACTGGCCCGACTTCGACGAGCACGAGCTGCACAAGGCCATCGCCAGTTTCCAGAAACGTCAGCGCCGCTTCGGCATGACCGAAGCACAGGTGGAGGGAAGTGAGAAATGAGGAGTGTTAAGTGAGAAAATGTATTTATGTTTATGACTAATAAGAATATGCGTGGAGTGAAGGCAAGAAGATGGGTGATAGTGGCTCTGACACTTATCACTTGTCAATTATCTCTTATCACTTCACAGGCCCAGACCTTTATTGCCAAGCCCGACATCTCCTATGCCGGCACACCCCGCCAATGCGAAATCGGGGGACTGGCCGTTGAGGGCGTCGAGGGCTACGAGGACTTTGTATTGACCAACCTGTCGGGCCTCAGCGTCGGACAGGTCATTGACGTACCGGGCAGCGAGATTACCGAAGCCGTGAAACGCTACTGGAAGCACGGACTCTTCTCGCGCGTCAGCATCACTGCCGACTCTATCGTCAACTCGAAGGTCTATCTGTGCATCCACCTGTCGCTGCGCCCCCGCATCACGGGCATCAACTACTACGGTGTGAAGAAGAGCGAACGTGAGGACCTGGAGTCCAAGCTGGGCATGGCCAAGGGCATGTCGCTGACCAAGAACCTCATAGACCGCGCCAAAATCCTGGCCAAGAAATACTTCGACGACAAGGGCTACAAGAATGCCGATATAGACATTCAGCAGCGCGATGACCTGGCTGGCAAGAACCAGGTGATACTCGACGTGTCTATCGACAAGAAGGACAAGATGAAGGTGCGCAACATCATCCTCGACGGCAACAAGGACCTGACGGATGCCAAGATCAAAGGCGGCCTGTTCACGAAGGGTGCCTTCGGTAAGATTCACGAGGCCGGCAAGCTGAGCACCTTCCTCAAAGCCAAGAAGTTCACACCCGAACGCTATGAGGAAGCCAAGCAGAAGCTCTTAGAGAAATACAACGAGCTGGGCTACCGCGATGCGTCCATAGAAGTGGACTCCGTATGGAATGCTGACGACAAGCACGTCAACATCTACGTGAAGATAGACGAGGGACAGCAGTACTTCCTGCGCAACATCAACTGGGTGGGCAACACGGTCGTCTCTACCGACTACCTCAATGCTGCACTGGGCATGCAGACAGGCGACGTCTACAACCAGAAGATGATGAACAAACGACTGAAGGAGGACGAGGATGCCGTGGGCAACTACTATTATAATAATGGTTATGTATTCTCGAGCATCGAACCTACTGAAGTCAACATCGTGGGCGACTCTATCGACGTGGAGATGCGCATACAGGAAGGTCCGCAGGCACACCTGAACAAGGTGAACATCTACGGCAACGACCGACTCTACGAGGAGGTGGTACGCCGCGAACTGCGTACCAAGCCAGGCGACCTGTTCAACAAGGAAGCCCTGATGCGCTCCTACCGTGAGATTGCATCCATGGGATTCTTCGATGCCGAGGCCATCAACCCCGACGTGAAACCCGACTACGAGAATGGTACGGTGAACATCGACTGGATGCTGGAACAGAAGAGCAACGACCAGCTGGAACTCTCGCTCGGTTGGGGACAGACGGGTGTCATCGGACGTGTGGGTATCAAGTTCAACAACTTCTCGCTGCGCAACCTGCTGGGTAAGAACAAGCTGCACCGCGGCTTCCTGCCTGCCGGCGACGGTGAGCAGGTGGGACTGAACTTCCAGACCAACGGCCGCTACTATTCATCGCTGTCGGCAAGCTACTCTACAGGATGGTTTGGCGGCAAGCGACCCAACGCCCTCAACATCAGTGCCTACTACTCACACCAGAGCGACGTGTCGAGCAACTACTACAACATGGCCGCACTCAACTCGTACAACTACATGTACTCGGGCATTGGCAACTACAACAGATATTATTACAACAACTACGAGAGCTATCTGGACGACGACAAGTACGTCAAGCTGCTGGGTGTCTCACTCGGATGGGGTAAGCGCCTGCGCTGGCCCGACGACTACTTCCAGCTGTCGGCCACGCTGAGCTATCAGCGCTACATGCTGAAGGACTGGCAGTACTTCCTCATATCCAACGGTAACTCGAACAACATCAACCTGTCGATACAGCTGAGCCGTTCATCTACTGACAACCCGCTGTTCCCCCGCCACGGCTCGGAATTCATGCTGGGTGTCACGCTGACGCCGCCCTGGTCGCTCTTTGACGGCAAGGACTACAAGAACCTGGCCACCAAAGACGTCTATAACGACAGCGAGCGATGGGACAAGGAGCAGGCCGAGAAGTACAAGTGGGTGGAATACCACAAGTGGAAGTTCAAGAGCCGCACCTTCACCGCCCTCACCGGCGGCCAGAAGTGCCTCGTGCTGATGACCCGCTTTGAGCTTGGTATTCTCGGCTCGTACAACAAGTACAAGAAGTCACCCTTCGAGACGTTCTACGTCGGTGGTGACGGCATGAGCGGCATGTCGACATCCATGGCTGAAGAGACCATCGGTCTGCGTGGTTATGAGAACGGTTCGCTCTCCTACACGGCCCACGTGCAGGATGCCGTATGGACCGGCAGCCGCTACAGCGCCTACGATGCCTATGCCTACGACCGTATGACCCTCGAGCTGCGCTATCCCTTCATGCTGGGCAACACCACCATCTACGGACTGGCATTCCTCGAAGCCGGTAACGCCTGGGCCGACATCAAGAAGTTCAACCCCTTCGACATGAAGCGCTCAGCCGGCGTCGGTGTACGTATCTACCTGCCTATGGTCGGTCTGATGGGTATCGACTGGGCCTACGGTTTCGACAAGGTCTACAACGGCAGCGGCCTGAACAAGGGTGGCAGCAACTTCCACTTCGTGCTGGGACAGGAGTTCTGATGAGAATTAAGAGTTAAGAGTTAAGAATTAAGAGTTGTCGCCTGACGGCGATTATGAGTTAAGAATTAAGAGGTATCGCCTGACGGCGATTAAGAATTAAGAGTTTATAATTAAGAATTATGAAGAAACTGATTATCTGCGCTCTATGCGCCATTTTCGGATTAACGTCGGCTTCGGCGCAGAAATTCGCGCTCGTCGACATGGACTACATCTTCAAGAACATCCCTGCCTACGAACGGGCCAACGAGCAACTGTCGCAGGTATCCAAGAAGTGGCAGGCTGAGGTAGATGCACTGAACAACGAGGCTCAGAACATGTACAAGAACTACCAGAACGAGGTAGTGTTCCTCTCTAAGGAGCAGAAACAGGCCAAGCAGGATGCCATCATGCAGAAGGAGAAGGAAGCCAGCGAGCTGAAGCGCAAGTACTTCGGACCCGAAGGCGAGCTGTTCAAGAGGCGTACGGCCCTGATGAACCCCATTCAGGACGAGGTCTACAATGCCATCAAGGATGTGTCCGACCAGCATGGCTATCAGCTCATACTCGACCGTGCCAGCGATACAGGCATCATCTTCGGCAGCCCCAAGATAGACATCAGCGACGAGATTCTCAAGAAACTGGGTTACTCTTATTAAGGGAAAAGTGAAAAGGGAAAAGTGAAAAGGGAAAAGCGAAAAGGGAAAAGTGAAAAATTTGCTGCCGCTATTCTTATTCTAATTGAGAATTGAAACAAATTGATCATTAATAATTTATAAAAGAAAAGATGAAAAAGTTTATTATCTGCGCCATGTGCGCTTTCTGCGGTATCATCACCGCACAGGCCCAGAAGTTTGGCCACGTGAACACTCAGGAGATTATCCAGGCCATGCCTGAATTTACCAAGGCTAACGGCGAACTGGAAGCTCTTGCCAAGCAGTATCAGGCCGACCTGGAACTGATGCAGAAGGAGATTCAGGGCAAGGCCGAGGCTTTCGAGAAGGAAGAGGCCTCACTGCCCGACAACATCAAGCAGCGTCGCAACCAGGAGCTGCAGGAGCTCTACCAGAAGTACCAGCAGAACCTGCAGGACAACCAGCAGGCTCTGGCCAAGGCTGAGCAGGAAAAGATGGGCGAGGTTCAGGCTAAGATGCTGAAGGCCGTCGAGGCTGTAGGCCAGGAGGGCGGTTTCGTCTTCATCATGCAGAACGGTTCGCTGCCCTACATCAGCACGACGCTCTCTACCGACGTCACAGCACTGGTGAAGGCCAAACTGGGACTGAAGTAAGTTTGA
>JAFUSV010000019.1 GCA_017467565.1 Prevotella sp.
CTGCAGCCCGAGGAGCAGGACGAGGCACCCGCAAAGAAGCCTGCTGCCAAGAAAGCCGCCCCGAAGACAGCCGCCAAAAAAACTTCAGCTAAGAAGTAAAGCTATACCTATTTAATTATTAAGAGGGTACATCTTCCCTGTAGAGACGGTGTGCCCTCTTTTTAGTAATGATAAAAAAATAACTTGGTACAAATGAATAAAGTTACAGACCCCATCCCTGCCCCTCCCCTTGAAGGGAGGGGAGTGCTTGCGGATAGGACGGCGGTAGCAGCTCCCCTCCCATGTAGGGGAGGGGTAGGGGTGGGGTCAGTATCTTAATCATACCAAGTTATTTTTTAACGGTTACTTAATTACTTTTTTCTAAGGAGATTAGCTGAAAAGTGAAATATTAGTGTAAAAATAGTTGCCAATTCCATTTGTTTTGCGCAAATAGCTGTTTTCTGCGCAATGGTAAGAGTGTTTTCTGCGCCAAATATTTGGATGTTCGCACAAATAGCTGTAATTTTGCACAGACTTTTTTATGTAGGATTGTTGAAAACAGACACGTCGCCATGCTGCCAAACCTTTTGATTGCCCTCATAATTATAGTGCTCGTGATAACTTTTTTTATCACGATAGCAGTACTTAATGCCAACACAAAGAAACTGATAGAAGCTAACCTCAAGTTGGTTGACAAGCAGGACGAGCAAAAGGAAATTATTACTTCACTCATGAAGCAACATGAAGAAATGGCTGATAAACTAAAGGAATATGCCTTTGACGAGGTTGCTGCCCTACAGGCACAGACTCGCGAACAGCGAAAGCAGATAGAGTTGACGGCTGATATGTCTGACGGGCAGCTGTTTGAATGGCTTGATAGACAGATGGATGAGACTCAGCTCTTCACTGATCCAGACTTGACGTTGAAGACCTTGGCTAAGCGTCTTGGGTTGACACAGCGCCGGCTCAGTGCCCTGTTTAAAAACAACGAGCGCTATGCACGTCTTGGTGATTACCTCAATGAGAAGCGCTTCTTGTTGGCATGCCGGCTGCTGCGTGAACATACAGAGTGGACGGTTGAGGCTGTGGGGATGGAAGCAGGCTTTGGTGGGAGACGTACGTTTCAGAATGAAGTAAAGCGCCGCCTTGGCATCACGCCTATACAATATCGTCAGGGGGTGGATTTTCAGACGAGAACCCGTCGCAACACACAGGCATAGATGAGATTGACGCCTACGGTGGGTACTTCCAGCCAGAGAGTGTTGAATCCTTCCATGTTCTCTATCAGCAGGTAGCACAAGGTTGGTATGATGGCAGATATCAGCATGTAGAGTGCCATCCAGATGCCCACTTGACGTAGGCGTCCCTGATAGCTGAAGGCCAGCAGGCAACCGAAAGGAACATAGACCAGCATGAGCGACACGGCTAGCGTCAGGTTATATTCTATCGGCAGTCCAGGGAACATCAGTGATATGAACCCCAGGAGGTTAAGGACAATCATCACCCACCACCAAATCCTGCAGGGATGGTATAAACTACGCATGCCTCGCAACAATCCAACGTACATCACAACAGGACCTACTGTCTGTACAATGGCCTGTAGCCAACTGGCGTTTTCTTCCATCCATATCAGCAGTGGGCTCCAGTTGATGACACTTTGGGCTATCAGGCATAGAAAAGCTACTTCAATGAGCCAGCGAGGCAGACTACTGTCTACATGATCAACGCGATATTTGTTCTCCATATTTATTCCTTATTTTGCTTGTGTTACTGCTACAGTTATTCTGTTTTTTTTGGCGGATCGCTTTTTTGAATGCAAAGGTACATTTTTTTGTTGATAATGCATAGAAAATGCCTTGTTGAAATGCATTTCTGATGCCCAAAAAGCTGTGTATTTGCGCAGAATGATGTTTTTTGCGCAATAATCTTTTCGATTTCTTGGTCCAAGTAGTGGTCAGAATCAAACTTGTTAGTATCTTTGCACGAAATTAGCAACATTATTTATTTATAAACATCAACAAAAAGTTATTATGAAACGTATTTTTTATTGGATGATGGCCGCGGTCCTTATTTGCGGTACAACTAGTATGTTCACAGCTTGTGGCGATGACGACGACAACAACGTGGTGAAGCCCGAACAGCCGGCAGATAATGATGATGATGATCCTGACGGTCCCTTTGAGCCAACCTTCGTGAAAGCAGGTGTCTATGACGTCTCCGTAGCCTACCTCGTACACCCCAGCATGCTGAAGTACTGCGATGTAGAGCTGACCGTTACCGATTTCTCTGGCAACCAGAGCAAGTTCAACTATGTGACAGGCGAGGAGCAGACCGAGACGCTGACTGCTGAGGAGCAACAGTCCTATGAGGCAGTAACTGTTAAGAGCCCCACCGCAGAATTTTATCCAAATCTGAACCATGCATTCTTCGCTAAGGCCCTTGTGCGTCACTTCACCTATACAGGCATTGCCGTTGACAAGACTCTTAAGTTCAGCACCTATATTAAGATGAAGGAAGGTGTAGAATTTACTGATGATGTCTTCCAGTGGATGCTTCCTTCTGTCGTCTACAAGATGACTCCGAAGGACAATCCCAAGGCTAACGTTATCTTGAAGAGCGAGGTGAGGTTTGGCGAGATTAAAGCAAACCAGATGCAGAGATTCTTTGACCAGAATGCCAATATGGAGAATAAGTCGTCAAGTTTCATCCTGACTGTAGGTGACGAGACCTTGAATTTCTACAAGTATGACGAGTAAGATCTTCTCTATCGTATAACCATTTACGATTGAGGATGCGCCCAACGGCGCATCCTCTCTTTTTTGCCATCGGCGTAACCAAACGCATTGAGAAGAAAAACAATAAATGATATTATTCTTCCTCATCTCCGACTGTGGTTGTACCACCGTCATCATAGTTAGTGACCTTATAACTGTCTGCCAGCAGGTGCGTGCTCGATTTTAGGAGCACGATGTTTAGGGTGGGTTTGTTATATGTCTTTTTCATCATTGAATCAGTGTTGTGCCAAGTTTGATATTGATCGTGTATTGTTTGCCAGCCTCCCAGTTCACAGAAAGGGGAATGGTGGCAGAAGTCTCTGTTTGTCCTGAGAAGGTGTAGCTTATTTCCAGATAGGTGCCTGTAGTGCCGTTAGCATCACGGCTCTGCGGAATCACGAAGAGATAATTGCTACTGAGTGCCTGAGCTTCGGTATCAACGGTAATGTTTCCGCTAGTCAGCGTGTAGTAGGCTGAGCCGCTTACATCACCCCAGGTTGGTGTTCCGAAATAATATTTGCCCGAATTACTAACATTGCGCAGTACGATGCTATTGACAGTTAGCGTTCCGTTGCTAAGTTTGTTAGTCTTCAGCGTGTTCGTTATCTGAACATTAAACGCCAAAGCTGCACAGGCATGGTCGAACGTGAGGGGTACCTTTCCCTGATGGTCGTTGTAAGATACCGTATTGGTGGCCACCAGCAGGTCGTGCTGGGCAGAAGCATTCTCGTCCATGCTGAAGCTGATGTAAGGTGTGCCACTGTTGTCATTATAGGTCCCATTGCTATAAGCATAGAAGTTGACAGAAGTATTATTGTCAACACCATATGGCCAAGAGCCATCGACCTCCCACTTGCCATTTTCTTTTTTAACTTTAAATACATCCCCGTTATTGGCAGTCATTGTGAAAGCATTGAATGAGGTGAGGTCGGTAATGGCGGCACGGGTCAGCTGACGGGCCTCCGTGGTATTGCCAAATGGGGCCTCGCTCACCTCAACGCTGATGGGGCGCTGGGGCGTTTTGACTTCGTCGATGGGCGTCATGGAATCGTCAGACGAACATGACGCAAAGAACAGGGGGGCTGCCAGCAACGGCAGTGGAATGAGCCGGAGGAGTCGGCAAAAGCTTTTTTTCATCATTTGTATCTTTTAAAAAAATAGTTACTATTGGTTGTATCAGAAGGAGAGCGGCACCTCGATGGGCTGCGAAAGGGCTTGGATGGTCAGCTTCTCGTTGAACGTATAGATGCCTTTCTGCTCGGCGCTGTAGTAGCGCAGCGTTCCCTCTTCGCCATCGTGTCGGCCATAGACAACTATTGTCAAGGCGTCTTGTGGCTGAGCCACCCCGCGGCACTCGTTGCCCACGAAGACTGCTATCAGGTCGTCGGGCGAGGGTGTGAAGGGCAGCTTCTCGGACAGTACCGGGACTATCATCATCTGGCAGGGGTACTTGGTGCTGCCTGCCATGATGTTGGGTACAAAATCCTCGTCAAGGCCCAAGATGAGGTTGGGCACATACTGATCGGTACCATCGATGACAAAGGTGTGGCGCAGTCCGCCGCTGTAATATTTCAGCGTGAAGTACACCTCTTTGTCGGTGTCGTTGCCCCTCACCGTATTGACGAAGTACACCTTGCTCCCGTCTTCCAACGGGCTGGCCTTGGCAACGCTGCGACACTCGTTGTTGATAAACACCGCCATCAGGTCGTCATCGGTAGAAAAGGGGACGAGGTTCTCGGGAAGTGTAAGAATGATATACATGGAGTGCTCAAAGAGGTTCTGGTTGGGTTCCTCCCAGTTTGGAGCCGGCTCGTTGTTATACCAGTCAATAGCCCAGTTGGGACGTGCGGTTGTTGTGGTGACACTGTAGTTGAGGTTGTAAGTGTCGCCGTCCGATGAGTCTGATGAGCAGCCCCACGCGATGGTGAGGGCTGCTATCAGCATCATGATATGGATTGTCTTTTTCATCTGATGATATGTTTTTTACCATTATAAATATATACGCCTCTTTGCTTGGGAGCGCTTTCGAGTTTGATTCCTTCGAGTGTGTACCATCCGTGGGTGGGCAGGGCGTCGCTGCGCACAAAGTTGATGGCTGTGGGCTGCAAGGGTGTTCCACTCACGGCATTGCTCTCGTAGGTCATCACCTCGCCAGTCTTGGCAATGATCTCGCCGTCGCGTTCGATGGCGAAGGAGAGGGCGGCAGGCTTGTCGCCGCAGATGCTGATGAAGAAGATGGAGTCGCTCTGGAGTCCAGTGCCACAGAGTTCGTTGTCGACAAAGGCCAGCAGACGGTCGCCCTCGGCCAGTTCGACACCGAAAGCCTTGGCCACGAGCGACATGGTGTGGGCGTGGTCGGTATTCATGGCCTTGGAAGCACGGCTGGCAGCCGAAGTGTTATCGAAGAACGTGGTGCCCGGCTCGTAGAACGGATAGACGAACTTCACGGTGTCGGTTCCCATACGCTTGAGCATATAGCCTCGTCCCGGATGCATGTACTTCAGGTTACCGTGCCATTCTCCCTTGCCCATGTTGACGGTGAACATGGCAAACTCATCCTGGCTCTTCACCACGTCGCCTTCCTTGGCATGGTCGTAGTACTGGGCCAGTGCGGTTTCGATGGGCAGGTTGAGCATGGGTGTATAGCCAATGTTGTTCCATCCCGGTTCCACCGTAATGGTGCGTAGACTGTTCTGCTTGATGATGTTGCCGGGAATCTCTACGCTGGTAAAGAAGCGGGCCTTGATGCGGTAGCTCTTGGTAGGCGAGATACTGACGTTTCCAATGACGGTACCCTTGTTGGAGAGCCACTGTCCGTTCTTATAGACGAGCGTGAGGTTATCGGAGTCATCGGTAACAATATCGCCGTCCTCCCAATCGAATCTGTTGAGCAGGTTGAGGCCGTTGCGGAAAGCATCGCTATAGACGTTGAGCGATACCCAGTTCCACCCCTTGTAGATATAGAGCGTCTGCTCATAGTAACTTCCTGCGCTGAAGATGACGGGGTTGTCGATGCTGCCGACAATCTGTCCCGACTGGAAGTTGATGTCCTGTGAGGGACTCAGCACCATGATCTTGCCTGTCTTGTAGTGCCACAGCTTGAAGTTGAGCGGCTGCTTGACGGTTGTAGAATCGAATACGGTCAGGTAGAGTTCGCTCTGTGAGGTGGCCGGATTGAAGCTCACATTGCTTACGCCTAAGCATTGGCCTTTGCTATTGAAGGCAGCCACGATGTCGCGCTCGTCAGTGACGATGTCGTTGCCGAGACGCACTTGACCGATGATGTTCATCGAGAAGTGTTTCATTTCGGTATTGACATACCATCCAGGTTCATCGCCTTCGACGGTGATACTGAGCATGAGCGGTTCATACATGTCGTCCTCGTCAACAAGGTAGATGACGTGGTCGTAGGTGCCCACATTGAGGTCGTTGCTTACATTGAAGTCGATACTCTGGGTCTCCTGCGGTCCGATGATGTCGGAAACCTTACTGGTTGTGAGCCATTTGGGCAAACCCTGCAGCGTATAGGTATGGGAAGCTCCACTGTTGTTGATGATGTGGGTGGTGAATCCCTGTCCCATTTCATGATAGGATTTGACGTCAACGTTCTTCTTTTCCCAACGCAACGGGTTGCGATCAACATAGAAGGCAGCTGTCACCGGCGACCCCATGTAGTTGCCGTTGAGGTCGGGGATGTCGGAGATAGTGACATAGACGTTGCGCTTGTTGATGCGGCTGTCGCTCTCCTTCAGGCTGACCATGAGCTGGTTGTTGCGTCCCACGAAGCTGTAAGTGAGGTTCTTCAGTTCCTGGAAGGCCTGCACGGGGGCTCCTGACTCTTGGTCGATGTGGGTTATAACAGTGGCTATGGGGTCAACAAAGAGCGAGTCGTGCTCGTCGATGATTGTTCCGTCGATGTCTTTCTTGATGATCTGGTTCAGGGCGTAGGGATGGAGCACGTAGTCGTTGTTCTTGATGCGCTCTTGACGATTGAAGCCCATGTAGGTGATGAGTCCCTTCTCGTCGCCCTTCGGACTCTTCACGCTGTAGCGCTGGATGAGCGATTGCGGCAGAGCCTGTCCGAAGAGGCACAGCTCATCGATGTTTCCGGTGAGCGCGTTCTCCTGATGGAGCACGTTGGCACCTGTGGTTCCCTGGTTATACCACACCATATTGCCCAAGTAGATGTCGTTGCCGTCAATGCCGCCGAGCGAGTCGGTGTAGAAGCTATGCTTGAGCGAGCGGTCGAGATAAATGTTGGCCACATGATGGGCGCGGTTCACGGTCATGGCATAGTGGTGCCACTGTCCGTCGCTGTAGTCGCCGGGAATGACGAGCTCCATACCGTTGGTGCGGTATTTCAGTTTGCTTCCCTCGAATCCGATGAAGAAGTTGTCGCGGGCATGGGTGTCGGTGGTACGTCCGGAGCCGTTGCTCAGCAGTGCTCCTCGTCCGCTTACATCGGTCTTGAACCAGAACATGAGTGTGTAATCCGACTCCTCGTTGCGGCTCAGTGCTTTGGACAGCAGCTTCATGCCCTTCACATCCTTCTGCTCGCTCCAGTCGAGGTGAAGCGACATGCCACGCGGCAGTGCCCATGAGGTGTTTACGAGCTTGGCGTGGGCACCCGTGGCTATGTCGGTGAGGTATTGGCCTTCGCCTTCGTTCATGGGATAGTAGTCGACGAGTCCCATCTCATAGCCAGTGAGCTGGCGCTCGGAATAGGTAGAGAAGAGCAGGTCGGGAGTCATGGCGCGGCTCCAAAGGCGTGTTTCCAGCATGCGCCCACTGTAGTGCTTGCGCGTGGAGACATCGGCTTCGTTGGTGGCGCCGAAGATAAGGGGGCCGTATCCGCTGTAGGCTACGTCGTCGAACTCACCTACCAGCGAGTCGTTGTAGAGTCGCAGCTGCTGGTGGGTGTTGTCGACAACCATGGCGATGTGGTGGAAGCCGCTACCTGTAACCTTTTTATTGCCGAGGTAGGTGGAGTCGTTAACCACCACCTTGAGGTATTTCTCGGCTGTAAGCCAAAGCTGCAAGCGGTGTCCGTCGATACCGTGGCTGAAGATAGGCATGTCAACGGCTGTAGTATCGGGCTTGATCATCATGTCGAGCGTGAAGTCTTTGTCAGAGAAGTTGCGTTGTGCCTCGGTTTCGGCATAGCTCTTCTTTTCAAACTTCAGCGAGGGTTCCTCCTGGATGTTGCCCTCGTTGGTTTCGCCCATCACCTCGAAGTTGGTAATGCCGCTGAGGTAGTTCGACTCGATGTTCTCCGAGAAGTCGAAGATGATGTTGTCGCCGGCATTGAGGATGCCGTCCTTGGGCTGTGGCGTGTCGAAGAGCTGCGGGCGGCGGGTGTCCTTGATGCCACTGAGCACCTTCGATGAAGAGGTGAGATACTCGTTGCCGTTGCGGCAGAAGAGCACGGCACGCAAATCGTAGGCCTTCTCAATTTCGTTACCCTCTCCGTAGAAGTGGGTGGTGATGTAGTCGTGCTCGGGAATCTTTGCCTTGTTGCCGCTGGCTAATGCCATGAGCGAGTCGTTGGCATAGAACGAGCAGAGATTGGTCCAGTAGTCGTCGCCACGGTTTGACTCTTTGTACTGGAACTCGATGTGGTCGAAGTTATGCTGGTTCTTGTTGTATCCGCTGATGACCACAGGCATGAAGTATCCCTGAGCATCTTGCTGGGCATCGGTGTTCATCACCCACTTGTCGCCCGGCGACGAGATGTCAATCGTGCCAGCCGTGCGCAGATAGTGTACGCTGAAGGTGGCCTTGTTATTGGTATCGGGGTCGTTGAGCGAGATCATGATGATGCCGATGTCCTCGTAGTCGAAGTCTTCGCCGGCATAGACCTCGATGGTCTTGGTGAGCACCTCGCCGGGATTCACTCCGATGGTGCGTGTGGTGGCGCTGAGCGGCAGTCCGTCGATCAGAACCTTGGCACCCTTCGGGTTCGAAGCCTCGTCAAGACAGATGTTGAAGTAGGGATAAGCTGCCTCGGGCTGTTCGCTCTCGTTGGTGAAGTAGGCCTTGAAGCGTGCGGGTTCGCCGTAGGGCACGCCGCTCACGCTGCGCTTGTCGAGCTTCACCTGCGGGTTCTCAATCTTCTTGGTGCGCTCATCGAGGACGGTGCCTGGACGGTAGAAGAGCGTAGTGCGCTCACCCTCGTAAGGTCGGCAGGTGGCTCCGCCACGTGTGCGATAGACGAAGCTGCGTGCATAGCGGATGTCCTTCATTTCGAGCTCGCGCTTCAGGTAGGCTTCGTTGTAGTCCACCAGATCGTAGAAGTTGTCCTCGGTGAAAACATCCATCACGCCGGAGTTCTGCACGTTGTCGGTGCCGGTCTTCACGCGATAGACATCGAAGTCGATATGGCTCTTGTGGTCCATGGAGATAGTAAAGCTCTCCTTGCGGTTGAACTTTTTCGACTCCGAGTGCTTGGGCACCACGTTGAAGGCCATGGCCGGTGTGAGAGAGAACTTGAACGAGGCTCCGAAGAACTGGATCTCCATGGAGTTGGCTTTGCCGCTTTCCTGTCCGTAAGCCGTGCTTACCCCGCCGGCCGAGGTACTCAGCACGCTGCCAAGCAGCTTGGCCACGACGGGACCCACCACTTGGAGAACAGCCCATCCGCCTCCAGCGGAGTCAAAATAGTCAACTGTTCCGGCCGAGATGGGGCTGGTGAAGGAGTTCATGCATGTGTACTCACTGGTGAAGTCTTCGCTGTAGCTGATACCCGAACCACCGTCCACGCTGAAGTTCTGCACGAGCTCGGTGGCTTCGAGTTTCTCCTTCTCGTTCTGGGCAATCATCTCCATCCATGCCTTCATGGCGTTGTAGAAGTTGGCCACTTCGTCCTTGCCATCGGGTTGCATGTCAGAGGGCAGGATAATCTTATAGCTGTTGCCCTTGGCACTGCCGGCAGTCTTGCTGGTGTAGTAGAAGTATTGGCCGTTGTAGAAGTTGATGGTGGCAAACTTGTCATCGTCGGGCTGGAGCAGCGACAGATAGACGGGCTTGCCCGTGGCGTTGGCCTGCGTCTGTGCCTCAGCTTCAGTGCCAGTGAACATCAGTGAGCGGAGCTGCTCAACGAGGTTGGGCAGCAGCTGCTTGACGATGTAGTCCTGCGAGTAGGCGAAGGTTGACTTTACCTCGGGGCCGTAGGTCACCACCTCTTCCCTGACAAGGTGGAAGAGGCTGTCTTTCTCGTCGCGACCCTGTGCAATCTCAAGCATGCGCTTGGCGGCAATCTCACCGCCCATCAGACGGAAGACACTGTCAGGCAGTGCGCGGATGGCGGTGGCAGGCTTGACAGTAATGTTCTGTTCCATGCCGATATAGACGTCACCGTTGGAGCCGATGAGCTTGTTGTGGCTGCTGGTGGAGATGTCTTCATTGGCAGTCATGGTGTAGGAGAAGGCTCGCTGTCCGCTGCCCGACCACACGAGGTCGAGCGAGGTGGCGAGCAGAGAGGAGGCATTGTTGTTGGTTCCCGCCGTAGCACCTCCACCCATTGGTGCAGCCACGACACCGGTGAAGGTGTTCACCTTGGTGCCGACGCTGAATCCGAGCGTCAGTCCGGCTTTCCACGACATGTCCATCTGGTAGGAGTATTTCAGTGTGGAGCCCTTGCTGATCTTGGCTGACGATGAGCCTCCTGGCGGGTCGCGCAGGATGTCGATGAGCTGAGGTGTGCTGCAGGTGAGCATGTCTTTGGCTCCTGGTGTACTATAGACGTTGAGGACATAGGCCTTCAGCGGTTCGGCCTCATAGTGTACGCCGTCGAGTTCGAGCGACATTGTTATGGTGCGCAGGGCATTCTCGCCGGTCAGCATGTAGGGTATCTGCGAGGCGCGTATGTAGGCCGTACCCTCGCCCTCGTCGTTGAGGTTGACCGTGTCGTGGTGGGTACTGCTCTGCATACTGTTATAGACGTCCACCTTGCCGCCCTTGAGCTTGACGACATCGACAGTGTCGCTCTTCAGGTTGTTGTTCCAGTAGTAGCGTTCCTGTGCCGAGAGTCGGAAGATGTAGGTCTTGTCGATGTTGAACACGGGGTGTCCGAAGGTGTAGCGTGTCTCACCCGTCTTCTCGTCCTTGAAGGCCAGGGGCACGGTGTTCTTGTCGCCGCCCAGGTTCTTGGCAATGTACTGCTTGTCGCCGAAGTAGTCGAACTTGTCGAGCGTCACCTGCTTGTAGGTGAGCAGGGTGGGCGAGTGGTAGATGCGGTTGTACTGGGCGTGGTACTCAACGATGGCCTGGCTCACGCCGTTGCCCTCGTGGCTCTGCCAAGTGCCGTTCAGGGTGTCGGAGTGAAGCGTCGTAGCGTTGGTCAGGTCGATGACGTCACCGGTCTGTCCCTCCTGATAGAGTGTGGGATAGCCCTGTGCGTAGATTTGCATGACTTTCCACTTCACGGGAGGCAGCTCCACGCGGTATTCGCCGGTGTGTGGGTCGGCGGTCAGCGTGATGCGATGGCGGTCGATGTGGGCCTCGGTCTGGTACTTATACTTTGTGTCGTGGGCCTTGTGTACAAACACTGTGTCACGCTCTTTCTTCTGCTTGTTCATGTTGTCATAGACCAACCACGAAGTGTTGTCGCCCTCCAAGGCCATCACCATGGTAATCTTGTTGCCGAGGTTGTTGTGCGAGAGCGAGTTGCCGAGCGGGAGTTCGCCTTGTTCCTTACCACCCACGATGCGGCCGATGAGGGTTACGCGGGTCTTGTCGTAGAAGTAGATTTCGTCTTTGTCGGTGGTGAAGTTATAGGTGAACTTGCCATCTTCGAAGAAGTGGTGCCCGTTTTTCTTGGCCTGGATGGTGGTTTCGCCTCCAAGGAGGTAGAACGAGAACTTACCGTTGCGGTCGGTTTCTACGGGTCCTCCGGCAGCTCTCACCTCGCGGTTGTTGGCCGTGAAGGTAACGCCCGGCACGGGAATACTTGTTCCGTTATACATCACATAGCCTGAGAAGCGGTAGCCCTTGGTGACGGTGAAGATGAGGTTTTCTGTGTGGTTCGACTTGGTGTCGAAGGTGACGGCGATGCCTCCGGCACAGTCGGCCGAGAGGTTATCGCTCGGAATGTTCACACTCACGTTGTAGGGTCCGCTCTGGTTGGTGTAGTAGCGCAGTCCCTCCACTTTGTAGTATCCGCTGTCGTCGGTGCGCACCTCCACGGGTTTCACGTCGGCCGGATGCTCCTGTGTGGGCGACACTGTAACCACCACGTCGGCGATGCCCGTTCCGTCGGGGAAGCGCACATAGCCATCGACCATACCTGTCTGTACGCAGTGGCCTTCCACTTCCTCGGTATAGTTGTAGGACAGTCCCTCGCAGTCGTTCACCGAGCGCACCCTATAATAATAGGTATAGACGGGCGAGGTGGTCTTATCCTCATACTCCGTGTCGCTGATGTTGGTAGCGATAGTCTGCCAGTCCTCGTCGCTGCCCTTGGTGCGGCGCTGCACCTCGAAGTAGTCGATGGGCAGTCCGTCAGTCTCCCATTGCAACTGCACGCTCTGCTGCTGTTCGGTCCAGTTGAGCGTGGGCAGGATGGTGCCTGCGGTCTCAAAGTAGTAGTTGCCACGGCTGAAGGTGGTGAGGGCGAGTTCCGTCATGTCGATGTGGTTGTTGTCTCCAAAGGTCTCCGTCACCTCAAAGCGGAAGAAGCGATATTGGCTTGTGGCAAAGGTGGGATAGTCGAAGACGGTGTATCTCGGCGATGTCGTTGCTGTGTCGAGACTCTTCTCTAAGAGTATTGTCCACTCGTCGCTTTCCCTCAGCTTGGCTTTCATTTTCCATGTTTTTGGAAAATCTTTCATATTATCATAATAGGAAGTCATTTTGACATTGCTGGGCACGAAGTCTCTGTCGGCCTTGAACTCCACGTACCAAAGTCCGTCCTCCCTGTCACTTTCGCCTACATACCACTCTGAATTCTGGTTGTTGTCGAATAGGTTGACTGGTCTGAAAGAGGATGTACCATCAAACCGACTTCCTGCCGTGGCAGTGAAGGTGGGTTGTTCAATGGTTCTGTCGGGCTTGGAGTCGATGTCGATGGTGGTGGCAGGCGGGGTGACAAATTCCAGAGAGTTATAGTGAGCGTGGGTACCAAAGTATGTACCAATCCAGCCATATTGTTTTGGCCTGTCATCATAATCGATTTCATCACAGTTTCTGCCTTGCACCTCACCGTATATTTTTCCGTAGTAGCAGTTGGTGAGGATTGCCCATATGTCGGCTTTGGCGGGTGCAGATCTCATAAACGTGGCACATCCCGTCTGGTTGTCGGAATTCGTAGATGATTCGCTGTTCGTGATGTGACAGAACGCGTTTGCGCCCCTCCAGCCCACAAAACCGCCGCAGTTGGTGGTGGAAGCCCCTTTAACCTCTATACTTGTTCCGCATTTGTCGATGAGCAGGACCCCTCCGTTCAATAGTCCGACAATGCCGCCATGCGAGCCGTCTCCATTGACGGAGGAGGTGATGGTGCCGTCGGTCTCACAATGCTCAAGCATGCACACACCATTGAGGTGTTGACCTACGATGGTGCTGGCAAACTTTTGACTGGTATTGATATTCATTCTTATTCTGAGGTTGCGCAGCACGGCTCCGTCACCGGTATAGCGGAAGGGTGCCACAACCTGATCGTTTTCATCAATCTTCCACGAGGTGAATTCTCCATTGCCCTCGAATATTCCGCAATATGGATTGTTCGAATTACTTCCTATGACGGTGTTGTCTGTCGGGCTGGTAGGCGCCAGCAGGATGGCGTTGAGCTTGGTTTCGCCCGCATTGACGCGGCGGGCAAACTCATTAAAGTCTTCTTTGCTTCGAATCTTGAAGTAGAGGTTGCCCGTGGCATTGCCGATGGGCGAGGTTTTGGCATCCACCCTCACCTCAAACTCGTAGAAGACACAGGGGCGGGGCAGTGTCATGGTCAGCGTGTGGGCCTGTCGCTGCTCGGCATTGAGCACCTGCACCACACTGTCCAGCACTACGCCGTAGCGGTTGTAAATCTTCATGCACACCGACATCTCGGCACGGTCGTCCCAAACGTACGCCCAGTTCCCTTCATACGCATACCCCGTGGGAGTACTTTCTTCGTAGTCCCAGTCGAGCTTCACGGTGAACTCTTCCTGGTTGAGCCATTCCGAGCGCAGGTTCTTGGGCTTGAGCAGGTGCAGGCTGGTGAAGTTGGGCTGCTCATAGGCCACGGTGGGGTTGTTGGCCCATCCCCACAAGGCAGTCGCGGCGCGGCGTATGCGGTAGCGCACGATAGGTATGCCCAACTCGGCATCCACCTGCTCGGCCGAGAGGTCGGCAATGAGGGTGGAGTCCTTGAAGGAGTAATTCTTCACCTTCGGGTCGAAGGGCTCGGTGGTGAGGTCCTTGAAGTCCTCCAAGCGGCCGGTGAGCGAGCGCTGTATCTGGAACATGTCACCCTCAAGCAGGTCAGGGTAGTCGTTGTCCTCCACGTCCCAGGTGAGCATCACCGACCCCTTCAGGTCGTACACGGGCTGTGCGTTGAAGCGGATGGGCACATGAATCATGGGAACCTGCTTGATAACGTTGCTCTTGAGATCCGTCAGTTTCTCGTTCTCGCTGTCGGTGTAGTCCGCTTTCACGTAGAAGTTGGTCACCTTCTGCGTGGCAGGCACATAGACGAAGCCATAGGGGTTGTCGGTAGAGAGGTCTTGGGTGTGCTCGGTGCCGTCGGCAGTGGTGTAGAAAGCCTGCGCCTTGTCGATCTTGTTGGTGCTGATCATCCACGGAATCATGATGGAGCCTGCGTTTTCAAGTTCCGTAGGAATCGTAGGCTCTGTCACATCGGGGTTCACCACCTCGGGTGCCGATGGAACGTCAATGACGGTTTCGTCAATGTCGATGTCGGCTCCGCCCGAATAGGCATCATTGCCCACGCGGTGGCTGTGCCAGGTCATGTGGAGGCGCTTGCCGCGCAACTCACGCGGCACTGTCCACTCGATGTGGGCCACCATGTGATCGGTACCCTCTTCGCGATAGAGGAATACGGTACTTTGTTTAGACGTGATTACCGTTTTCTTTTCGGTGGGCCTGTCCAGTATCACTTTTCCCGGGCACGCACTTTTCATGTTGACGTAAACATAGGTGCGATTGCTGGCAATGTTGGTCTCGTTGACCCACCAGTTGATGACCGCCACTCGGGTTGACTGGGCTTGTCCGTCGATGTGGTAGTAGAGCCATCCGTCGGTCTGCCAGGTATCAGAGCCGGACTGGTCGTAAGTGGGCAGTTCGGCCTTGATGACGTTCATGCCCTCAATCCATACCTTGTACTTACTGCGGTTGCCGACATAGTCTTCAGCCCATGCGCCTTGTGGCAGCAGCCAGGCGAAGAGTGCCAGTAACATCATCACCAGCATTCTTGTTCTTGTATTCATATCATTCATTTTCATATATCCCTAAAATCCGCAGCACTTTAGTCTAGCTCAGGATTTGGCCATGTCAGAAATTTCACTTACCTTAGTGCTGCAAATCAAGACAAGCATAATCATCAATGGCATGGCAAAGGTACAACAAAAATCTGAGAAAATCACCGCTTTTGGCGGAATTTTTTTCGTTTTGGACAAATTTGACCGTATTCTGTCCTCCCCCAGTGCCGACACGGTGCTGCGTGGCATTGAGGAACTGGCAACGGAGAACATATCATACACGGCAGAAAAGACGGGCAACGTCTATGACTTCAACACGGCGGAGAAACTTAACCAGCTGCTCGTTCGTGGCATTGCCGCTTATGGCTGTCCTCTTTGGAATCAAGGCCACGGACAGGGTCAAGAGTTTTCTGTTCAGATTCATCGCCGTGCCAGCCAAGTGGGTCAGAACGGCAAGGCTAACGTTATCTTAAAGAGCGAGGTGAGGTTTGGCGAGATTAAAGCAACCCAGATGCAGAGATTCTTTGACCAGAATGCCAATATGGAGAATAAGTCGTCAAGTTTCATCCTGACTGTAGGTGACGAGACCTTGAATTTCTACAAGTACGACGAGTAATCATCCGTCAGTCATCATTAAAGCCCCTAAATCAGTTTAGGGGCTTTCTTGTATGCGATAAATCCGTCCCCCTGATTCCCTTAGAATGATCACAGGGAATAGAGGAACAGATGGAACTGATGGCCCAATGGTGCATCCTCCACTTTGATATGCGTTTATGATTCAGCAGCGACCATAGGCTCTAACTCGTAGGCTGGTTGGTACTGGCTGGTCACCTTGACGACATCAGTTCCAAGAGCAGCAGAAATTTTGCAGATAGTAGCCAATGTCAAGTTGTGAGTGCCTGATAGCCAACGGCTCACTTCTGTCTCCGTCTTACCTAAACGATGCGCCAAGTCTTTTTGTGACATCCCTTTTGCTTCAAGAATCTCGTAGATGCGGTTGGCTATTGCTACCGACATTTCCATCTGCATCTTCATCTCAGGTGAGGTGGTGCTACGGATTTCATCCATCACTCTGTTTGTCTTCATATTTACCTCCTTTGCTTTATTCATCTTCAATTGTAAACGAAAGTTCACCCAAAAGTTCTGTTCCCTTTACAACAATAACCTTGTTCTTTTCCCTTTGCTTTAGTTCTATATCTATTTTCTGCAATGTTTTTACTTGACGATGCAAATTCTCATCTTCCTCATACTTGGCAGTCTTCTTCAACCCGCCATTGCCTAAAATCAGTATTTTTGCCTGGACTAACCATCTCTCCGTCTTCCAGTAGCTCAATCAACAGATTTCTTTTCATAATCATTTCTAATTTGTGCGCAAAAATAAGCATAAAAGTTGATACCGCCAAATATTTTTGCAACAAAATCAACTTTTATGCTTATTTTAAGCCTTCTTTTCGACGTACCAGGTTACAGAGTTAGTCTTTACAGTCACTGGCATTCTCGCATAGTGATAAATGTGATCAGCCAACAAATACGGCTGAAGTTGCAAGAAAGGCCAGTAGTTACACTTATGATGTTGACATTCCTCCTTTCGTCACTTATGAAGGTGTACAATACAAAGTGGAGAGAATTACTAGCATCTACGCTGTTTACCACACTTATCTACGCAATTCACCATCAACAAGTATGGCACTTGCTATGACTAAACAGCAGTTTTGCAGTAAGGAAACCAGAGGTTTGGAGGCTTCAAACGGGTGGTTTGGAGGCTTCAA
>JAFUSV010000020.1 GCA_017467565.1 Prevotella sp.
CGTTGGGATAATTTCGCGCTCGGGCAGTTGCCAGAACATCGAATATTCGCTCTGTACGGCAGTCAGCGGACATACCTTGTGCGCTCGGCGGATGGTCTCGACACCAGCCTCCGACATACCCCAGTGCAGCACTTTTCCTTCCTTCATCAGTTGGGCGATGGTCTCGGCCACCTCCTCTGGAGCCGTCTGTTTATCGACGCGGTGCTGATAATAGAGGTCGATGTGGTCGGTACGCAGCCGTTTCAAAGAGCCTTCCACCGAGGCACGGATGGTAGTAGGGCTGCTGTCAAGCGTCTGCTTAAAGTCTCGAAGTGTGATGCCGAACTTCGTGGCAATCTTCACCTCGTCCCGAATCGGCTCCAGCGCCTCGCCCACCAGTTCCTCGTTTGTGAACGGACCGTAGCACTCTGCCGTGTCGAAGAACGTCACACCCAGTTCGTCGTGTGTCCGGCGAATCAATTCAATCATCTCCTTTTTGTCACGAGCGTCACCATAGCCGTGACTCATACCCATGCAGCCCATCCCGATGGCCGACACCTGCAAATCGCGTCCTAATGTTCTCTGTTGCATATTTTTATCTAACTATCTTTTTACCATCCACGATATTGATTCCTCGTTGCATTGTATTGCGTCGAATGCCGTTCAGAGCATAAATATGGCTCTTGGAGCCGCCAGCTCTGGTGGAGCGGATAGCAGATGTTCCTTGACTGAACATGCCTCCAATCTTACGCAGAATCTTCGGCGTACAGGCACTCCAGAACGTCCAGTCGTGACCGCCGCTGCGCTCGATGTGCTCATGGGCGATGCCGAGTGCAGTGAGTTGTGCCGAGAACTCGCGATTGTCGTAGGTGAAGTAGTCACGGTCGCCGCACTCCAGCGTGATGCCGGGCAGGTCGGATGGCTGATAGTTGCCGATGATGTTACCCATGTCCGTCGCCCCATAGCCGCCGATGACGCTGCTCATAGCGTAGGCGTAGCAGAACAGTTCGTGGTGCATCACACCATAGCGCAAAGCTCCGTAGCCGCCCATCGAGAAACCGCCGACGGCCCGCGAGCCACGCTCCCGACGTATGCTGTAGCGCGACTCTACCTCGGGCATCAGTTCCTCGAAGAAATAGCGCTCGTAGTAGAGACCGTTACCGTAGCAGTTGTCAATATACATCCATGTCTTGCCGTCGGGTGTCACGATAATCATCTCCGGCACCTCGCCCGAAGCCATCATTGCATCGGCATCGTCGGCCAAGTCGTCATACACCCACCACTCGTTCTGGTCACCGCCCGAACCGTGCAGCAGGTAGAGCACGGGATACTGCTTCTCCTCTGTGTAGCCTGCGGGCAGATAGACTGAGTAGAGCATGTCGCGCCCCAGTATCTCGCTGTGGATACTCAGGTCGCGCACCACCGTCCCCTTCGCCTCTGTCATCGTCTGAGCCACCGCCTCCTCGCTGTCAGTACAGGAAAGCAGCAGTACGGCAGCCATCATCAATACTATTTTCCTCATTTTAGAATCCAATCTTCGTGAGCCACTTGTCTATGCGATCGTGCTTGGCTTCCATGCCTTGACCGCCCTGCTCCTTGGTGACGATGCAGAGGCCCTCTGCATGGGTGCTGTTGGGTGTGGCTGCCTCAATGTCGCGGAGGGTTGAGGACGGACCGCTATAGGCGGTGCAGAAGGGGATGACGGTCTTGCTCTTCAGGTCGTACTGCTCCAGGAAGGTGAAGACGGACATCGGGGCGGTGTACCACCATACGGGGACGCAGACGAACACGACATCATATTGCGCCATGTTCTCCACTTTACCCTTGATGGCCGGACGATCGCCAGCCTCTTTCTCAGCCTTGGCATCCTCGGTGCAGGGCGTGTAGTCCGTGGGGTACGGCTTTTCACGAATGATTTCAAACTCGTCGGCACCCAACTTCTGGGCGATGTACTGTGCTGCATGCTTGGTGTTGCCACTCCACGAGAAGTAGGCCACCAACACCTTTTTTCCTTTTAAATCCATAACTTCGTTGCTCGTTTGACTTTCAGTTGATTCGTTGTTCATTTGTTGATTATTCTTCGTCGTGCAGGCACTCAGCCCGGCCACGGCCAGCAGCATCATGGCTGCTAATGATAAAACCTTTTTCATTTGAATATCTTCCTATTGTTTACTATGTTTATGCCTTTTTGAAGCGTGTCGTGGCGAGTGCCGTCGGGGGAATAGATGGCATTTTCTTTGGCTTTGGATGCCCTGGTCTGACGAATACCTGTCACTCCCGATTGGCTTTCCCAGAATCGGACAGCATCGTCAATCCAGCCTTCGGCGACTGTGCCAGTGCCGAGGCCGAAGCCGTGGGGCAGACCGTTGTAGGAATGGAACTCGGTGGGGATGCCGAGGGCTGAGAGTTGCTCCAGTCGGCTCTGCATACCGCGCCACGAGGCGATGCCGTCGCTGGTGCCACAGCAGGCGTAGGTGGGGCCGTCGTAGGGACTGACCGTATCGTAGCCCGTATATTGCATGATGACGGCTGAGCCCTGAGGAATGTCTGTGCGCCCCGTCAACTGACGGAGGTTGGCACTGTTGCCGAGCGTTGCGGCCATGCGAGCACCAGCCGAGCCGCCCCAGAGGGAGTAGCCATCCCGTGATACCCCCAACTCGTCGGCATGGTCATGTATAAAGGTAATTGCGCGGGCGAGGTCTTCATAGGCCGTCGTCCACCCTGGGCGATAGATGAGGGCAAAGGCATTATAGCC
>JAFUSV010000021.1 GCA_017467565.1 Prevotella sp.
CACGCCAGTGCCCTCCACATTGCCCACAAAGTTGATTCGGCCTTCCTCGTCCGCTTTTTTCAGCAGCTCGAAGGTCTGATGCTGCAGGTCCCCGCCCTTGGTATCCTCGGTGCCCACATTCAGCAGGCCCACCCGGGGATCGGCGCAGCCCATGATCTTCTTGGCATAAAAGCTGCCCATAAAGGCAAACTGGAGCAGATACTCCGCGGTGCACTCCACATTGGCGCCGCAGTCGATCAGCATCACGCCATGCTCGCCCGCGGGCAGAACAGGGGCCAGGGCCGCACGGCGGATGCCGCGGATGCGCTTGACTGTCAGCGTCGCGCCGGTGAGCCCAGTGTTGCCACCTCAGGCAGGTCAGTACTTCAATGACCCGGGACAGTTCTTCACCATCAAGCTGATGAACAACAGCGACGAATTCCAGTTCGTCTATATGGGTATGCACGTCAACATGCTCACTCCTGAGCCCGAGATGGTCATGGCCACGCCAGGCAACGGACATATACCACGCGAACCGCTCGTCGTGGGTCCACGTCAGACCAAGATACTCAACCCCATCGAGATGAAAAACCTCTTCCGCTACCTGACACTCGACGAGATAGGTATGCGCGAAGACATCTATAAGGCCGATGCCAACGGTGTCGTGGGACTGCTGCCCGAAGGACAATACGAGCTGTACATGCAGGCCTACAAATGGGACCCCTCGCTGACACAGCCCGTACAGCTGAACCGCCCTAATGACGGCTACTGCAACTTTGACATCTGCTACAAGGCACAGCCACCAGTCTTCATCTCACCAAGGGCTATGGTAGGCAACGACCCGCTGAGCGACCTGGCCGTGACACGTCTGGACATGAACAATCCCACACAGATGTTCACCTGGACACCGCCGTCGCTCAACTGCGGCACCAAGCAGGTGATGTTCTACTACGACCTGAAGGTGGTGAAGCTGGACAGCGAGATGCCCGACGTGGCTATTGAGAAGAACGCCGTGGAGTACGAGCAGTCGCGCCTCACCACGCCAACCTTCTCACTGCCGCAGGCCTACCTGAACAAATGGAAGAAAGACACCACCTGCATCTATGCCATGCAGGTGACGGCCCACAGCATGCTGAAGACCACCTCGGCATCGCTGAACTTCTCGGTGTTGGAGAACGACGGCAAGAGCGACATCTGCCTGTTCCGCTTCTACGACCCCAACCATAAGCCCGCTACCCCCGACGTGGTCAGCAGCGGAATAGCAGGAACCGATGTCGACAGCACCAAAACGGGGAAGCCCTATACCTTCGAACAACCCACACTGACCAAGCCCGTCTATGACACGAAAACAGGACGCAAGGTTTTCGTGGGCGACAGCATCGTCGTGGATTGGCGAAAGGCATGGTTTGCAGGTGGACGCGGCACCCGCCAGGACACCATCAAGTTCGACTATACCGTCGCTCTCTATAAAGGCGACTCTGCCGACTCGCTGAAGAATATCTTCCTCTCCAAACCCATCTACCAGAACAAGGTGGATTCGAAAGCCAAGAACCTGAGCGACACCATCAAATGGGACAAGCTGAAGGGGAAGGTGCAGGCCGGCGACTACCTGGTGCTGCGCGTCACGGCCAAGAACACCAACGGCAAGGAGGTGGTAACGATGCAGGGCGACTCGCTGAACTATGTGGATTTTGCCATGGCCGAGCATTTCAAGGAGACCTTCGCCTGTGGCAACAACACCTCGCTCGTAGAGAACAAGAAGCCCATAGACCACCTGCCCGAGAAGAACAAGACGCTCATGATCAGCGACTGGCAACTGACGCTGAACGACGACGTGAAGCAAGATAAAGAGACCAAGGCACTGAGTGGCACGGGATGGATTAACTGGAGGGCTGGACACATGAATGTGCGCGTGGCCGTGAAGTTCGATGCCCTGATGTGCAACAGCGACTACATCGTCTATGACGGACTCTGCCAGACCTACCCCAAGGACAAAGACAGCGACAAGGAGTACACCGCCGAGCAGGCTGTCGACTCGCTATTCTCATCGTGGGGACTGGACAACATCTGGGGCGACCTCGGTCTGCCCGAGAGCGTCGCCAAGAAGGTAGGCAGTACGGCCGACAAGGAGATAGACGACGTGGCCAAGCGCTTCGAACTGGGCAAATACTACAGCTACTTCAAGAAGGCCGAGAACCAGTGGAACAAATGGAAGGCCGGCAATGCCCTCGACCTCTATTTCCCCACCCAGCTGCCCGACACCATCGCCAGCCTGCTGCCCAAGGACTTCAGCATGCAGATAGCCAGCATGATGTACACGCCGAAGGGAGCCGTGATGAACGTCATCGGCGAGTATGTGCTGCCCAAGAGCGACATTTTGGGCAACGACGTGCTCATCTTCGGTGCGCCCCGTCTCTGCGTACAGGAAGGTCAGTTCCTGCCCGAGGACGGAGTACTCGCACTACTCTCCAACTTCAAGATACAAGACCCCGGCAGCAGCTGGTACATGACCTTCAAGGCACCCAACGAGCCCATGGACCCCATCGACGGCTGTTTCCTGAAGTGGGAGAACAACGAGTTCAGCGGACTGGGCGTGGAGATAGCCATGACCATACCCAACCTGAAGCGCGTCGTCAACGGCAAGGTGCAGGACACACCGCCCATCCTCGACCTGCAGGCCACCATCAAGGACTCGTGGGGCGACTGGATGGGACGCATCACGATGGATCCCTTCCAGGTAGAGGACCTGCCGGGCTGGACCTTCTCGCCAGGCAAGAACATCATCTTCGACCACAGCTATGAAGAGAACTACGACGGCAACGGACTGCACTTCCCTGGCATCGCACAGATGCCGTCGACCTACGATCCGTCGAAGGTGAACAGCTACTGCAAGAACGACTGGAACGCCTGGCAGGGCGTCTATGTCGACGAGATCAGCGTGCAGTTCCCCAAGTGGGCCGTCTTCGGCAAGGGTGAGGAAGGTCTGAAGATCAGCGGACAGAAGATGTTCTTCGACAACTCGGGTGTCACCTGCGACATCTCGGCCCTCAACCTCTTAGAAGCCAAGACAGGCAAGGCCGGCGGCTGGGAGTTCGACCTCGACCAGGCCAAGGTGATGATCACGCAGAACAACTTTGACTCCTGCCACATAGAAGGTCGCTTCGGCATACCGCTGTTCGGCAGGAAAGACAGCATTGACACCAACAAGGGCAAGGTGCGCTTCAGCTGCGACATACGCCACCTGACCGACGGTGAGACCACCTATTATACTTATAATAAGGAGGGCAAGCGCGAGGAGCACAAGAAGAAGACCTACGGCGAGGACAGCCGCATGGCCTACCTCTTCAAGACCCAGCAGATAGACTCGCTCGACTTCCGCAGCTTCGTGGCCGACGTCATCCCCATCAAGGAGCAGACCTACCTCACCGTGACCGCCATAGACCGCAGCAAGGAGGAGACCGACACCTACGTGGAGCTCTGCATGGCGGGACAGGTGAACATAGCCGACTCGAACTCTACGGTCAACTATATACGGCAGTATGCCCGCAAGCTGCCGCTGAAGATGGACTTCCGCGGCATCCACTTTGCCAAGATGCGACTGGCCAACTTCTCCTATGCCGACACTGCCAAGGTGTACCAGGAGAAGGCCCGATACTTCACTGCCGACACACTGGGAGCAGCCCGCGTGAGGAGCGAGCAGGACTGGGAGAGTGAACACAGCAACCGCTATGTGGTATTCAACAACAAGGAGATAGAACTCACCGACAAGTGCTTCCTCGACCTGGGTGAATGGTCGCTCACGTCGCCGAAGAAGCAGATAGGTCCCTTCTCGGTAGAGATACGCGAGTTCAAACCCGATTACAATGCCTCCGACCAGAAGCTCAGCCTCGGTGTAGAGGGTGTCATCGGCTTCTGCGAAGACAAGGTGTCGGCGGCCGTAGGCTTCGACATCTCTACCAAGCTGACCATACCTAAGGACTATACCAACATTTCAGGCTACAGCCTCAGCGACGGCAACATAGACTTCCGTGCCGTAGAGCTGAAGGCCGACCTCGGCATGCTCACCCTCGACGGACGCCTCGAGGTGAAGAACGACGACAAGTGGGGCGAGGGCTACAGCGGCACGCTGAAGCTGGATATCAAGGAACTCTTCTCGGTCGACATCACGGGTGGCTACTTCGAGATGCCCGAGAAGGAAGCTACCGACGAGGACGGCTACTCGCTGGGCTTCTTCACCGCCGACCTGAAGATGGATGCCAAGACGTCGCCCCTGCGCTTCGACCCGCTGGTCATCACGCGCATCGCCGGTGGCTTCTACTTCAACTGCCGTCCGGTCTATGATGCCAAGACTGCCACCTTCGGCGACCCGGAGCCGCAGCACGGCATGGTAGGCGTCTCCTTCGGACTCGGACTGGCAGCCACTGCCGGCGAGGAGACCCTCAGCGGCGACATGGACCTGAACGTCATCTACGACCAGGACCAGCACCGACTGACCACCTTTATGTTCAAGGGTAACGTGAAGGCTGTCAGCGGCATCGTCGATGCCAACATGCAACTGCTCTATCAGAACGACGACATGGAGCGCTTCCTTGCCCTCGACATCACCGTCGAGGCAGGTTTCGAGAGCAGTCTCGGCGACGCTATGGGCAAACTGAACAAGACCCTGGAGGAAGAGAAGAAGAAGCTCGACGAGTTCCAGGCCAACCTCGATGCCAAGGTGAAGGAGTTCCAGAGCGACCCCATGGGTTCGCTGGCCGCGCTGAACAGCGACTATGAGAACAAGACCTCCGACGAGGACAAGAAGGAAAACGAGGAGGAAGGTACCAAGCACGGCGACGCCAAGGCCGACCAGCAGATCAAGGAGAAGGAGATGACTCAGACCGAGCGTCACAAAGTGGAGATGGGCCAGGTGAAGATCTCCCTCAACATGAAGATTACGTGGCGTGAGAAAGGCGTGGAGAAGACTCCCGTCAAGTGGCATCTCTATTTGGGTAAGCCTGCGAAGGACGACCGTTGCAAGATTATCCTTATTGACTATAAGTCACGCATCGTCAGCGTGAACATCGGTGCCGACGCCTATCTCTGCCTGGGCAATGAGCTGCCCGACGACGGTCAGCTGCCACCTATCCCCAACGAGATTACGGAGTTCCTCAACGGCGGTTCGTCGTCGGTGAACACCAATGCCGACCTCTCGAAGGCCGAGAACTCGCGTGCTAAGGCCGTCCGCTCTATGACCGGTTCCGTCAATGGCGGTGTCATGGTGGGTGCCTCAGCCTGGGGCTACATCAATGTCGACCTTGGCCTGTTCTACGGCTCACTGAAGGCCCTGGCAGGCTTCGACCTGTCCATGGTCAACTATCATGGCAACGCCTACTGTATCAACCTGAAGCGCACCATGGGTCGCGACGGCTGGTACGCCATGGGACAGTTCTATGCCTACCTGGCTGCCAAGTTTGGCCTGCACATCAAGCTGGGCAAGCTCATCGACAAGAGGATAGATATCGTGGATGCCGGTATCGGTGGTGTCTTCGAGTGCGGCATGCCGTCGCCCACATGGATTGAGGGTCGTGCCCGCGTCAAGATCAGCCTGCTCGGCGGACTGGTGAAAATCAACAAGCGCTTCGACTTCGAGTGCGGCGACCGCTGCGAGGTGTTCTTAGGCAACGCCCTCGACAACTTCAACCTCTTCGACAAGTGCACGCTCGGCGAGGACAGTCTTGAGGCTGGCTGGGACCCGAAGAACGCCATCAGCACGAAGGAGGCTTCGCGCGCCCTGCTCACCACAACGGCATCGCTCAACAGCCAGTACCGTCTGGTAGACCCCAACACGCTGCGCGACCTGACTGAAATGACCGCGGCTGACGACTCGCTGCTGGAGTTGCAAGCCTCGCGCACCTACATCTTCGATATGGATGGTACTGAGAACGGCAAGCTCGGCAAGATGGGCGTGCGCCTGTTTGAACTGACGGAGCAAGGCTACCAGAACCTGCAGAGCTACACCTACGGCATGAGTCTCTTGCGCGAGTTAGGTTCTACCTTCGAGACCAACATCCTCATGAAGGGCAGCAGCCTGACGAGTGCCAAGGTGAAGGACGAGACGCGCAACAAGAACTACAACACCTTCATCAGCCGCTTGAAGCAGACGGAGGGCATCACCGAGGTGCCCGTCAGCGTGCGCGAGAACCAGGGCATGAAGTACCACCTCAACCTACAGCTGAAGCCCGGTCGCCGCTATCTGATGATTCTCACCGGCACGGCCTTCGAGGTGGAGAACGGTCAGCGCGTATGGCCCTTCATCGTGAAGCACAACGAAGTGAAGGACACCTGGAGCGGCGACTACCAGCAGTGGATACAGCGCCGGTTCTTCTACTTCTGCACCACCGATGCCACCGAGGTGCCCGAGGTGGTCGAAGACCTGCAGCCCTACGTCGCACTGGCTTATCCCTCGGCTAAGGGCAGCAAGCTGTTCAACGACCCCGAGGACAAGGCCCAAGCCTATCTGGCCGACCTGCGCCGCCCCACCATCGCCCTCAACGAGGACATCCACGAACAGACATGGAAGAACGGTAAGCTGGAGTGGACGCTCAGCAGCCGTCAGGCCGGCAGCGAGGAGTTTGAGAAGAGCGAGACGAAGCTGAACACCTGGACGGTCTACAACAACAGCGTCAACATGGGACCGCTGGAAGCCTTCACACCTTTGGAGAACGACCGCAGCAAGACCTACGAGCACAACCTGCGACTGACCTACACCTTCCAGGTGCCGGCCGACGACTGTCCGGCTATGGGCATGGCCGAGAAGGCACAGGCCTACCTCGACTTCCTGAAGTCGCAGGGCACGACGCACTATAACCGCGTGATGCAGACCGTCATCGCCACGGCAACCAGCACCGGCAGAACGACGACCATAGGACAAAAGACATCTAAGAATCTCGCTACAAACCAAGGAGCGACCATCACCATCGGCACGATGCAAGTGTCGGCTCAGGTGGTCTGCGCCGCTGCCACGACCTACATGTCGGGCAACAGACTGCTCACCTCGAAGTGGAATGCCTACTACAGCAACCTGCAGAAGAAACAGCAGGAAGCCTGCACACGCGACAGCGTCGTCACCCTGGCCAACCTCTGGTTCCGCGAGGCCAAAGGTCGCAGTTGGCGCGTCAGCTCGCAGACGCAGCCGCTGCTCGACTACGAGGCGCCCTTCGTCGGTGTGCGCCCAGCCTCGGCACCTACCTATAAGTACGACAGCCAGCTCACCTATACCGAGAATTCGCGCTTCAGCTACGACCAGTGGCTCGTTGGCGTTGACGACCTGCTGATCTGGGGTGGTGCCAACGACAACAATGTCATTCGTCTGAAGGATCCCTACGCTTATTTCGCCTACCTGTCGAACTTCGTCTTCATCGCTGGCCGAAAGACCAACGCCTATGCCTTCGACGACGTGAAGACACCGCATGCCACTGAGACGCTCACCCTGAGCTACAACACCAGCGACGTGGCCGGTGCCGACCAGGTAGAGGGCATGGCCACCAGCACCATGAACCTGCGTTCGGATATGTATCACACCTGGAACGACTGGTACTACAACGATGAGAACCAGCCCCGCTATCCGCTGCCCACCCAGCTCGGTGAGGACTACGAGGCAGCCATGGCCAATCAGGACGGTAAGGCCGCCAGCTACGTGCCCGCCTACGACAAGGACCACACGAGCTATCCCTACCACCTCTCGCTGGCCGACTACGTCAAGGACTTCGCCGCACCCTACTATGTGGCCCAGGAGCTGAGTACGAAGATGAAAGAGGTGGCTATGGAGCTCTATAACTACTACTATAACCAGCGTATGGAGTCGAAGAAAGACAACTACGAGCTGACCTCCTCCGACTACCACTGGATTGATTTCGACATCAAGCAGTGGAACAACCTGCATCGCGGCCAGTACCTGCGTGTGGAGAGCCGTGGCTTCGAGGTCAGGGTGCCCTACTATCAGTTCCCGCTCATCTTCGGCGACTGCTTCGGACATGTGAACGGCAAGAGTGCCTTTGACACCGACTTCAGGAAATAGACCAACAAAAACATCGAGCGCGGCAACCGCTCCTTCGGCAGTTCCATGGACAAGAAACTGTCGGGCGTGCGCTGGGAGAGCGACGTATCGAGCCTGCTGTATTCCCGTCTGACAGGTCGCAACACCTGGTTCCCTGCCATCAGCTACACGCCACGGGGCACTTGCTTCTGGTACGACTTGTACCCAGGCCAAGATAGCTTTGATGCCGCCGAGGCCCTGGGCTATGTGAAGAAGCTCGATGCCCTCATCTACCGTGTCGACACCTATAACCTGAACACCGGTCTCTATGAGGCCACCGGTCAGGGTGCCGCCCGCCAGAACGCCAATAACCCCGACTACGGCGCTTTCTCGGAGCGTACCGTCAGTCCGCTGACCGACCGCCTGCATCCCTCCAGCCTCAAGACCATCAACGACTGGATACAGCTGGTGGGCGAACCCGAGGTGAAGGTAGACGGTGTGGTGGTCAATGCCCAGCCGGATGCCTGGTGGACGCAACCCAAGTCTGAGAGCACATCGACCAGGGCGGCAAGATCAGGAAATGGAAGATAATATCTGTATAAGACAATGACGATGAAACATATAGCAAGACATATCTGCAAACCGTTGTTAGTGGCATTGCTGCTGCTGACAGGGAGTAAGGGAGCCGTGGCACAGGAAGTGACCGACACGACTGCCAACGTCAGTCCTACGCAGCGGGGGCTGCTCACCTCGCGCATCCATCTGCTCACGCGCAGCTATGGCGACCGCGTGGCACTGCGCTGGGTGCCCGAGGACTACGTGTCGTGGCGCTACCTCTGCCAGACGGGTGTCAACGTGCTGCGCGTGAAGACGGGCACCTTAGACATCGACACGCTGGCCTATGCCCTGAAGCCCCTGTCGCGGGCCGACTTCGAGGCGAAGTACCCCACCAGCGACTCACTGGCCATGATAGCCATGGGATCCATCTACGGCGAGGGGGGCAAAGGTCCCAACCAGACCGAGGAGAAGCCCGGCAGCGTAGGCTCGGGCATGGAGCTCAACAACGAGCAGGATATGTCGTTCGGCTATGCCATGCTCGTGGCTGAGTGGCGCCCCGACCTGGCCGAGGCGATGGCCGTGGGACTGACTGACCGCAGCGCTCGCCGAGGCGAACAGTATGACTACTACATACAGCCTACGGTGTGGGACACCAACGGAAAGCTCATCTTCGAGCCCGGTGTAGCAGAAAAGGTGACCAACGATGCCTACAAGCCCCTACCCTATGACCCCGACCTGCAGGACTCGCTGACGTCGCCGCGCCGCTTTGTCCTCTCCTGGATAGACCCCACGCACAGCAGCTTCGAGATAGAACGCCGTGAGGTTGCCCCTCACGGCGGGAATTGGACCCGCCTCAACGAGAAGCCCTACGTCTCGATGGTCGACGACGGCGGCATCCAGGGGCTCTGCCTCTACAACGACTCGGTGCCCACCGACGGCACGTGGCAATACCGCGTCATGGCCCACGATGCCTTTGGCACGCTGACCGAGTCATCGCCCGAGCTGACGGCCTACGCCGTCGACATAGAGCCGCCGCATGCCCCCCAGCTGACGCGCATCGTCATAGAGCGCCCCGACAACGCTGACCCCTCGGCACGCGTGCTGGCCCACATCTACTGGCAGCTGAGCGACACGCTGGAGCAGGACCTGAAGGGCTACGTCGTGCAGTACTACAACGAGATGCTGACGCAGGGACGATGGCGCACCATGAGCGACGCCCTGCTCGCTCCCACCGACACCACCACGACCGTCGACATGACGGGACTGCGCACGGGCATGCTCATCGTCACCGCCTACGACGAGGTGGGCAACGCCGCCCAGTCGCTGCCCCAGCTCATCCGTCTGACCGACTACCATGCACCCTCGGCCCCCGACTCGCTGCGTGCCGAGGTGTTCCCCACGGGCTATGTCATCCTGTCGTGGAAGCCACGCCCCGAGGATACCGACATAGCCTACTACGACCTGGCCTTTGCCAACGACTCTACCCACGAGTTCATGATGATCAATCAGGGAGGCATCCCCGACGCCCTCTACATCGACTCGCTGGCCCCCGATGTCAACCAGAAATATGTATATTATAAGGTACGCGCCGTGGACCATGAGAACAACTTCGGTCCCTGGACGCCCATCCTGCAGGTGCTGCGCCCCCACAACACGCCCCCATCGGCAGCCCACCTCGACGAGTCGTGGCACAACGACCAGCGAGGCATGCACATGCGCTGGATACTGGGTACCGATGCCGACATGAGCCACCACGTGCTGTGGCGACGTCTGGGCACCGAGGGCGAGTGGCAGGCACTGGCCCGATGGGATGCCGACAGCCTGCGCCAGGCCGGCAACTATGCCGTGACGATAGACGACAACCCGCCGTACAACCAGGCAGAGCGCTACTACTACCAGGTGGAGAGCTATAATTCTACCGAATATACCAGTCAGTCGCTGGCTGTCAGCTGGCTCCATCAGGGGCCGCGCATCCTCGACATCCCCGTGCGTCTGAGCGGCGACTGGATAGAGCGCGAGGGTGCCGTCAGGCTGATATGGGAGACCACAATGCCAGCCTCGCTGGCCGGTCAGGACTATTACTACTGCGTGTTCCGCAAGGGCCCGGCCGACAGCAGCTTCCGCTACCTGCTCAATGTGGAGAAGGGCGAGCAGGAGTATGCTGACAGAACCCTCGACAAGGGTCAGCAGGCCGAGTACTACGTGCTCATACACTTCCGCGACGGACGCGAAAGTCAGCCTTCGAACGTGGTAACTATTGGAAGAAACTAAAATAACAGTATGAAAACAAGGCATATCATCATTCTAATATGGTCGCTGGCGGTGGTGGCCTGTGGCGACTTCTGGACCGTGGACACCGAAGATGCGACACTTGGCCGCACAATGTCCCTGTCGCGCCGTGTGGTCACCATCATGCAGGGTGAGCGCTATGCTATACCCGTCAGATTCATGCCCGACACACTGGTGAACAAGACGATATTCTGGGAGATAGAAGACGATGAGATTGCCACCTTCGCCGACGACACCCTGGTGGCCCTGTCGCCAGGACTGACCCGCGCCTTCGCCACCAGCACCGTCGACCGTCTGACAGACACCTGCTGGGTGCAGGTGATGCCGCACATGGAAATATCGTATGGTGATTTCCAATATGACATGATGCTCTATGCCAGCGTCACACTACACGGACGGCCCTTGACCATAGAGAATGCCGACTCGGTAGTGGTGGGTGCCTACGTCGGCGAGCAGCTGCGTGGCATCGGCAGCATGTTCCGCGAGAGAGGCATAGACTATATGGCCATACGCATCGGGGCCAACCGCCCGTCGGGCGACCCCATCCGTCTGCGCTGCTACTATCGGGGAAAGGCCCTGGCCGAGTGGTTCCCTGTCACACTGCGCTTTGATGGCGAGACACACGGCACGCTGTCGCAGCTGATACCACTGGTCATCGATGATGATGCCGAGGTCTTTGAGCCCGACATAGACCCTGTAGACGTCAATCCCGAGATTGACGTGCCCGACACGGTCAAGTGGGTGGTGGTAGAGGAATAGAGCCTACCCCCAACCCCTCCCCAAGGGAGGGGAGATAGAGCCTACCCCCAGCCCCTCCCCAAGGGAGGGGAGACTTAGATAGATAATGAAATAATATATACGGTAATGAGGATATGACAGCAAAAACGTTTGGGACAATTATAGGAGCAATGATCCGCTCACTCAAGACTATACTCGCTCCCCTCCCTTGGGGAGGGGTTGGGGGTGGGCTTTTACTTGTTTTCTTCCTCACCTCCTGCAACCTCTTCATCGAGGAGGAGGAGATAGCCGACGACTATGGCTACACCAACCTGCCTGAGTATAGCGGTGAAGGCTACGATGAGCCTGTGACCACCACTCAGGGCGACTGCGAGGTGACCTACCAGCTGAAGAAGACGGTGAGACAGCTGGACAAAGAGAACACCCGATACATCACCAGCGTCAAGCAGGACAACTCCGGACTACTCCTGGAGATACACTACTCGGCCCAGACACCCAGTGACCAGCTGCCCCAGCGGGGACAGGTGCTGGTATGTACCGACACCGAGACCTTCCCCATGGGATGCATGCACCGCGTGCAGACAGCCGATCAGCGCGATGGCGAATACTGCTATCTGGCTTCACTGGCCGACCTGCAGGAGACCTTCGACGAACTCGACATCACTGGACAGATGGTGACGGCCGAGGACGAGACCGTCTATATAGAACCCGAACCGGCTGAAGACGACGAGCCCTCCGCCTCGCGCTCCAACCGCGCCATCGCCCTTGGCAGCACATTAGGATTCGAGTTGGTTGACGGCGGTTTCCGCTATACCTATACCTTTGACAACAAGCCCTTTGCGAAGTTCAGCACGCCCGAACTTGAGAGGGCCGACATCGACATCTACTTCAACGAGGGCAGCGTACACAAGGTGACGCACACCTTCAACTTCGATGACTTCAGCTTCAGTCGCCGCAGCTTCAAGATCACCTACGTGAAAGAGGAGGAGTACGACCTCAGCCTCCATATCGGCACCGAGTTCAATGGCAACAAGAACCTCGCTAAGTTCCAACTCGTCAAGGGCAAGGCCTTCATCATCGGTCCCGTGGTGCTGGTGCTCTTCGCCAACCTCGACCTCGACTTCGAGGCCTCCGTGAAATTCTCCGGCGACATCATGCGCCACTCCATCACTCGCAGCACCTACAACCTTGACCTGCTGCATCCCCTCGACGTGCAGAAGACAGAGAAAGTCATTACCGACACCGGCTGGTATTCCAAGGCCATGCTTTCAGGCAAGATGGGCCTGCGCGCCACCCTTGAGCTATGTATCGGCCTCTACGGCAAGATACTGTCCCTGCGACTGTGCCCGTCAGTATATTTCGGACTGGAGGCATCCATAGCCAAGCCCATTGACCGTGAAGGCGGCATACCTGTCTATGACGTGTCGATGAAGCCGGGCGTCACACCAAAGTTTGAATTCCAGATGGAGATGGGTGTCTACTTCGAGCTGTCGTTCCTCGACTTCTTCAAGGAACTCTTCGAGAAGATCACCTCCAGCAATATCTCCACTGCCCTTGATAGGCTGGCCGACGAGGCTAATGAGAACTCCGACTGGTACAAGGAGCACTCAGCCAAGGACCAGTGGACCGACAAGGACCTGGAGCGCTTCCGCCGGAAAGACGGTGACAACAGCAGCATCACCCACACCTTCGGCCCGTGGAACATCGTGAAGTTCCCCACCACGCCCTGGTATCCCAGCATCGTCGACAACTCCTTCCGTATAGACAACTATTACGACGAGCTCACTCACCAGATGAACTTCGACGCCTCCTTCACCATAGAGGACATTGGCGTCTTCGGACGTTTCCAGAACTATTCGCCCGCACTGATGATCATGCGCAACGGCAAGCAGGTGGACTTCATCCTCCCCGACGGTGAGGACCGCAACGCAACGATAGAAAAGGGCAAGACCTACTTCTTCACCCTGCCTGAGTACGGCGATGACGTCACGCGCGTGGCACGGCCCTGCTACTACAAAACCAGCGACGCCACCCATGAGTGCGAGGCCCTCGAGAAGGGACTGCCCTTCTGTGCCACCACGCCCTCGCTCTCCATCGTTGAGGTCAGGCCCGAGAGAGCCGAGATCAAGGAGGGAAACTTCGTCGTCAGCATCTGGAACGAAGAGACCGAGGAGTTCGACTACCATGACTACCAATACCAATACAACTTTTTCTTTGATGTCGTCGTCAGCGTGCGTGGCGCTGAGTACATGAGATCGTGGGGACTCTTCGACCTCTTATACTATCAGGAATTTAACTATGGCACAGGTATGAACAAAGACATCGACAACCCCGACGGCACCTACACCTTCCATTGCATCATATCTACGCATTCCAACTATTACGACGCAAAGCGTTCGATTGACATGAGCGTCTCACCCAGGTTCCAGCTTAGTACCGGTGAAGTCATATACCCGGAAGAGCCCACCCGCTGGACGCAATATGCCGACGGAACCTACAAGAAGAAGTAATTCCCCCCCCCGGAGAGAGAGTCCGGAGACGGGCATAACGGACAAAAATCCTCAAAAATCTGACGCCAATCCTTTGCAGAAAAATTATTGTCAGATCTTTGAAGATTTTTGTCCCTTTAGGCCTCCTCCTCCCCTCGGGGAGGTCGGGAGGGGCTTTACCCTTGGTGTTTTTAAAGACAACTTAGGACAACTTAGGACAACTTTTTTCCTGTGTGTTGGCGGGACTTCATTGGAGGGAGGGGGAAAAGTTGTCCCATGTTGTCCGATGTTGTCTTCAATTACGGGCGGGTTTTCATCCCATGCACGACTGCGTGCCCAGCGTAGTGACGATAGCCGTAAGGATGGTGATGACAATC
>JAFUSV010000022.1 GCA_017467565.1 Prevotella sp.
AAAAGTGAAAAATTAAAAATTAAAAATTAAAGCTGAAAAATTATAAGTGATGAGTGATAAGAGACTTGTATCTTTGGACGTGCTGCGCGGACTGACGGTGGCGGGCATGATATTGGTGAACAACGGGTATGGAGAGTCGTTTGAGATGCTGCAACACTCGCGGTGGAACGGCATGACTCCCTGTGACCTGGTGTTTCCCTTCTTCCTGTTTATCATGGGCATATCGTGCTACCTGTCACTGTCGAAGGGAGCCTTCACCCCTACCCGACCCGTACTCACGAAGGTCATCAAGCGGACAGTACTCCTCTTTGCCATCGGTCTGTTTATCAACTGGTTTCACGATGCCGTGAAGGGCGACCTGCTGGGTTTCGACCACCTGAGGATATGGGCTGTGATGCAGCGCATCGCCCTGTGCTATTTCTTTGTGTCGCTGTTTGCCCTGTTTGTCAATCACCGCTACATCATTCCCACCATCATTGTGCTGCTCATAGGCTACACCTTTTTATTATATATAGGCAACGGCTATGCCGAGGATGCCTCGACCAACATCCTGGCACAGGCCGACCTGCACCTCTTTGGCTACGACCACCTGTACCATAAGAGTCCCGTAGACCCCGAAGGACTGCTGGGCACCATATCCAGTATCGCCCACGTGCTGATAGGATTCTATTGCGGAAAGGTCATCAAGCAGTCGGCTACCATCGGGGACAAGATTATAGGGCTGTTCGTGGTGGGGTGCATCTGCATCGTAGTCGGCTACCTGCTCAGCTACGGACTGCCACTGAACAAGCGTATCTGGAGTCCCAGCTATGTGCTGGTGACCTGTGGGCTGGCAGCCTCGCTCCAGGCCCTGATGATGTATATCATCGACCTGCGCAACTGTAAGGCGAGTTACTACAAGAGCCTGCAGGTCTTCGGCGTCAACGCCCTGGCCCTGTATGTATGCAGCGAGCTGATGGCCATCCTGTTCTCGCGCTTCGGCATCAACGATGCCATCTACGACGTGCTGCATGCCGTCATCGTGTGGGACAAATGGGCATCGCTGGCCTATGCCCTCACGTTTGTAGCCATCAACTACGTGGTGGGCTACGTGCTCTACCGCAAGAAGATATTCATTAAACTCTAAAAACCAATACAATCATGAAACAGGTCGCATTATTCATCATCGCATCGCTGTGTGCCTTCATAGGCATCGATGCACAGGTCATCCAGAAAGGAGACAAGTTTTTTGACGGTGAATTCCTCTATGTCGCTGAGACAGGACAAAAGGGAGACATCTACCTGAAAGGCATGGACATCACTGGCCATCAGCAAGATCTGACACTCCGCAAGGGCAGTGCCAAGGGCGAATACATCCTGACACAATCCAGAAAAGACGAGGAGCCACCCTTCGGATGCCTCTTTGGTTGCAAGGTAGAATATGTGCGCCAGCAGGGCATGAACTTCCTGGGATTCTATGTCGAGGAGCACTGCATGGGACAGACGCTGGTGCTGACACCCGACAACATCGTCAACTGCACGGGTCAGCAGCGCTTTGCAGAAGAGGCCGACCCCAAGGAGCAGGTGAGCAACTGGCTGATGAACCAGAAATACCTGAGAGGCATGCATGCGGAGGTGCTGCGTGACATGGTTGAGAAGCTGAAGGCCAAGAAGAAAAAGACCATCATTGAGCGTACCAACCAGGACCTGATAGCCTATGCCCTGGCCATGGAGCTGTATGCCAAGGACATAGAACCAGTGGAGGCTGACGAAGAAGAGCTTGAGGGAGAGCAGATACCAGAGTTTGCCGTCAACAATGCCTTTGACTTCATCACAGCACTGGGCAGCCACCGCATCATCAGCATAGAGGCCGAGACCACCATCAACCTGAGCGACGTGCTCGATGACGAGGAGCTCTTCACCGTCTATGGTCGTCTGTGGCGTCCCGACTACTACGAAGAGCGCGACGGCAGCAGGGAGTTCATCGTCAGCTGCGAACGGTTCGACGGTCGCCAGCTCGACCTGGTCAACGTCGAGAACCTCACCATCCGTGGCGGCAAGAACAGTAAGATTGTCGTCCGTCCACGCTATGCCAACGTCTTCAACCTGTACCGCTGCAGCAACATCATCTTCGACAATGTCATCATCGGACACACAGAAGAAGGTTACTGCGAGGGAGGCGTCATCTATACCGAAGGCAGCGAATTCGTCATCGTCACCGATTGCGATCTCTATGGTTGCGGCACCTACGGGCTGGAAGCCAGGAAGAGCCACGGCATCAACATGACCAACACCGTCATACACGACTGCTCCTACGGCATTATGACCCTCAGCCAGTGCAGCTACAGCCAGTTCAGGGACTGCGACTTCGTCAGATGTCGTGAGTTCGGGCTGTTAGACATTGATGACGGCTGCCAGGATACCGAGTTCCACGGCTGTCGCTTTGCCCAGAACCAGGGCTCACTCTTCGCCATCAGGTCAAGCGTCAGTTTCGAGAACTGCGAGATTCATCACCCTGAAGACCAGCCCACTGGCAATGCCGACGACCCCAAGCTGGTGTTCGTAGGTCACGGCAATAAATGGTACAGGGACAACAAGCCGCTGAAACCACGCGTCGCCACTCCCAGGGAAGATTTGAAATAATTATCGTTAAATGCTTGTCAGATTCAGAAAAAATGAGTACCTTTGCAGTGATTTGAAAAAACAAGGTTCGTAGATGAAACTTATCATCATGACAAAGGCCACGTTTTTCGTGGAAGAGAATCAGATTCTTACTACCCTTTTTGAAGAGGGTATGGAGAATCTTCACCTCTATAAGCCCAATTCGGAACCCATCTATTCCGAAAGGCTGCTATCACTGCTCAGCGAAGATTATTACAAGAAAATCACCGTGCACGACCATTTCTACCTGAAGGAAGAATATGGTCTGCGCGGCATACACCTGAACCAAGCCACCGACGAGCTGCCTTACGGATACAAAGGCAACGTCAGCCGCACCTGCCACAGCATAGGCGAGCTGAAGGAAGCCAAGAAGAAGTCGAGCTACGTCTTCCTGAAGACTATCTTTGACAGTCAGATCAATGAAGCTGACAAGTCGACCATCAGCATGGACGAGCTGAAGCTGGCATCCAAGCAGGGACTCATCGACAAGCGTGTCTATGCACTGGGCGGCATCAACCTGGAGAATGTCCGACTGATGCGCGACCTCAACTTCGGCGGTGTCGTGATATGCGGCGACCTGTGGAACCGCTTCAACATACACCACGGCCAAGACTATGTAGACCTGATAGCCCACTTCAAGAAGTTGGCCAAGGCCGTCAGATAGAGCAATCTTTCAATAACTCAAAATAACAATGAGCACTCAAAACCCTTTTATGATTTTCTCGGGTACCGCTACCAGATACCTTGCAGAAAAGATTTGTCAAAGCATGGGATGCCCCTTAGGCAAAATGCAGATGACGAAATTCTCTGACGGAGAGTTCGCCGTGTCGTATGAAGAATCCATCCGTGGTCGTGACATCTTCCTGGTACAGAGCACCTTCCCCACGAGCGACAACCTCATGGAGCTGCTGCTGATGATAGACGCTGCCAAGCGTGCGTCAGCCCGTACCATCAATGCCGTCATACCCTACTTCGGATGGGCACGTCAGGACCGTAAGGACAAGCCCCGCGTCAGCATCGGAGCCAAGCTGGTGGCCGACCTGCTGAGCGTAGCCGGTGTCAACCGTGTCATCACCATGGACCTGCATGCCGACCAGATACAGGGTTTCTTCAATGTACCTGTCGACCACCTCTATGCCTCGGGCGTCATACTGCCCTACCTGCAGAGCCTGAAGCTGGACGATCTGGTGATAGCATCGCCCGACGTAGGCGGTTCGAAGCGTGCCAACACCTACGCCAAGTACCTGGGCTGTCCGCTGGTGCTTTGCAACAAGACCCGTGCACGTGCCAATGTAGTGGCCACGATGCAGATTATCGGTGAAGTAGAGGGTAAGAACGTCGTCATCGTCGACGATATGGTAGACACCGCCGGAACCATCACCAAGGCTGCCGACCTGATGATAGCCAGCGGAGCCAAGAGTGTACGTGCCTGTGCTTCGCACTGCGTGATGAGCGGTCCTGCCAGTGACCGTGTGGAGAACTCATCGCTGGAGGAGATTGTCTTCACTGACTCCATCCCATACAACGGTGCTTGTAAGAAGGTGAAGCAGCTGTCGGTAGCCGACATGTTTGCCGAGACCATACGCCGCGTCATTGAGAACGAGAGCATCAGTGACCAGTATCTGGTGTGATGTTTGATGTTTGAAGTTTGAAGTTTGAAAATTGAAGTTTGAAAATTAATAATAATGATGAGAAAAGTATGTATCATGGCTATGTTAGCACTGGCCCTGGTTGCCTGCAAACAGCAGGTCAAGCAACAGAACAATGAGGAAGCCCCGAAGGAGGAAGTATCCCAGTCACAGAAACTCACTGACTTCACCGACAAGCTGACCCTGCCCATGGCTGGCGGAGAAGAGCTCGACGTGCTCAGCGAAGTGAAAAACTACCGTGTCTCCGTCATTGACTTCTGGGCTTCATGGTGCGGTCCCTGCCGCAACGAGATGCCTACGATGGTAGAGCTCTATCGCGACAATAAGGACAAGGGGCTGGGTATCTTCGGCATCTCTGTCGACCAGGACTATGATGCCTGGACGACAGCCATGAGTGAGCTTGGCATCACCTGGCCTTCAGTACTGGATACCGATGGTGACATCTCCAATAAGTTCAATATTGAGTACATCCCCTACACGCTGGTAGTAGACAGCACGGGCACTATCCTTGCCACCAACCTGCGTGGTGAAGAGCTGAAGAAGTTCGTGGAGGAGCAGCTGAAGAAGGAATAAGAAGGAAACTGACGAAACAAAAAGAGAAGGGGAATTATCAACGTTGATAGTTCCCCTTCTTGTTTGCTTAAACAATCTTGTTGTTCAGCGGAAAGACCACAGTAGGCTTGAAGGTCTTGGCCTCCTCGAAGTCCATGAGGGCATACGAGATGATGATGACCGTATCGCCGACCTGCACCTTGCGGGCCGCAGCACCATTGAGGCAGATGCAGCCAGAGCCACGCTCACCCTTGATGATATACGTCTCGAAGCGCTCGCCGTTGTTGTTGTCAACTATCTGCACCTTCTCGCCGGCTATCATATTGGCAGCATCCATCAAGTCCTCATCGATGGTGATGCTACCCATGTAGTTCAGGTTGGCCTCAGTCACCTGTACGCAATGAAGTTTTGACTTCAATACCTCTATCATCATGACTCCTTATACTTAATATGATCAATCAAACGGATAGGCGTCTTGCCGCAATAGACGGTAATACAGCCTACGACATAAGGAGAATCCTCCCAATTAGCAATATCCTGCAGCGTGTTACCATCGACGATGGCGAAATACTCGACGTCGAGTCCTTCGACACTGTTGATGTCGGCCACCACCTTGTCGTGGGTCTCCTTCAGCGTGTGTGTCTTAGCATAGCTGACACTCTCGCTGAGAGCCTTGTAGATGGCGGGAGCTATGGCACGCTCGTCGGGAGCCAGCAGGGCGTTACGGCTGGAACGTGCCAGTCCGTCGCTGTCGCGAACGATAGGACACTCCACAATCTGAACGTCTATACCCAGGTGACGCACCATCGCCTTGATCACAGCTATCTGCTGCCAGTCCTTCTCACCGAAGTAGGAACGGAGGGGCCTGACGATATAGAACAGACGGCTGACCACCTGGCACACACCATTGAAATGGCCTGGGCGATGTGCACCCTCCATCACCGTCGATACTGGCGGATACTCGAAGTGGCGCGTGTCGGGCGTAGGATACATCTCCTCTACCGACGGAGCCAACACATAGTCACAGCCACATGCCTCCAGCAGACGGCAGTCGGCATCCAGGTCGCGGGGATAGTTCTTCAGGTCGTTCTTGTCATTAAACTGAGTGGGGTTGACAAAGACCGACACCACCGTGACATCATTCTCTTTCACACTTTGGCGCACCAGCGAAGCGTGACCCTCATGGAGGGCACCCATCGTAGGCACAAATCCGATACTTTTACCCTGCTTGCGGTCATCGAAGAGCGCATTTTGCAGGTCAACAATCTTACTAAATACTTTCATCTATATTTTATCAGTTGTCGATTTGGCGGTGCAAAATAACAACTTTTTTGGCAAATAAGGAAAAAAAAGATTAAAAATAAAACTATAAAGTGTCACTTTTTCCTAAAAATATACATTATTTGACTCTTTTCTTCGATTTTATCAATAATTTTTTGTACCTTTGCAAAGATAATCAACCATAACTATGGCTAAAAAGAAGATACTGTTTATCAATCAGGAGATAGCTCCTTACGTCCCTGACAGCGAACTGGCGATAAAGGGACGTGAAGTACCGCGTACCGTACAGGAACATGGTCATGAAATTCGTACATTCATGCCCAAGTGGGGTACCATCAACGAACGTAGAGGCCAGCTCCATGAGGTGCAGCGCCTGTCGGGTATGAATCTGATCATTAACGATACCGACCATCCGCTCATCATCAAGGTAGCCAGCATCCCTGCCACACGGGTGCAGGTGTATTTCATTGACAATGAAGACTACTTCACCAAGAGGCAGATGACCGTAGACGAGATGGGCAACGACTATCCCGACAACGGCGAGAGAGCCATCTTCTTTGCCCGCAGCGTGCTGGACACCGTGACCAAGCAGCGCTGGGCGCCGGACATCATACACTGCCAGGGATGGATGAGTGCCGTCGTACCTCTCTACGTGAAGACGGCCTATAAGGACGAGCCCTCATTCGCGAACACGAAGGTCATCACGTCGCTGTTCACCAAGAACCTGAGCAACGACCTCGGCAAGAATTTCAAGCAGTGTCTGGAGTTCCGCGACACCAAGGCCAGTCTGCTGTCGGCCTATCAGGACAACTTCAACATCGAAGAACTGGGCAAACTGGCCATCGACTATAGTGACGGCATCATCGTCTCGGCTCCCAAGGTGAACGACGGCCTGCTGGACTATGCCAAGAAGAAGGACATACCCCTGCTGGACTATCAGGAGGACTTTGCCGATGCCTACGAGCGCTTCTACGACATCATCTGTCCTGAGGAGGAATAAGCAGGCAAACGGAAAGATTCAGGTAACAAAGTAACAACAGAATACATGAACAAATTACTCTATATGGCTGGAGTCGTACTCACGACAATAGCCATATCTTCTTGCGAAGAAGAATCCATGAACATAGGCAACTCGCTGACACAGCAGCATGACAGGCTCGACGTGTCAGCAGGTTCTTTTGATGTACAGACCCGAACCATCATAGCCGACTCTGTACTGTCACTGTCCAACACCTGCTATCTGGGAAAAGTCAGAGACCCGGAGACCGGTGCCGACGTGACGAGTGAGCTGACGACGCAGTTCCACCTGCTGGAGAACGTCTACATCTCGCCTGAAGACAAGATACTCGGACGCTATGCCGACAGGGCTGCTGCCGACTCGTGCGACCTGGTGCTCTACCTGTCGTCGCCCTTTGCCAGCAAAGACAGCCTGACCGCCATGAAGATGCGTGTCCACGAGATGTCGGTCCCCATGGAGGAGGGGCGCCGCTACTATTCCAACTACGACCCCGTCAGCCATCAGATGCTGCGTACCGACGGACTGAAGAAAGACAAGATGTTCACATACAACGACCTGGTGCAGACCACCACTACTCAGTCCAAGTATATAGACAACATACGCATCGCCATCAACGATCCCTATACCGACGTGAACGGCGTGACATATAATAACTATGGTACGTACCTGATGCGCCAATACTATGACCACAAGGAGAACTTCCGCAACTCGTACGTCTTCATCCATAACGTCTGTCCGGGATTCTTCTTCCAGATCACTGACGGACTGGGATTCCACTCCAAGATCACCGACATCGGACTGCGTGTCTACTACCGTGTGCAGGGCGACACCGCCGTCACCAACAACCAGCTGACCCTGGCCGGCACACGCGAGGTGCTGCAGACCACACTGATCACCAACGACAAGAAAGCCATACAGGCACTGGCAGCAGAGACAACACATACGTACATCAAGAGTCCTGCAGGACTGTTTACCGAGGTGACACTCCCCGTCAAAGCCATCAAGCAGGGACATGACAGCGACTCACTCATCGCTTCAAAGATAGTCTTCCAGCGTCTGAACAACGAGTCGACCGACTATCGCACGCTGGCAGTACCCTCCACGCTGCTCATGGTACAGAAGGACAGCCTGTACAGCTACTTCGAGGACAATAAGGTGCCCGACAACATCACGTCGTACTATTCGTCGTTTGGTGCCTCCAACCCCAACACGTACACCTTCGCAAACATCTCCAACCTGATTACCAAGCTGTGGGAGATGTACCAGAACGGCATCAAGAGCGATGCCAACTGGGAAGCCAAGAACCCCGACTGGAACAAGGTGGTGCTGGTACCTGTCAAGACTACCCTCTCCAACTCGGTCGTCACAGGCGTTGAGAACGACATGTCGCTGACCAGCACACGTCTGATAGGCGGCAAGGACAACCCCAATGCCCCCATCAAGATTGACGTAGTGTATGCCAAATACCAATAAGCACGATGGCTGACGGATATCTCGAGAAACACAGGGAGGAATACGAAGCACGCAAGGCTGCCTATCTGCGCAAGAAGCAGCATCTACCCAAAATGCCCCGTCGTCTGGAACGTCCGGACGACGAGGCATTATAGCTTTCTGCTGAAGACCGTACAAGCAGGTCTTAGTCCTCAAACCTTTTTCCCCAGTAGTTGACCATCCGCTGGTACAACTTCTCTTCCGAAGGATTATGCTGTCCATGCCACAGACGCTGATTCTTCAGCTCGTCGGGCATGTACTGCTGCTCGGTGAAATGACCCGGATAGTCGTGAGGATACATATAGCCGTCACCATAATTCAAGTCTTTCATCAGCTGCGTAGGAGCGTTCCTTAGATGGAGCGGTACGGGCTGGTTACCCGTCTGGCGTACCAATGCCAAGGCAGCATCAATAGCCAGATAGGCCGAATTGCTCTTGGGCGATGTAGCCAGATAGACAGCGCACTCTGCCAAGGCGATACGTGCCTCGGGCCATCCTATCTTCATGACAGTGTCGAAGGCGGCATTGGCCAGAAGCAGGGCATTAGGGTTGGCGAGTCCTATATCCTCAGAGGCAGAGATGACCATGCGACGGGCAATGAACTGTGGGTCCTCACCACCTTCTATCATACGTGCCATCCAGTAGAGGGCAGCATCAGGATCGCTGCCACGAATGCTCTTGATGAAAGCAGAGATGATGTCGTAATGCATCTCGCCATCCTTATCGTAAGCCAAGGGATTCTGCTGCAGCCGAGCTACCACCAGCTCATCGGTGATGACCACATCGCCGCTTTCCGATTCCACCACCAGTTCCAGGATGTTCAGCAACTTGCGGGCATCGCCGCCACTATAGCGCAGGATGGCTCCCGTCTCCTTCAGTTCGATGTGTCGCTCCTTGAGGAAGACATCGGTAGTGATGGCACGATGGAGCAATGCCAGCAAGTCATCCTTGCCAAGCGACTTCAGCACATAAAGCTGACAGCGCGAGAGCAAGGGACGTATGACCTCAAAGGAAGGATTCTCCGTCGTGGCACCTATCAGCGTGACGATGCCCCGCTCGACAGCACCTAAGAGCGAGTCTTGCTGTGACTTGGAGAAACGATGTATCTCATCAATAAACAATATAGGCGATGCCTCGTTGAAGAAGCGTCCTTTCTGCGCCTTCTCTATCACATCGCGTACATCCTTCACACCACTGGTCACTGCCGACAATGTATAAAACGGCGTATCCAGCTTGTGGGCGATAATCTGAGCCAGCGTCGTCTTTCCAACGCCTGGCGGTCCCCAGAGGATAAAAGAAGAGATGCGCCCCGAATCAATCATTCTCCGGAGCACAGCCCCCTCTCCTACCAAATGCGACTGTCCGATATAGTCATCGAGCGTACGGGGACGAAGTCTTTCTGCTAATGGTTCTGACATATTTGTTGCAAAGTTACAAAATATTTCTTATTTATTCATCAATAATTAAAATTATTTTGTATCTTTGCAGCCATAAAACTAAAAGAAAAGTCATATTATGGAACAAACGACTAATAAAAAGGCACTTACGCTGAAAACACTGACCAAGAGTAATGTGTGGGACGTGCAGGAAAACGACATCTTCCGCATGTGGGACGGCGTAGACAAAGATGCCGAGGTAAAAGAGAGTGTGCGCCGATATGTTGACATCATCCGCTCTGCCTTTATGATAGAAGAGCTCACCGTCGACTCTACGGCCGTGAAGTCAAAGTACGAAGCCCTGGGCTACAAGGTAGGTCAGGTGCGCATTGACGAGAACAAGAAGATTACCTGGGCCATCAAGAAGCGCCCCATTGTCCGTGTGACCGACCTCACCTACGAGAACATACGCCACATCACGGCTGCCAAGCTGATAGAAGTACTCGACCGCAACTTCGGTGGCGGATGGGACTCGCTGTCACAGAGCATCAAGGACATCATCGAGAGCGGCTTCGACATCTCTACCACCACGCTGCCCAAAGACCGTCTGCACAAGAAAGGCGGCATGTACGAGAAGAAGGTGGAAGACGGCTTCGAGGTGCTGGAAGTGGCCAAAGGCACATGGGTGGAAGCTATCTTTGCCAAGATGAAGCCCGAAACAGAAAAGCCACGTATGAAGTTCAACTCATTCAGCGAGGACGGTGATGAGGAGGAAGAAATAGAGGACAACTACAACAAGCCCGACGAGGACGACATCGAGATTGACGATCCTAATGACGATGAAATCACTGAGGACAACTACTCTACGATGATGGACCTGGGTAGTGCCGATCCCGACGAAGAGGCCGAGAACCTGTCTGAATACGTCGAGGACTGATGAAGAGTTAAGAATTAAGAGTTAAAAGCTCATTATAAATACGCTGAACAGGTAGACCCATTACATTAAAATAGCTGCCATTTAAGGCTGTGACGCCAATATAGCCTATCCATTCCTGGATACCATAGGCGCCAGCCTTGTCATAAGGACGGTAGTTTTTAATGTAATGGGTTATCTCTTGCTCTGACAACTGCTTAAACGTGACATCGGTAGTCACTGAGAAATGGCGCTGTGTACTCTTTGTAGTCAGGCACACACCGGTAGTCACCTGGTGGGTGCGACCACTGAGCTCGTGCAACATGCGACGTGCATCGTTCTCATCAACAGGTTTACCCATGACTTCATCTCCCACAATAACAATGGTGTCGGCTGTGATGATGAGATCGTCATCGCCCATCACTTTCCGATAGGCATCAGCTTTCTCCCTGGCTATAAATTCAGCAATCTGACAGACAGGCATGTCGGCAGGATAATCCTCGTCGATATCAGGCAGGACCTTCACGTCGAAATCTATGCCGAGGCCTTTCAACAGCTCACGTCTGCGCGGAGAATTGCTGGCCAGAATGATGTGGTATTTTTGGGTGATGGGGCTAATGGGGCTCATAGGGCTAATGGGGCTAATGGGACTTGCTATTACCAGCCGAAGGCAGTGGCATTCATCTGCCAAAGGCCTTGGGCACGCAGCGTCTGTTCTATCACATCACGGCCACAGCCATGTCCGCCTATACGGTCACTGACATAGATACTGGCTTCGCGTACCTCGGGACAAGCATCCTTTGGACAGACGGGACATCCTACACGCTTCATGATTTCCAGGTCGGGAATATCGTCGCCCATATACATCACCTCTTCGTCCTTCAGACCATACTTTGCCAGGAACTCCTCGTAAGTCTTGATCTTCACGGAGCATCCTATATAGATATCCTGCATGCCCAGGCTGCTATAGCGCGTGATGAGCGAGTCCACCTTGGCACCGGTCATGATGACAATGCGCAGCCCTAATTTCATGGCCAACTGAATGGCATAGCCATCCTTGATGTTTACCGTGCGAAGAGGAACGCCCTCAGCGGGCAACGTGATGGTTTCGGCAGAAAGGACGCCATCGACATCGAAGATGATGGCACGTATTTTCGTCAGGTCGTAATTGATCATTCTATTTCTGATTATGTAGGTGAATACTTTGACTAAGCTGGGTGTAAAGAGACTGTACGTCGGGCATGTCGGCCAGCAACTGGCGGTGTGCATCTATCACATTCTCGTCGTAGCGGACGGCCGGTCCCGTCTGAGCCTGTGCGGGCTGCAGTTCATGTACCTTGGCTGCCGTCTCGTCTATCAACGGCAACATGACATCGAAAGGAATATCATGGCGCCGAAGTATCTCTGCCGACAAGGCATAGCAATGGTTGGTGAAGTTGCAGGCGAAGACTGCTGCCAGGTGCAGATAGCGCCGCTGCTCACTGGACAGCACCATGACACGCTGGCTGACACTGCCTGCTATCCGGCGTGCCACGTCCAGGGTATCATCATCAGAGGCCTCAATAAATAAAGGTACGCGCGCGAAGTCTACCCGACGTTCCTTCGAGAATGTCTGCATAGGATAAATGACACCATAATGGCTCATCGTACCCTTGAAGACATCCAGAGGCATAGACCCTGCCGTATGATAGAATCGCTGCTGACTGCGACCATCAGCCAGATGAGGCAACAGGTCGCTGAGCGCCGTATCCTTGACAGCTATGATAAAAGCATCAGCCTCCAGAGGCAAGGCATGCAAGTCGTCGGTAGCACGGGCCCCGACAAGCTCTGCCAGCTGCCGGGCAGAAGCCATCGTCCTACTGTAGACGGCCGTCACATGATGCCCCTGTGCACACAAAGCCTGGGCCAACTGCGTGGCCAGGCGGCCTGCTCCGATAAAGACAATATCCATACTTCTCATACCGTTCAAAACTTTCCTACGTGCACATTTTCCCATTTCAGGTTGTCCTCGTCATGAGGCGCCTTCGTATCTTCAGGATAGCCTAAGGCTATGATGCAGAGGACATGATAGTTATCGGGAATATCGAGAATGCCACGAATCACCGTGTCGGCAGTCGTACCATCATTGAGCCCGCGCCGGTACATCTGCACCCAGCAGGAACCCAGTCCCAGCTCCTCTGCCTGACACTGCATGGCGAAAGCAGCGATAGAGCCGTCCTCTATCCAGCAGTCGTTCTCCAGCGGGTCGCCCAGAACGGCGATAGCCAGTGGTGCACCCTTGATCAGCTGACTGCCATGTTCCTTGGCATCAGCCAGTTTCTCTAAGTCCATCGCATCGTCGATGACTACAAAATGCCAACTGCGACGATTCATCGAGCTGGGTGCCATCAGGGCTGCACGCAGAATAGTCTGCACATCGTCAGCGTCAATCTCGCGATGGGAAAAGACACGGTGCGAACGTCGTCTGGCCAGTAACGTCTTAAAATCTGTCATATCGGTCATCTTCTCTGATTACAAATGCAAAGGTAAGGAATTTTTAGGGAGTTCGGAATGTCAAAACGACAAATATGTCATCCTTTAACTCCCTTTAACTCGTTTATAGCTTTATACTCCATAAAAATAACTAACTTTGCATCGCAATGACAGAACTTGTGACACGCATATATACCACTGGCGACCAACTGCCCGACAGGCTGATGGAAGACAACTACTTCCACAGTCCGCAGCTATTTGCGCTTTGCAAAGATGCGCCACGACACAGACCGTATATGGTGACGGTGGAGACGACCGACGGGCATGTCGTGTCACAGATGCTGACCATCGTACGCCGACGTGTATCCTGGCTGCCGCCCTATCTGTTCCGTCAGTGTCGCATTCTGAGCGAAGGAGCCTATGCACCCGACGAACAGCTGCCCCTCAGCAAGGACCAGCTATTTGGCATGATGCTGACAGCATGGACCCGCAAGTTCGGTCCCAGCATGCTCTACATTGAGGTCAGCAACCTCAGTCAGAAGATGTTTGGCTACAAGCAGTTCCGCGACAACCGTTTCTTCCCTGTCAGATGGATGAGCATACACAACTCGCTACACTCCAAGACACCAGAGGAACGCATCTCGAAAAAGAAGCAGAAACGCATAGACCGGGCCTACCAGCGAGGAGCGATTACAGAAGAGGTAAAGACCGACGATGACCTGAAGGCATTCTTTAGTCTGTTGAAGCATCATAACTGGCTGAAGCCTAAGAGATTCATACCAAACAGTGAATTTTTCCTTGGAATGAGGAAACAAGGCAACACCCGACTCTTCATCACCCGCTACAAAGATCATATCATAGGCTGTTCGGCCGTCGTCTACAGCCAGCGACAGGCCTACCTCTGGTATGCTGCCTACCGACGCAAATCGTTTGCCTTCGTACATCCTGACGAGCTCACCATCTGGCATGTCATCAAGGATGCCCACGAACGGGGATTCGAGCATATCTACTTCATGGATGTAGGCCTGCCCTACTCCAAGAACAGCTTCCGCGACTTCATCCTGGGCTTTGGGGGCAAGCCTGCCAGCACCTATCGGTGGTTCCGCTGTTCGCTGAAATGGATAAACTCGCTATTGTCGTGGATCTATCGGGACTGATACAATAATTCCCGAAATCTCGCGTTATTATAACTGATGAAACAAATTTTAGTACGATATATATTTCTGATTTCAATGCTGATGTTGAGTTGTCAATTGATAGCTCAGACATTTACGTTGAAAGGACGTGTCCTCGATGACAATGGAGACCCGCTGGAACTGGCCACCGTATCGTGTACAGAACAAGCCAAGTTGACGATGACCAACCTGAAGGGCGAATTCCAGATGACGCTGCAATCGGCTGACTCCGTGGTCGTCCGCTTTTCGATGATAGGCTTCAAGGCACGGACACGCGTTCTGCGACATCCCCGAGGCACACAGACGCTACAGGTCTTGATGCAGAGCCAGGAGGACCTGAAGGAAGTGACGGTGACCCAGAAACGCAGGCAGACCACACAGGTGGAACAGCTCGACATCAAGGACATCAAGACCACGCCGTCGGCCAGTGGCAATGCCGTCGAGGAGCTCATCCAGCAACAAGCAGGCGTGTCCACCCATAACGAGTTGTCGAGCCAGTATAATGTCCGTGGCGGCTCGTTTGACGAAAACTCTGTATATATAAATAATGTGGAGGTCTACCGGCCCTTGCTCATCCGCAGTGGCCAGCAAGAAGGTCTGTCGGTCATCAATCCCGACATGGTGGAGAAAGTAGGCTTCAGCAGTGGCGGCTTCTCGGCAAAGTACGGCGACAAGATGTCCAGTGCCCTGGACATCACCTACCGCGAACCAGAGAGACTGGAGGCATCGGCCATGGCCAGCCTGCTGGGAGCCTCGGCATACATAGGTTACAGCACCAAGGCCACCAACAGCAAATACCGCAAGTTCTCCATGTCACATGGTATTCGCTACAAGACCAACCGCTATCTGTTAGGTTCGCTGGAGACATCTGGCGAGTATAAGCCCAACTTCCTGGACTACCAGACCTACATCGTCTTCAGACCCAACAGCCGGTGGACCATCGACCTGCTGGGTAATATCTCAGAGAATCACTACAACTTCAAGCCCAAAGACCGTGAGACATCCTTCGGCACCATGGAGGATGTGAAAGCCTTCCGCGTGTATTTCGACGGTCAGGAGAAGGATATCTTCCGTACCCTCTTTGGTACAGCAGGCATCACCAGGCATATCGGTGACTCGACGAGAGTCAAACTGCTCTGGTCGGCATTCCACACCAAGGAGCAGGAAGCCTACGACATACAGGGACAATACTGGCTGGACGACACCGAGAGTGCCGAGCAGCTGGGCGTAGGCACCTATGCAGAGCATGCCCGCAACTACCTCACCGCCAATGTGCAGAGTCTGAAACTGATGTTCCAGAAACGACTGCGCCGACATGAGATAGAGGGCGGACTGACCTACAAGTGGGAGCATATCAAGGAACAGAGCCGCGAATACGAGATGCGCGACTCCAGCGGCTACTCCGTACCTCACAGCGGCAACCGGCTTGACCTCATCTATACGCTGTCATCCAGACAGGACATACGCTCCACCCGCATTGAAGGCTATGTCGAGGATGTCTACCGATGGAGCAGCGGCGGTAGCTATGACAACCCTGATGATACGCCTGAGACCCACTATACGTTGAACTATGGCATACGCTTCGCCAACTGGAGCTACAACCGCGAGACGATCGTGTCGCCCCGCATCTCGCTGGCCATCGTGCCATGGTACAATCAGGACATCACCTACCGTTTTGCCACCGGCATATACTATCAGGCTCCCTTCTACAAGGAACTGCGCGACACCGTCACACAGACCAATGTCACGGTAGTGAAACTGAACAGCAACATCAAGAGTCAACGCTCCATACAGGCCATTGCCGCCATGGACTATCGCTTCAAGATGATGGACCGTCCTTTCAAGTTCACTGCCGAGGCTTACTACAAGCATCTGTCGAACCTGATACCTTACAACGTACAGAACGTGAAGATAACCTACTACGGCGAGAATCTCTGTTCGGGCTATGCAGCAGGTATAGACCTGAAGCTCTTCGGTGAGTTTGTGCCGGGTACCGACTCATGGGTGACACTATCGCTGATGCGAACGCAGCAGAAGATGGACGGTCAGTGGCTGCCCACGCCTACCGACCAGCGCTATGCCCTGAACCTGCACTTCACGGACTATTTCCCTGGTACCGAGCGTTGGAAGATGACGCTGCGGCTGGCTTATGCCGACGGACTGCCTTTCGGTGCACCACACCGAGGCATCGACGCCCAGAACTTCCGAGCCCCTGCCTACAAACGCGCCGACATCGGCATGAGCTTCCTGGCATACAAGAATACCGACAGTTCGAAGTTCAACCCCAAGCACGTATGGATAGGACTCGACTGCCTGAACCTGTTCGGTATTTCAAACGTCAACTCCTACTACTGGGTCACAGACGTGACCAACCGTCAGTGGGCAGTGCCAAACTACCTGACCGGACGACAAATCAACGGTAAAGTCATCATTGATTTTTAGCTTTTTAGTTTGTTTCACAAACAAAAGTCAGAAAACATTTGGTTAGGACGGAAATAATTCGTAACTTTGCACAAATTTCTTAAGTTAAACTTTAAACAATATGAAAATTTCGCACATTGAGCATCTGGGCATCGCCGTCCAGAGCATTGAAGAAAGCCTTCCGTTCTTTGAGAATGTACTGGGCTTGAAGTGTTATGCAGTAGAAACTGTAGAGGATCAGAAAGTGAAGACCGCCTTCCTGAAGTGTGGTGAAGTGAAGTTGGAGCTCCTGGAGCCCACAAGTCCTGAGAGCACCATCCAGAAGTGGCTCGACAAGGGCAATAAGGGTGTACACCATGTAGCATTCTGCATTGAGGACGGTGTGGCCAATGCACTGGCTGAAGTCAACGAGAAGGGCGTCCGCCTCATCGACCAGCAGCCCCGCAAGGGTGCCGAGGGCCTGAACATTGCCTTCCTGCATCCGAAATCAACCGCCGGTGTACTGACAGAACTCTGCGAGCACCCTGAGTAAGCGATTGATGACAATTGATAATTGATAATTGAAAATTGATAATTACATTAAAGAACAATGACAAAACAACTTGATAAGATAAAGCAGCTCATCGAGAAGCGCGAGCAAGCTCGTCTCGGTGGTGGTGAAAAAGCTATACAGAAGCAGCATGAGCGTGGCAAGTACACAGCACGTGAACGTATCGACATGCTCCTCGATCCCGGTTCGTTCGAGGAATACGACATGTTCAAGGAGCACCGTTGCCACAACTTCGGCATGGAGAAGAAGCAGTTCCCTGGCGATGGCGTCGTGGCTGGTAGTGGTACTATCGATGGCCGTCTGGTCTTCGTCTTT
>JAFUSV010000023.1 GCA_017467565.1 Prevotella sp.
AAACAACTATGAAAGAACAAGTATTACAGGCAATGCGCGAGGCAGGCAAGCCCGTCTCGGCAGGTGAAGTGACAAAGGTTCTCGGTGCAGACCGCAAGGAGGTTGACAAGGCTTTTGCTGAGTTGAAGAAGGAAGGAGCCATCGTGTCGACCGTCCGTTGCAAGTGGGCTCCCGCTCAGTAATCCCAAGAATGTACGAGCTGCCCGATCATGATGTTCGGGTAGGCTTAGTAAACTGGCACTAACTTATAGACAAGAGCAGCATCATGGTTAACTGATGCTGCTCTTGTCTATAAAAGCTTCCCCAAATCAGGAGTTTATCTATCCGTTCATCGACATGAGGAATTCTTCGTTGTTGCGACTCTGTACGAGACGGTCGCGCAGGGTGTTCATGGCCTCAATGGGGTTCATCTCGGCAATGAACTTGCGGACTATCCACATGCGGTTGAGCGTAGTGGGATCCTGCAGCAGATCGTCGCGACGCGTAGATGACTGCACAAGGTTGAGCGACGGGAAGATACGCTTGTTGGAGAGCATGCGGTCGAGCTGGATTTCCGAGTTACCCGTACCCTTGAACTCCTCGAAGATGACCTCGTCCATCTTGCTGCCGGTGTCTACCAGAGCCGTGGCTATGATGGTCAGCGATCCGCCACCTTCGATGTTACGGGCGGCACCGAAGAAGCGCTTGGGCTTCTGCAGGGCGTTGGCATCGACACCACCGGTGAGCACCTTCCCGCTGGCAGGCGACACCGTATTATAGGCACGTGCCAGACGAGTGATGGAGTCAAGGAAGATGACCACGTCGTGACCGCACTCCACCATGCGCTTGGCCTTCTCGAGCACGATGCCGGCAATCTTGACGTGACGATCGGCAGGCTCGTCGAATGTAGATGCGATGACCTCAGCATTAACAGTACGACTCATGTCGGTGACCTCCTCGGGACGCTCGTCGATGAGCAGCATCATGATGTAAGCCTCGGGGTGATTGGCGGCGATGGCGTTGGCGATGTCCTTCATCAGGATGGTCTTACCTGTCTTGGGCTGAGCTACGATGAGTGCGCGCTGACCCTTACCGATAGGAGCAAAGAGGTCGACGATGCGCGTAGAGGGGTTGGTGGTAGCGGGGTCGCCGCAGAGCTGGAACTTCTCTTCGGGGAAGAGGGGCGTCAGGTGCTCGAACGACACGCGGTCGCGCACCTCCGACGGGTTGCGTCCGTTGATGCTCTTGACGGTAGAGAGCGCGAAGTACTTCTCGTTCTCGTGGGGCGGACGTACGGTACAGTCAACCACGTCGCCAGTCTTCAGCCCGTACTTCTTGATCTGCTGCTGCGAGACGTAGATGTCATCAGGCGATGACAGGTAGTTGTAGTCGCTGGAACGCAGGAAGCCGTAGCCGTCGGTGAGCAGTTCGAGCACGCCGTTACCCTCGATGATGTCCTCGAAGTCATAGCGGTCGCTGCCCTTGTCGCGGCTCACGACAGGTGCCGGTGTGTAGGCAGCCTCTGCCTGATGGACGACGGGACGGTCGAAGATGTCGAGCGTAGGAATGGCGGCCTGGTCCTCTATAGGCAGGTCTACCACGGTGATGAAGTCAGTACCGTCGGCAGGATCGTCAGCCCACACCTCATCATAGGGGTTGGCCGGCATCTCATCCAGACCTTCGTCGTTGACCTCATGATGCTGGCTGAGGTGTTCCTGCAGCTGCTCCAGCATCTCGTTGTCGGGCTGCTCGGCATCGTCTACATCCATAGCCTCTGGGATGAAGTCGTCGGTAGTCGTATCAACCTCTGCGGGCTGCTCCTCCTCAGCAGTGGTCTCGGCCTCGGCCTTGGCGGCCTCGGCAGCGGCGATGGCTGCCAGCTCGGCCTTCGACTTACGTCCGCGGTGCTTGGGGAAAGCCACAGGAGCAGCCTCCTCTGTAGGCTTGTCTGCCGGCGCATCGTTCTCGGGCTGCTGGACCTCGGGCTGCTGAGCCTCAGGTGCAGCATCCTGAAAGAGCGAGGGCATCTCGACATTCTTACCCTTCTGGGTCTTCACGTCGAAGTTCTCACCTTCCTTTCCGTTGACGGTGTACACATGGTCGGTATCTTTCTTGGCTATACGGGTACGCTTACGTTTGGGAGGCTCGGCAGTAGCGGCACTCTCAGCGGCACGGTCCAGTATGTCGTAAATAACTTTCTCCAAATCATCGTTCTGGGACACTTTCACGCCCAGTCCGTCGGCGATGGCTACCAGTTGGGGTATATCCATCTGTTCTAATTGTTGCTTGGTATACATACTATAAGAGTACAATTGTTGTTGCTTTTGATAGTGGGATTGTGGAAATACGCTTCACGATGTGGAAACGCTGTTCTGAAATCGAGTGCAAAGGTACTACTTTTTCGGTAGATTAAGCATTCTTGCAAGTTAAAAGGAGTTAAAGGACGGTAGTTTTTTCACTTTGCCGTAGAAAAAGAAATAAAATGTCAGTACCTTTGTGCACTGAAATGACAGACAAGATCATACTGGGCATTGACCCAGGCACCAATATCATGGGATACGGCGTGCTGCAGGTGACGGCCGGCAAGGCGCACATGGTGACCATGGGTATCATCGACCTGAGGAAATTCGGCGATGGCTACCTGAAGCTGGGACACATCCTGGAGCGTGTGACGGGCATCATAGACAGCTACCTGCCCGACGAACTGGCCATCGAGGCGCCGTTCTTCGGCAAGAACGTGCAGTCGATGCTGAAGTTAGGACGGGCACAGGGTGTAGCCATCGCAGCTGCCATACACCACAGCGTACCCATCCATGAGTATGCGCCGATGAAGATCAAGATGGCGTTGACGGGCAACGGATCGGCCTCGAAGGAGCAGGTGGCCGGCATGCTGCAACGCCTGCTGAAGATAGACGACAGCGAGATGAACAAGTTCATGGATGCTACCGACGCACTGGCTGCCGCCTACTGTCACTTCCTGCAGATGGGTCGTCCCGAATCGGGTGCTCCCCATTACAAGGGATGGAAGGACTTCGTGAATAAGAACCAAGAGAAAGTATCAACCCCAAACAAGAAGAAAATATGAAAAAACTGTTTCTGGCCATCATGATGGCTTGTACCTGCACCCTGCAGTCGAACGCACAGGAGATTTACACAGAGATCAAGGCCATGGCGCAGGAGGTCATTGACAACCCTCAGGCCAACCCGATCATCAAGCAGATGAACACCTTCAAGCTGACGGCCCTCAACTATATGGGCATGAAGATGCGCGAGACCATGCCCGACTCTACAGCCGCATTCCTTGACAAGGAGGCCCTGGCCCTGTACAACTTCATGACAATCTACACGCAGACGTTGGCAGAGAACAGTCAGCAGCCTGCTGCCTACCAGACGAAGCTCATCGAGCTGTTCATGGATGCCTCGTACTCCAATCCGCTGTTCAACGACACCGACAAGGACTACGTGCTGCAATACTTTGTCAAGGGCGACTGCCTGACGCGCTTCTCGCTCGACACCGACTGGCTAAGGGCACTGAAGGCCGTAGATACGGAACTAAAAAAGAGGCAATGACAGTTGCCTCTTTTTTTTATAGCTCAGGGAGATCAATTATTACATTTTATAATTATTACATTTTTACATTATCCTAAATTTTCAGCTCGCGCATGATTTCGCTCATGCGCTGCAGCGTAGAGATGCGGGTGGGGACAAGAGGTAGGCGCAGCACATTCTCGATGAAGCCCATCTCGTGGAGCATAGCTTTCACACCGGCAGGGTTGCCGTCGACGAAGAGCAGCGAGAAGAGGTCGGTGAACCGATGATGAATCTTGCGGGCAGGGTCGTATTCGCCACGCATCTGCAAGCGTATCATCTTAGAGAACTCACGCGGCAGGGCGTTGCCAATGACGCTGATGACGCCCACCGCCCCACAGGATATCATGGGAAAGGTCAGGGCATCGTCGCCCGAGATGACATCGAAGGTAGAGGGTTTGTTCTTAATGATCTCGTCCACCTGTTCCAGGTTGCCGCTGGCCTCCTTGATGGCCACGATATTGTGGCAGTCGCGAGCCAGCCGCACGGTCGTCTCGGCCTTCATGTTGACACCCGTCCGCCCCGGTACGTTATAGAGTACCACAGGCAACTGGGTAGCAGCGGCGATGGCCTTGAAATGCTGGTAGAGTCCTTCCTGCGACGGTTTGTTGTAATAAGGGCATACGCTCAGAATGCCGTCAATACCTTTAAAGTCACCCGTCTTCAGTTCCTCGACGATGGCAGCAGTATTGTAGCCGCCACATCCCATTAAAATAGGTACGCGCGCCTGTACCTTATCTACTATTAAGTCTTTAATCCGATGGCGCTCCTCGGCAGTCAGTGTTGGTGTCTCGCCGGTAGTGGCAAGAATGCAAAAGAAGTCGGCACCATTCTCCAGCTGGTAGTCTACCAGTCGCAAGATAGCTTCGTAATCTACGGAGCCATCTTGCTTGAATGGTGTGACGAGGGCTATACCCAGCCCTTTGAAGATATTATAAACCATAAATTACGTTAATCAGCCTTGAACAAATCCTTGATGCCACCGATGGAGCCCATCAGGTTGGTGGCCTCATAGGGCAGGTACACGGTCTTGGTCTTATCGCCCTGTGCCAGCTCCTGCAGCATCTGGATATATTTCTGGGCCAACAGATAGTTGGCGGGGTTGGTCGACTTGCCTACAGCATCGGTAATCAGTTCGATGTCCTTAGACTCGGCCTCGGCCTTGCGGATACGGTCCTGAGCCACACCTTCGGCATGCAGTATCTGCTGCTGCTTCTGAGCCTCAGCACGGTTGATCATAGCCGTCTTCTCACCTTCGGATGCCAGAATCTCGGCAGCTTTCTCACCCTCGGAGGTCAGAATCTGTGCACGCTTGTTACGCTCGGCCTGCATCTGCTTCTCCATAGCGTTCAGCACGGTAGTGGGAGGCGTGATGTCCTGCAGCTCCACGCGGTTCACCTTGACACCCCACTTGTCGGTGGCATCGTCGAGCACGGCACGCAGCTTGGTATTGATGGTGTCGCGCGAGGTCAGCGTCTCGTCGAGTTCCAGTTCACCGATGATGTTACGCAGCGTCGTCTGCGTCAGCTTCTCGATGGCATTGGGCAGGTTGTCTATCTCGTAGGTAGCCTTGAAGGGGTCCATGATCTGGAAGTAGAGCAGCGCATTGATTTCCGTTTGCACGTTATCTTTGGTAATCACGTTCTGCTTGGGGAAGTCATACACCTGTTCTCGTAGATCGATGGAGTTAGAGTACAGGTAGCGTCCATGCTTCAGCACGACGATGTTCTTGGCACGGTCAATAAAGGGGATGATGATGTTGATACCAGGCTTCAGCGTAGCGTGGTAGCGACCCAGGCGCTCAATAATCTTGGTCTCCGACTGCGGGATGATGACCAGCGTCATCTTCACGAAAATAATAGCCAGCACCACTAATACGATTAGTACGATGGTGAATGGAGTGAGGATTTCTGTTTGCATAATATAAATGTTTTTGTGAGTTTTACGATTCTTTCTCCACCGTTATAATAATGCTCTCAAGGGCAGTCACCTTGACGATGGTACCTACGGGCAGGGCACTGCCGTCAGCAGTCTTGGCCTTCCACACGTCACCGTCAATCTTCACCCGCCCATAGTCACCAGCGGCAATGTCCTCGGTGACCTTGCCTGTACGACCCACAATAGCGTCATAGTTGCTGGGCCGCTCCTTCTCGCCCTTGTGCAGATAGCGCAGAGCCACAGGGCGCACCCAGAACAGGCTGGCCACGCTGACCAGCGCAAAGACGCCCAGTTGTACCCACAGCGAAGTGAAGGGTGCAACGATGGCTCCTGCCACTGCTCCGATGGCAAAGCAGCAGAAGAAAAAGTCACCTGACGTCAGTTCCAAAATCAAGCACAGCAAGGCTACTATCGACCACGCCTGCCACAAGTTTGAAGCAAAATATTCTATCATAATTTCTATCTGGTTTATTATTGTGGTACAAAGTTACGAAAAAAACTGATATACTCCAAATTTTCAGCGAAAATTATTTCGTTCCGATATACAGCAGCAGCAGTCCCAAGAGTACCAGGAAGAGGTCGGCAGCCTTGGCTTTCAGGTTCTTTTCATGGAAGAACAGGGCTCCGCAGACGAAGCTGACAATGACGCTGCCACGTCTGATCATCGACACGATACTGATCATGGCCGACGGGAGCGACAGGGCGTAGAAGTACATGAAGTCGGCCGTAGAGAGGAACAGGCTGATGCCGAGTATACCCCAATCCCAGCGAAAGTGCTCCTTTTCATAGATGAACCACAGGATGAGCGCCACCAGCATCATGCCACACTGATAGATGTTGTACCACGACTGTACCATCATACGGTCGAGTCCTACCCCACCCTCACCGACAGGTGCCATCAGGTATTTATCGTAGAGGCCGCTGATGGCTCCCAGCACGGCCGCACCTACTATCATGTATATCCAGTGGTCGTGTTTGAAGTCTATGCCCTCCTTCTTGCCACTGCGGCTGAGCAGCAGGAAACTGACTATCGTCAGCAGCACACCGGCCCATTGCCACAGGTTCAGACGCTCGCCAAACACCAGCAGGGCACCTACGAGCACCATCACCGGCCGCGTGGCGTTGATAGGTCCGACGATGGTCAGCGGCAGATGTTTCATGCCGAAATAGCCCAGCACCCAGCTGGACAGCACGATCAGCGCCTTGAGCACGATGTAGCGGTGCATCTCCCATCCGCCTGAGCCTACATGGAAGATGGTGCCGTCGAGCACCTGCGTCTGACTGCTCAGCAGGATGAACGGCAGGAATATGGCCGAAGAGAACAGTGTGTTGAGGAAGAGTACCGGTATGACTGCATTACCCTTGAGCGACTTCTTCTTCAGGGAGTCGTAGATACCCAGGAAGGCAGCAGAGAGAAAAGCGAGAATTAACCACATGGGAATGTTGAATTATATTTAACGTCGGCGAGAAACAGGGCATGGCCTGGCATGGATTCACCAGCCTCCGTGCGACGGCGACCCTCTATGACCTTACGGAAGTCGTCTATCGTCATGCGCCCCCGTCCCACCTCTATCAGCGTGCCCACCACAGCACGCACCATATTGCGCAGAACGCGGTTGGCCGTAATCTCGAAACGCCAGCAGCCGGGCTCCATCTCTGTCCACTCGGCCTTGGTGAGTTGGCAAATGGTGGTCTTCACGTCGGCATGACTCTTACAGAAGGCACCGAAGTCCTCGTAGTCTGTCAGCAGTGCTGCCGCCTCGTTCATCTTCGCAAAGTCCAGCGGGTAGTGCAGCTCTACGCTATAGTGACGTTTGAAGGGATCTTTCGTGGTGTGTATATAATAATAATAGGTACGCGATGTGGCTGAGAAGCGGGCGTGCATGTCGTCGGCCACAGGCTCCACCTGCTGTATGGCTATGTCGCATGGCAACAGCTTGTTCAGTTTGTAGGTCAACTGCCGGCAGTCCACCTCAGTGTCTACATCAAAGTGGGCCACCATCTTGGCAGCATGCACCCCTGCGTCGGTACGGCCTGCGCCCGTCACCTGTATGTCAGTACGCAACAGCAACGAAAGTGCCCGTTGTAGCTCCTCCTGCACAGAGGTACCGTTGGGTTGTATCTGCCACCCATGAAATCGTGTTCCGTCGTAGCTTAACGTGATAAAATATCTCATATCGGGTGCAAAGGTACGAATAAGCGAGTAAAATACCAAAAGAAAAACAATTTTCTTTTGTATTTTCGAGTGAGAGTACCTTCGAGCAAAGCTCAAAGGTAGTGCAAATTATGTAAAAATCCAAAGGATTTTTGATTTTTTCGAAGAACGAGGAGCAAGGAGGGAAGGACGAGAGCCCCTCCTTCAGAGGGGTTGAGGAGGTTTTTTAATAAAAAAAGGGAACCTTCACAGGCTCCCTTTCTTTGTCCACTTACAAAAATTTAAGTGGATGGGGGGAAAGAGGTTGTCTCACGACATCCGTCTTTCGAAAATTAACCTTAATAATCTAATACCATGAAAAACACACTGCAAAAATACAAATTTTATTCGAAACAAACAACAAAATGACATAAATCAACCCCAATATTTAATAATTATTAAGTATTCCGCCACTTTATCAGTCATTTTCTTTTGTTTTTTAGAAAAATATCCGTACCTTTGCCCAAGCTATGATACAAGGACTACCAAAGATTGCCATTATCGACCCTAACACACTGGCTGTGTTAGGACTGAAGCAGTTGCTGCAGACCGTCATGCCCATCATGCAGATAGACACCTTCGGCACGATGGCTGAGCTGGAGGCCAACCACCCCGAGGCGTACGTCCACTATTTTGTTGCAATGAACATCGTGATAGAAAACCGGGCCTTCTTCCAGAAGAACTGCCGTAAGACCATCGTGTTGACCTTATCTTTAGACAGTAGCCGCCAGCTACCTGATTTTCATAGTATTTGCATCAACGTACCTGAACACGAACTGGTACACTCGCTGCTGGTGCTCGAGCAACATGCCCACAAGGGCGGCAAGAACTTCCCCACCCTGCCACCTATCTTGCAGCAGCGTGTGCTGAGCGACCGCGAAATAGAGGTGATGGCACTCATCGTGCAGGGCTATATCAACAAGGAGATAGCCGACCGGCTGAACATAAGCCTGGCCACGGTGGTGACCCACCGCAAGAACATCATGGGTAAGCTAGGGCTGAAGAGCGTATCCGCGCTGACCATCTATGCCGTCACCCACGGATACGTAGACATCAATTTAATTTGAAGTTTGAAGTTTGAAATTTGAAACTTCAAACTTCACAGTTTCACCGCCGATATGTCCACCAGTCCGTTGACGATGGCATAGATGGTAAGTCCTGCGGGTGAATGTATCTGCAGCTTGCGGGCTATGTTGCGACGGTGCGTGATGACCGTATTGACTGAGATGCACAGGTGGTCGGCTATCTCCTTGTTGGCCATGCCCTGCACCAGTGCTACGATGACATCCTTCTCGCGCTCGCTCAGCGCCTCGCTGTTCTCCTTCTTGAACACCATGTCCGTGATGTTCTTTGTCACGTCGTTCTGTTTCATCTCGCGCTCCATGCGCCGAATGGCAGGCACGAAGACGTAGTCCTCTACTCGCGAATGCTGATCGAGCCACTCCTCGTTGGCGTAGATGTCGTGGAGTGCTGCCATCAGCCTATTATTATGGAAACCGTCGTGAGGCAGGTACTTGATGATGAGCAGTTTCAACTCACGCAGTTTCGAGTCGGCCTGTCCGTGGTGACGCGAGAAGGTCTCTATGCTGTAGTTGGCAGATGTCTCGCCAGCCAAGAGCCCTTTGACGTAGGGGAACAGCACGCGCTGCTCGTAGTGCATGTGGCGCCGTATCTCATGGGCATATTCGTCGTAGAGTTTCAGTATGAGCTGCCCCAGCGAGTCGTTGGGGTTGAGCGACTCCTCCAGTTCCCTGCGTATGAAAGGCAGCTGGAAGTCCAGGTAGTAAGCATGGCTGGCCTCCAGGTAGTGCATCAGCGTGGGCACCGACAGCTCATCGTCGTTTTGCACATCGCCCACACCGTTGACGGAGAAGTTGACCACTGTCAGAAACGTATGCGTGTCCACGCCGTTGTCCTCGCATGTCTCGCTGACCGTCTTGTCGCCAAATCCCAGGCTGATGCCAAAGCTGCCCAGCATCTGCAGCAGGTCGTAGTTATCGCGGATGAGCGACACCATCTTGTCTTCAGCCTCATACAGTTTCATCTGTTTCATACCTATTTATATTATAAAAGACGTTGCAAAATTAGTCATTTTTTCTGAAACGTGCAATACTTGGAATCAAAATCACTATTTTTGAGTATTGTACAAATGAATAGAACACCGTACCTTTGCAGCCAAAATCAAAGTAAAGACAGAAATGAGACTTATCAACACACTTCTTACAGCCTTCGCCCTGCTGTCATCAACAGCGGCCGTGGCACAAGTGGATGCCGGCGACAGCGTCATGAATCATGCCAAAGGCAACCGTTTCAGCATAGGCGCCTATGGCGAAATCACCTACTCCCGCAATTTCTACAGCGACCATGTGAGCCGCTACAGTCAACCCGAGAACCATAAGAACGACCCCTCGCACGGCAAGTTCGACGTGCCCCATGCCGTTGTTTTCATGGGCTATGACTTCGGTCGTGGCTGGACCTTCGGCACCGAGATAGAGTTCGAGCATGGCGGCAACGGCCTGGCCTACGAGAAGGAAGACGAGGAAGGCGGCGAATGGGAACAGGAAGTAGAGAAAGGCGGCGAGGTGGAGCTGGAGCAGCTATGGATACAGAAGACCTTCAGCCGCAAGGCCAACCTGCGCATCGGCCACATCGTGGTGCCCGTGGGTCTGAACAATGCCCACCACGAGCCTCTGAACTTCTTCACCGTCTACCGTCCCGAGGGCGAGAACACCATCATGCCCAGCACGTGGCACCAGACGGGTGTGTCGTTCTTCGGCCGCTGTGGCGACTTCCGCTACGAGGCACAGCTGCTGGCCGGTCTCAATGCCGACAACTTCACGAACACCGGATGGATCAGCAAGGGCCACAAGTCGCCGCTGGAGTACGACGTGGCTAATAAATATGGTGTCAGCGCCCGCATAGACAACTACTCCGTACCCGGACTGCGCATCGGTCTGAGCGGATACTACGGCCACTCCATCGGCAACAGCTATCCCCGCAATGCCAACGGCGTGGACAACACCTACAAAGGGCAGGTCGTCATCGGAGCCATCGACTTCACCTTCCACAGATACAACTGGATAGTACGCGGTCAGGCTGACTACGGCTATCTGGGCGATGCCGAACAGCTGAAGTACATCTACAACCGACTGAACTCCAAGTCGCCCTTCAAGCATACGGCCTTCGTCTCGAAGAATGCCTATGCCTTGGGCATCGAGGCCGGATACGACATCTTCTCGCAGATAGAGTCCCTGCGCCGTCAGGACCAGCAGCTCTATCTCTTCGGCCGCTACGAAGCCTACAACCCCTACGCTTCGGCCACCAAGGGTACTAACTACGACTACACCGCCGTGAAGCGCATTGCCGTGGGTGTGAACTATCACCCCGTGCCGGGAGTGGTCGTCAAGGCCGAGTACTCCAAGCGCCTGCTGAAGTCGCTCTACAACAACGAGCCGTCCATCAACATCGGTGTGGCCTATGAAGGCTTCTTCCTCTGAACATCTACATCACAATTAACAACTAATAAAAAGAACTACAAGCATTATGAAAAAGATTTTTAAGAACGCACTGCTCTTTGCTGCAGCATGTACACTGGCCACAGGCTTTGCTGCATGCAGCAGCGATGACGACGACAATGATGACAGCATCTATAGCGACCGCTCCTACGGTCAGAAAGCCATCGAAGACTGTGACCAGGTGGTCAAAGAATTTACTGCCGCCAGCAACCGCATCCCCTCTACGGGACTGTCAGCCGAACAGGAAGACTACCTGCGCAAGACGCTGGAAAACCTGGTAGACAACGTCATCATACCGACATACACCAAACTGGCCGACGACACCGAGGACCTGGAGAGCACGCTCAGGGGACTGACCGTCAACACCATCACCCAGGACCAGATCAACAAGGCCTGCGACGACTTCAAGAAGGCTCGCGAGAGCTGGGAGCGCTCAGAGGCATTCCTCATGGGAGCCGCCAGCGACTTCAACATCGACCCCCCCATCGACTCGTGGCCACTCAACCGCACGCTGCTGCTCAACTACTTCAATAACGGCATGAACGAAGAGATGCTCGAGGATGCCACCATACTGGGTTTCCACGCCCTGGAGTTCATCCTCTTCCGCGACGGCAAGCCCCGTCAGGTCAGCGAGTTCAAGGGTTATGATACCTACAAGAACTTCGAGAAGGTCAGCGGTGAGAAGGAACTGGCCTACGCCCAGACCATCTGCACCCTGCTGAAGCAGCGCACCTACCAGCTGCAGGTAGCATGGCAAGGCGAGACTGACGCCGACCGCGCTGCCGTGGTCAAGGCTGCCGCACTGGACATCACCACCGAGAAGGGCTTGTCCTATCGCGACAATCTCGTCATGGCCGGAATAGGCAACAACAGCACCTTCACCAGCCTGAAGGATGCCATCTCGCAGGTGCTGAGCGATGACGAGGGTTCGTGCGTGGGCATTGCCAACGAGGTAGGCACGGCCAAGATAGCCAACCCCTTCTCTGCCGGCGACATCTCGTACGTAGAGTCACCCTACAGCTACAACTCCATCACCGACTTCCAGGATAACATCCGCTCCATCCGCAACGTATGGCTGGGCTCTACCGACGGACAGGCTGCCGAGTACAGCTTCCACGGATTCTTTGCCGCCACCGGCAACAGCGCCGTCAACGACAAGGTGGAGGGTGCCTACCAGTCGGCCATCAACTCCATAGGCAGCATGCCCTCTCCGTTTGTCAAGTATTGCAGCACCATCTGGAACATTGCATTCGAGGACGATGAGGACTGGGAAACAGAAGAATAAGACAAACATCAGACATCTATGAAGATAACAAGCAACATCACAAGACTGGCCTTTATGCCGCTGATAGCCCTGACGCTCGTCACCGCCTGTGAGGATGACAAGAAAGAGAGCATCACTCTGGGCGATCTGGCTGAAGAGAACAGCGAGTTCGGCAAGGCCAACGACACCTTCACCGCCGAGGAATGGTATCCCGGCGGCGAGCTGGGCACCACTGACAAGGCCAGCTATTCGGCTGCCGCTCCTGCCGTGGAGAATGTAGCCGGCATGGAGGAGGACTTCAACGTGGGTGAGGACTTCTTCGAGCACCTCTACACCTTCGACCAGCAGCCCCGCCGCGGACTGGGTCCCGCCTGGGTGCGCAACAGCTGCATAGCCTGTCACCCCAGCTATGGACACGGCCAGCGACAGACCGAGTACCGCGCCAACAAGATAGGCAACGGCTACCTGCTGGTGGTCTATCACCCCGAGGAAGCCTTCACCGAGGATGGCGTGCGCTATACCACTGAGAACTCCAGCTACATATCGGAAGTGACGGGTATGCCCCAGACGCAGGCCATGCAACCGTTCAAGGCTCCTATCGACGAGAACCAGATCAAGATTGAGTGGAAGGATGTGACGACCATGCCCAGCGGACTGGCCATGACCTTCCCTGACGGTGAGCCATACTCACTCATCTACCCTGAGGTGACCATCCCCGAGTCGGCCTTCAACACCAACCCCAAGCCCTCAAACTATGAGGTACGCCTGGAGTCGACCATCGGTGTATATGGCACGGGCCTGCTGGATGCGCTGACCGACGAGGACATCGAGGCTCAGTGGCGTGCCGAGGCTCCCTACGTGGCCCTGAACCCGAAGATGTGGGACAAGGCTGCCGACAAGTTCCTGCCCGGCGCCTACTACTCGGCTGGCTACAACAACACAGGCACCCATCGTGGTGACCACGGACCCCTGAAGCGCTTCACCTATGCCATGACCCGAGGCTCGCTGCAGGACGGTGCCGGAGCCAATGCCATCTGGAACATCACCAACGTGACGCGCTCCGACCGCCACTTCCTCTACAGCACGCCTGCCTGGGCACAGGCTCAGAGCCAGGATGCTGACGTGATAGCCTACATCAAGGAGCACGGCAAGAGCGAGTCGAGCATAGTGCAACCGTACTATGCCGACGGCACCGACGAGGGCATAGCCCAGCGCATCAACGAGATACTGTCGGCCAGCTCCATCGCCAAGAAGGATGTCTTCGAGAAGCATCTGCTCAACGGCAAGCCCTACAACGGCGAGGAGGAGATGAGCGACAAGCAGTACTATCAGTTCATGGTGTGGCACCGCGGACTGGCCGTGCCTGCCGCCCGCAATCTCGACGACCCACAGGTGAAGCGCGGCAAGCAGCTGTTCAGCGACATGGGCTGCGCACGCTGCCACCGCCCGTCGTGGACCACGGGTGACGACAACATGTGGGTGGATGCCAGCATCAAGGCCTACGCCGACGCCAACGGACTGGCCAAGGACGGCGACTACACCAAGCTGCTGCCCAAATATCCGCACCAGACCATCTGGCCCTACACCGACATGGTACAGCACCGCCTGTTCATGGAGAACGACATACGTACCGGATGGTGCCGCACGACGCCACTCTGGGGCCGCGGTCTGAGCGAGCGCCTCACGGGTGCCGACGACCGTCTGCACGACTGTCGTGCCCGCACGGTCGTAGAGGCTATCATGTGGCACGGCTACTCGCGCCAGTCGGATGCCTACGACGCTACGGTCAAGTTCTACAAACTGCCGAAGGCTGACCGCGACGCCGTTGTCAAGTTCATCGAGGCTATATAAACACCAACGAGATGAAGAAACTCCTTGCAACACTCTATATAGTGGTGATGGTCGTCATGGCCATCGCCACTTTTGGCGTTCGTATAGACGGACGGCTCATCTACGACCAGTGGTGGTTCACGGTGCTATGGGGACTGCTGGCCGCTGCCGCAGTGGCATGGCTGCTCAAGCGGCGCGTGCGCCGGCTGTCGGTGGTACTGCTCCACCTGTCGCTGCTCGTCATCCTGCTGGGAGCTCTCCTCACTCACCTCACCGCCCGTCAAGGTGTCATCACGCTGCAACCGGGCGAGACCACCGACCGCTACATCGCCGACGAGACCATGCGAGAACGTCAGCTGCCGTTCGAGGTGAAGCTCGACTCGTTTCGCGTGGTCTACTACGAAGGCTCTGAAGCTGCTGCCGACTACGAGTCGCACCTGACGCTCATAGACGGCGACAAGCGCCGGCAGGTGGTGGTGTCGATGAACAACATCTGCACGCACCGCAGCGTGCGACTCTATCAGAGCTCGTTCGACGAGACGACGGGCGGCACCATCCTGGCCATGAACAGCGACCCCTGGGGCATACCCGTCACATACTTCGGCTACGCACTCCTCTTCGCCATGCTTATATGGATGCTCTTCGACCCCAAGGGCAGCTACCGGCAGGTGCTGCGCTCACCCTATCTGAAGCTGGGCGCCCTCGTGCTGGCACTGCTCTTCACGGCTGGCGGACGGCTGGCAGCTGCGCCGACGACGCTGCCACGGGCCACGGCCGACAAGATGGGGCGGCTGCTCATACTCTACAACGACCGCATCTGCCCGATGCAGACCTATGCCATGGACTTCACCCGTCAGCTCTGCGGACGCGCCCACTACGGTGACTTCACGGCCGAACAGGTGCTCGCCGGCTTCATCTTCTATGCCGACGAATGGAACAACGAACCGCTCATCCGCGTCAAGGGTAGCCAACTCAAGTCACGCCTGCAACTGCCCGACCGTGCCTCCGTCAACAGTTTTTTTGCCGACGACTACATCCTGGGACCGCTGGTCAACGACTATTATCACGGCCACCAGCAGGACAAGTTCTATAAGGAAGCCGCCCAGATGGACGAGCGACTGATGCTCGTCATGGAACTGGAGCATGGCCGCCCGCTGAAGCTCTTTCCCTACACGCTGCAAGGACGCACCATGTGGTACTCGCCCGTAGAGGACAGCATACCCGAGGCCATCCCCGCTGAGAACCGCCTCTTCATGGGCAGTTTCTTCCAACTGCTCTACGAGTCGCTCGCCAGTGGCGACACCCGCCAGGCAGACCACTATCTCGACAAGCTGCTGGCCTACCAACATAAATATGGAGGGAAAAGTGTACCTTCAGACACCAAGGTGACGGCCGAGCGCATCTATAATGCCGTGCCCTTCGCCACCATTCTTTTCATGGTATGTCTCACCATGGGATTTCTCACCCTCGGCCTGTTCATCTTCCAGATGGTACGCGGCCAACCGCTCTCGCGCTGGCTGATGCGCAGTGCCTACGGCGTGCTCACGCTGTCGTTCCTGGCACTGACGTTCTGCGAGGCCCTTCGATGGATCATCCGTGGCACCATACCCATGTCCAACGGTTACGAGACGATGCTTCTCATGGCATGGTTCATCCAGCTGCTGACGCTCTGTCTCTACCGCCGTTTCCGCATTCTGCTCACCTTCGGCTTCCTGCTCTCAGGCTTCTTCCTGCTGGTCAGCCACATCTCGCAGATGTCGCCCCAGATAGGCCACCTGATGCCCGTGCTGCGCTCGCCGCTGCTCACCATCCACGTCAGCATCATTATGATGTCGTTCGCGCTGCTCAGCCTCACGTTCATCATCGCCGTCACGGCCCTGCTGCAGCACGTTGCTGGCGGCAAGCGTAACGACCAGCGCCGACGCGAGACCGGCATAGCCCTGATGCAGCTCAGCCGCGTGTTCCTCTACCCTGCCCTGACCACCCTCGGCATCGGCATCTTCGTAGGAGCCATCTGGGCCAACATCTCGTGGGGCACATACTGGAGCTGGGACCCCAAGGAGACGTGGGCACTCATCACGTTCATGGTCTACGCCGTAGCCGTCCACGTGCAGTCGCTGCCGCGGCTGGCTCGTCCGTTGCCCTACCATCTGTTCATGTTGCTGGCTTTCCTCACCATCCTCATGACCTACTTCGGTGTCAACTACTTCCTGGGCGGCATGCACTCGTATGCGTAATTATTTCCAATGTTTACCCAAAAAACTATTTTTCCTTTTCCATCAGCTGGAAGTCCTTCTTGCGCAGGACGAAGGAGGTGGAGAGGTACTTCTCGCGGACAATGCGGTTTTCGGCCAACTCTTCGGGACTGCCGTGGAAAAGAATGCGGCCCTCGAAGAGCAAGTAGGCACGGTCGGTGATAGAGAGCGTCTCCTGCACGTTATGGTCGGTGATGAGGATGCCGATGTTACGGTACTTCAGCTTCCATACTATCTGCTGGATGTCCTCCACGGCGATAGGGTCCACACCGGCAAAAGGCTCGTCGAGCATGATGAACTTAGGTTCGATGGCCAGGCAGCGCGCTATCTCGCAACGGCGACGCTCTCCACCCGAGAGGCGGTCGCCCTTATTCTTGCGCACTTTGTCAAGGCGGAACTCATGGATCAGGTCCTCCAGCTTCTGCAACTGGTAGTCGCGCGGCTTACCCGTCATCTCGAGCACCGACATGATATTGTCCTCGACGCTCATCTTGCGGAAGACGCTGGCCTCCTGCGCCAGGTAGCCTATGCCGGCACGGGCCCGCTTGTAGACGGGGAAGTTGGTCACCTCCTCATCACCCAGATAGATGTGGCCGCCGTTGGGCAGCACCAGTCCGGTGGTCATATAGAACGAGGTGGTCTTGCCGGCACCATTGGGGCCCAGCAGTCCTACTATCTCGCCTTGTCTGACCTCAAAGCTGACGTCATTGACCACCGTACGCTTGCCGTAGCGCTTGACAAGTCCCTCTGTACGCAATACGATTGATTCTTCTGCCATAGATTAAAATTTGCGCAAAGTTACGGTTTTTCCACGACATAGCCAAACGATTTCAAACATTTCTCAAATCACACCGCGTCTTTTTTCTAATCTCGTTCGAAGCGCACACCGCCGTTCTTGCCACAGACATAGTTTGTGGCGAGACGCCCTTTCTGAAGGAGGTTGGACAGATAGAGGGGCTCGCCCTCCACAATCAGGCTGCACTGGAAATAGTCGCCCGCCTGGAGGCGCGTCCGCTCAGAGCTGACCACCTGGAACTGCAGGTTTCCGAGATAGCGCACACGGCAGATCCGTCCTGGCTGCCAGTAGAGCGTCAGAATGTCGTTCTCGACCAGGTCGTCGCGCACGCTGACATGACGGCTGACAACGGGGTTGCTGACTGTCTGGCCGTCGTCCGTGAGCGACTGACAGAAAGCGGCATAGTCAGCATAGCCAAGGAAATAGGCCAGGGTGTCGAGGGTTGTCTGTCGCGGCTCGCTCTTATTGTCGATATAGCCCCATACGCGCTTCAGCGTAGAGACACTGATGAGCACGTGCTGACGACTGTAGATGCGGTCTCGCAACTGCTCGAAATCCTTGGGTGTCTGCATCTTGTGGCCCATCATCTCGTCGATGGCCTGACAAAGGTACTTATATTCCATTGATTTTATTCTTTTACTGGCTGATATTCATGTATATGATCGGCAAAGTTCTTCCATCCCTCAGCCTTTCGGTAAGCATCGGCAGAACCGACAGGTACAAAAATTTCGGGGCCTGGATATTCTTCATCGGCAGGATGGATGATGTTTAGGGTACCCCCCTGTGAATCAAAAGACGGTGGCACAGGCGACTCCATGTAGAGGCGACCGATACGTGTTGCCAGCGACCAGGGCCCTATGCGAGTAATCTGTGCGGGAATGGTCAGTTCCTTCGGATTGAACATGTTAAAGCACTCGTCACTCAGGCTGGTGACGCTGCGAGGGATGCGGGCTACGGTGCTGGCCGACACCATCATGTTGGTCTTGGTCTCGATGATGGCATTACAGTTTTCGCGACTGTCATAGACAGGGTTAGCCGGATCCACTACGACACTTGTCAGCTGTTGGCAGGCCGACACAGCGGTTGTGGCTATGCTCGTGGTTGAGGCAGGGATGCGGATGGAGCGCAGTCCTGTCCTTATAAAGGCATCGTGCTCTATAGTCTGCAGCTGTTCAGGAAACTCGATGTGCTCCAGAGATTCGCAATGGAAGAAGGCAAACGCCCTAATGTGCTTGATGGTGACGGGCAGCTGGATGCTGCGCAGGCCGAGGCATAGGTCGAAGTCGCTGATGCCTATCTCCTGCAAACCAGTGAAGAAGCGCAGCTCGTCGAAAGTGCGGATGACAGGATTATTACAGAAGACGGCATTGAGCGATGTCACTGCCTGTGCCTCGTCTATCTGCAACTCACGGTCACCGTTCTTATCCCAGTGTTTCAGGCAGATAGCCTTCACCTCCTCGTCGGCAAAGTCAATATGGCTCTTCATCAGCGGTCTCAGAGTATTCCATGCCTGGCGTGCTAACTGATGGAACACATAGTTTTCTACGAAGATGGTGGTCAGCTTAGGACAGCCCTGCAGCGGAACAACACCGACGTTGGTAGCAGGAGGCGTAGCCTCGAGGATCAGGGTATGCAAATTGGGACAGTCGTCTATCCAGTGGTCACCGACACCCACCACCGTGCTTGGCACTTTCAGCACCTGAAGGCCACAGCCACGGAAAGCGTTTTGACGGAAGAAACGCACATGACGGGGGATGGTGATCTCTTGCAGTGCCGTACAGTCACGGAAGGCATCGCGGCTTATGTCAGAAAGTCCAGTGAAATGCTGCAGTTCGTGGAAACTGGCTATCCTGCTGTTGGCCGTGAACACGCTGTCGAGGGCGGTTACACGAGCGGCCTCATCATAGCTCAGCTCACCATCGTGGTCGCTGTCCCAGTGGGCTATGCAGAGACGTTTCACCTCTGCATCGTCGAAGTCAATAATCTCGTGGTTCAGCACGCGCAGCTGATGGGTCATCACATTGGCATTACTCTCCATATCGTCGGCTTTCCGCTGCAGACGGCTGATCTGTCCCACCAGCATACCGATGACGGCCACCACCACAGCAACGGCCGCAGCGACATAGAGCCAGCGACGGCGACGCCCATTCCTTCGCAACGCATCCACCAGCTCTTCTGTGTTCTGCCAACGCTGACCGATGGGTGCCAGACAGCGTTGCACTATCCGCTTGGGAACCACACGCCCCCTCTGGTTCATCTCCTGCATGATGATACCCAGCGAGTAGATATCGTTGCGCACGTCGGCCTGGGCCGTCTGGGCCTGTTCAGGAGCCATATAGCGCAGCGTACCAGCAGGCTGTTTCAGTATGGCGTGGCTGTCGGTATCGGCCAGTCCGAAGTCTATCAGCTTCACGTAGCCGCCATTGTGGGTAATCATGATGTTCGAGGGCTTCAGGTCGCGATGCACTATCTGCTGCTGGTGCACATAGGCCACGGCCTCGGCCAACTCCAAGGCGATGCGCCGCAGTTCCTTGCGTGCTGCCCCCTCCCCTCTCGTATCCTTCAGGTAGTCGGTCAGTGTCACACCGTCAATCCATTCGGCCACGATGACCTGCACAGGTTTCTTCTCTCCTGGCAGCAAGACCGGCTCCATGCCCAAGGCCTGCATCACGCCAGGGTGCTGCAGCTGCATCAGCACCTCCAGCTCCTTGCGCAGCATCTGCTGATGGGCGGCATCGTCGCGAACCTCTGCCTTCAGGCATTTCAACAGATACCATCGTCCGTAGCGCTTAGCACGATACAGGTCACAATAGCCCCGCGAGGGCAGCTGGCTCACCTCGCTGAACGCCTTGTCAAGTCCCTCGTAGCTCTCAGCCACATAGGCCGACACACTGCTCTCCATATTATTGTCTGTCATCTTCCTAATGAGAAGTTTTGATAAAACTTTGATATTGGAGTTTGTATTTGCACTATCTCAAACCGTTTCTAATTCAGGCAATATGACGGCATCTGCATCTGCCGTTTCCTTATGAAGGAACATGCTGTAATATACGGGCATATAAGTGACACCCTTCTTCTTGTAGATTTCTCGTTCGTTGGAAAAGACGATGGCACGTTCAATGCCATATTCTGGGGCTTCCAGGAATTTGGACAAGGCACTGTGCTCCGTATAGTCCTTTCCTGACTTGATTTCCAATGGCAACACCTGAAGGCGTTCGTAATCGTCAATCAGGAAATCCACTTCGCCCTTCTTCTTGTTGTCGTAATAGTGAAGTGCGAACCCATGGGCTTGCAGTTCCTGTGCCACTACCGACTCATAGACCGTGCCTAAGTTGATGCTTCTGATGTCCTGCAGCACTGCGTTGACATTAAGGCCATAAAGAAGATGCGTCAGCAGCCCCACATCGTTCAGATAAAGCTTCACCAAACGCTTTTGTTCCGATTCCAACAGCGGGAAACGCGGATTGCTGATAGCCAGCACTTCAAGTGCCACACCCGAGTTAGACAGGTACTCAAACTCGTCAGCATAGTCAGCAAAGTGTTTGCCCGTCTTGTTTTCTATCTGTTTATAGACAATCCGCTTCTTCTTGTTCTCCAGATTGCTGGGTATGAGATCGTAGATGCGGCGTATCTTCAACTTATGCTCTTCGTCGTATTGTGAGGCATCAATACGGTAGAGTTCGTGAATGTCTTTATGAACCATTCGCACACGCACCATATTCCTGTCCTCCAAATACCTGTTTATGGCATCTGGCAGACCTCCCACCAACAGATAATACTGAAAACGCTTCAGCAACAAGTTATGTGTACTCTCGTCAAGCGGTTCCTCTTTCTTATAGTGAGCCTGAATATTGGCAATCCATTCCTTGCTGATGCCCGTTGCCCAAAGGAATTCCTCAAAGTCAAGCGGATACATCTGCTGAATTTCGACACTGCCAAGAGGCACGGATGGCGTCTGAGACAGTGCCACGCCTAACTGTGAACCACTGGCAATAAAACGATACTTCCCCTCCTGATTGAGGAACTTGAGCATCGTCATCAGATGAGGATAACTCTGTATCTCATCAAGAAAGACAAGGGTGTCCGACTTACCGCCCAAGGGCTCAGAGTAGTAATTGCTAAGGCGCATATAAAGGTCGTTGGTGGTATGTACCGAGGCAAAGACTTGCTCACCCTCTTTGTCTTCCTTCAGGTTAATCTCGACAAAATGGGTGAAGAGCCGCTTTCCAACATAACGAATCAAGTAGGACTTGCCTATCTGACGCGCACCATTGACCAGCAGAATCTTATTCTGGTTTTCATTCAGAAACTGTTCAAGGACTTTAGTAAACTTTCGTTCGAGCATAGCTATATTATCTTTTGGCTGCAAAGGTATAACTTTTAATTGAATATTCAAAGAAAAATACCACTTATTCTATTTTTTGTCATAGAAAAATCTCCACTTATTCCATTTTTGAGACGTTAAATATATCCATTTGTTCTATTTTAGCCTTTCTCTGTTGTACCAGATTCTTTAAGTAGACTGCATAAAATTTATACTTTTTTATGCAATAACACACACTTCGATGCAACTTTTTTGCATTTTCGTTTTTCGACGTAAAAAGAAATCGCCAGAACCTTCCCATATACAAGAATGTTCTGGCGAATTCGCGAGAAACACTATTCAGCGTGCTTACTTAATATAGATTTTACGTGTGGTGCCGTCGCTCTTCCTGATGATGTTCAAACCACGCTGGAGGCTTGGCAGTCGGTGGCCACGGATGTCGTAGATTTGGGCATCATCATCCTCAGTGGGAACCGGATTGATACCTGTTGTATCATACATGAAAGAACCTGTCACTACCACATCCTCTGCAGGCATGACTGATGGCAGACCACTCCAACCTGAGAACACATAGCCATCCTTCTGCGGGTCTGGCTCGGGAGTGATGATCTCTGTGGCCTTTACATTGTAAACCTTATACTCCTGACCATCTACCATATAGGTCAGTTTGAAGGTAGTGGACTCCAACTCCTGAATGTTGAGGAATTTCTTCCATCCTTCCACATTGCTATATAATGCCGTGCGTCCCTTTGGCACATAGAGCGTAGCCGCCAGATAGAGAATGTCACTGCTATAGTCAGTGCCTGTATAGATGAATGCCGACTCGTCCAACTTGAACGGAACATTCATCAATGCGATAACCTCTGACAGGCCGATGCCGCAGCTGAAGGCATTGGTACCGATGCTGGTCAACGTGCTGGGAAGGGTAATGCTGGTCAGGCCTTCACACCTGTTGAAGGCATACTGTCCAATGCTCTTCACACCATCAGGAACGACTATCTTGGTTATTTCTGTCTCCTCATCGCTATACAGGTGGTGTGCATAATAGAGAGGATTGGAATATTCGTTTCCAAAGTTGATACCGCACCATGCTGCAATGTCTCCAGCAATGACCTTTTTCAACCCTGTACAACCTTCGAAAACATTTTCATCGATGCTCTTCACGCCCTTACCTATAGTGACGGATTTAATTCTTGTCTTACTATCACCAAACCAATTGCCAATAGTCTTACAATTCAAGTCCAACGACGTAATGTTGGTACAACCAGAGAAAGCATTCGCACCGATGCTGGTCACGCTATTGGGAATCTCGATGCTGGTCAGGCCGCTGCAATTTTGGAAAGCATAGTCGCCGATGCTCGTCACGCTGTTGGGAATGGTTGTATTCTGACATCCGGCAATCAATGTATTCGTGGCAGTTTTAATAATGGCATTGCAGTCATTCCTTGAATCATAAACTGTATTATTTGCATCTATATGTATGGATGTCAGGCCGCCGAAGCCTTTGAAAGCATAATTGCCGATGCTCGTGACGTTATCGCCCAAAACTATGGTCTTAACGCTTGTCTTACTATCGTCAAACCAATTGCCAATAGTCTTACAATTTAAGTCCAAAGACGTAATTCTGGTACAACCAGAGAAAGCATTGTTGCCGACGCTCGTCACGCTATTGGGAATTATAATGGAGTTAAGGTAACCAAAGCCTGCGAAAGCCCTCTCGCCGATGCTCGTCATGTTATCGCCCAAGACAACGGTCTTAACGTTTGATTTATCTAGCCAATTAAACCATTCAAACCAATTTTCATTAACATTTTTAAAATTCAACCCAAAGGAAGAAATGTATGTACCAGAGAAAGCCATGTAACCAATGCTCGCATCGGTGTTACCAATGGTGATGGAGGTCAGGCGGGTGCAATTCTGAAAGGCTTCCCTTGCAATATCCGTTAAAGTTGAAGGCATTTTTACCGATTTCAGATTAGGACAACTCTTAAATGCTGCTTGCCCAATAGTCTTCACGCCCTCTGGTATCACAACGGAGGTAATGCCATAACATCCCTCAAAAACCACATTACTCACAGAGGTAATATCGCTTGGGAACACTATCTCGCCTGTCACTTCTTCGCCATTGAGGTAGAGGTGATGAGCATAGAATAAAGGAGCATACCAACCAAATGAGATACGGAGGAAAGCATCAAGGTCGGTAATATAGACACCCTTCAAATTATTACAACCCTGGAACGCATAATTTCCGACACTTTTCAAACTTTTGGAGATGTTGATGGAGGTCAGGCCGCTGAAGCCATTGAAAGCATTTTCGACGATGCTCGTCACATTATCGCCCAAAATTATGGTCTTTACGCTTGTCTTACTATCACCAAACCAATTGCCAATAGTCTTACAATTCAAGTCCAAAGACGTAATGTTGGTGCAACCTTTGAAAGCATCGCTGCCGATGCTCGTCACGCCACTACCAATGGTGATGGAGGTCAGGCCGCTGCAACCAGAGAAAGCTTCCAGGCCGATGCTCGTCACGCTGTTGGGAATCTCGATGCTGGTCAGGCCAGTACAACCCCTGAATGCATCGCTGCCGATGCGCGTCACGCCACTACCAATGGTGACGGAGGTCAGGCCGGTACAATTATAGAAAGCATAACCGCTGATGCTCGTCACACTGTTGGGGATGGTTGTATTCTTACATCCGGCAATCAATGTATTCGTGGCAATTTCAATAATGGCATTGCAGTCATTAATAGAATTATAAACTGTATTATTTACATCTACATGTATGCTGGTCAGGCCGCTACAATTTTGGAAAGCAAAGATGCCGATGCTCGTCACGCTGTTGGGCATCTCGATGCTGGTCAGGCCGCTGCAATTTTCAAAAGCAGATCCGCCGATTCTCGTCACGCTGTAG
>JAFUSV010000024.1 GCA_017467565.1 Prevotella sp.
ACAAGAGCACCAACAACTCCATCCACGTGCCGCGCTGCAAAGCCATGAACTGCGTGGCGCAGGCCCTCTGCCGCACCAAGGACACCTGGTGGAAACATCTTCACTCGTATAACCGTTCGCGCACTGGCGCGACAAATCAATAAACAATATGAAAATCAATCATATTTCACTTATTAAAAGTATTAAAAACAAGATTGAGATGACAAGGGAATCCATGCTTTCCGCTGTGTTGAAAAATGAACCTATGTTCGTGGGCCTGCGCACCTACGTTCGTGGCCTCACGCACCTATGTTCGTGGCCTCATGAACCTATGTTCACTTTACGAGCTACCATGCGGTGCGTTTTTGGGGCTCTGATGATGCTCGCCGCAGGGTCCCCTGCGGCGTGGGCGCAGGCACCTGTTGAAATTACTACAGCAGTAGAAGTGACTGATCATACCGAGAAAACATATTTCATCCAGAGCTACCAGAACACGGCATACTACCTATACCCCGTCAGCGGCAGCGGCAATCACATGAACACGCGCGGCATCCTGGACGAGAAGGCTGAGTTTTATTTCTTGGATGCCGGAACGGAAGCGGATGTCCAATACTATTATATCGTCAACAAGAACAGCGGCAAATACCTATATGCCTCCGCCAACACCAGTAAAAAAGGAATAACCTGCATAGACTATAATGCCGGCAATGATGACAAGTATAAATTCGGTATCTCGGCAGCCACAGGCATCTCGGCCTACAATATCTTCCCGAAGGGCAATACAGCACTGTCGCTGAACAAGCAGACCGGCAACTGGAATACAAAAGGTGATAACGCCGAGGACGTGTTTCTCTATGCAACTTTTGAAAAAGGAAAAGCCGTGGAAGGCTCCAGCTGGAATTTCATCCTCACGACCTCCTACAGCTGGACACTCTTGCCCGAATGCTTCAACCTGTCTTCTGCCGGAGACTCTCACTACTATTATATCCAGAACAATAGTACCAAACGCTACATGGTTCCCGGTACCACCTACGTGGAGAGTGCCACGAAAACCGATGACAACGATGCTCAGGCACGGTGGTACTTCCTGAAGGCAGCTTCCGACGACTATATCGACTACTACTACATCGTCAATGTCAATGGCGATTACCTCTATACCACTGGTACTCAGGGAACTGATGCTGTCAATAATGTAGTCAGTCTGAAGGGGCACACTACCGCCGGTGGATTGCAGGAGGAGCGTTTCCAGTTCATCGTCACACGTGGTGCCATGAGCAACGAGAGCCACAATGACCCCAAAAAAATCACCTTTACCATTATTCCCAGGGTGTTCAAGGACGTGAGATCCGAAAACTACTGGGGGCTGGAGGATAATTCAGCTGGCCCCCTTAGAACCTTCAAGGAGCGCAATGGCAACGACAAATGTCACTGGAACTTCATCTCTGCCTCGCCAATTTGCGAGACGCCAGTCATCACCTACACCGGCTTCAACCAGCTCACCATCTCCTCGGCTACCGACGGCGCAACCATCTATTATACCACCGACGGCACCACCCCCACGACGTCGAGCACCAAATATTTAGGACCGATTACCATCACCGCTGGCATGACGGCCATCAAGGCTATTGCTACGAAAGCCGACTACGACCCCTCGGTAGTTGCCACCCAGGCCTTGGCCACCTACACCTATAAAATTGTGAACCGCTCGAATGTGATTGCCGCCACCAGCGAGGAGGTCCAGCAGGCGGCGGGCACACCGCTGAGCGGATATACTGGCATTCCTGAGTCCATCCGCAGCTCGTATCTCGCAGACGAGACGGTGACGTTCTACGCCATGGACGGTGACTTCAATGCTGCGAACCTTGACGCCGAGCACCGCATCACAGAGACCCCGGCTGCGTCGGCCACAATCTATGTCACCTACACCACGACGCACCTCAGCGAGAAGTTCCTGCCGCTGAACAACGCCAGTCCTTATAATCTTAGAGAAGGCAGTGACTACCTCTATGGCAATGGCGGGTTAGGAAGGAATGCCAGTGCTACAGAAGACAACAAGAAATCAAATGCCTATCTTTGGTATTTCCTTGGCAGCGATCCCTACGACGTGACCGTGCAGAATGTCGGAAAGAGTAATTATCTGAACTACACTTCTCCCACGCTATCATTAAATACGGCCCAGACCTTCATCCTGAAGAATCTGACCGGCTCGGATACCAGCAGCAGGAACGTCACGCTGAGGAACGCCAATGGTGAAGAAGTCACGCTCACGGTAAACACCGTGGTACTCCCGCTGTCGTTCACGCTCATTGACAAGGCCGGCAAGACCATTGAGTCCAACATTCCCTATGAAGGTTCTTTCGCATTACCTGCAGCATGGCAGAGTCCGCTCGTCTCGGAATACAAATTCTATAAGAAATACACCTCCCTGACGGATGGCGTCTATACTTTTGATGAAGCAGACCGGATCTACAGTGTTGAGAACAGAGAAGATAATGTCATCTATGTCACCTACGACGTCAACGATGACTTAGACCTCGACGGAGGCTTCAACCGTGAGTCTGGTGGCAAGACCTATATGCTAGAGTTTGCCAATGGTGTGCCTTTCTATCAGGAGAACGGTAGCGACGGATTGATGGAAACAACGCTTAAGCCCATCTATCCCTATAGCAACGGTGATGCCACGCTCTATATCTATGGCAGTGATCGTTGGAATACCCAGTTGGCCAACGGTGCCACTACCCGCACCCGTTGGCTGTGGTATTTAGAGCCTGCCCTCAAAGTGAACGGAGAATATGTGCTCGACCCCTACCACGTGAGAATCTCGTCCTACCAGAACCAGACGAACTATACAGACCCAGCTACAAAAGTTATCCAGGCCAACTTCCACTCCTACCTGCGTACCTTTAAGCCGGAAGGTTATTCTGCAGTGGTGACAGGTACCACCAATAACAACCCCTTGACGATTGGACTCGAGGCCAGCGCCACAGCCCTGACTGGCGATGAGTTGCCGGCAGGCACCGAGTATATGCTCATCGGCACTTCGCTGAACAGTCTGAAGCTGGTGACCGCCAAAGCTATTAGCGACGGTAGCACGACTGAACGCCGCACCGTCACCTCCTTTGAGCAGTACTGGAAGAACAGCCCCACGGTGCAGAACAAGCTGACGAACAAAGTAACAAGAGTGGGACGCAACGTGACGCTGTCAGACACACAGAAGACCGAGGTGGAGGCCATGACCATGAATGGCGATAATTTGGGTTGGCACGTCTACGCTGACTGGGCCAATTCTGCCCCGTGGCTCCACAACAACGATGCCACCAGCGGAGGTTCGCCCACCACAAGCAAGAAGTTCCTGAACGAAGAACATGTATTCCAGACCATCAACATGGGCGACGGTTCTTTCCGTTTCGTAGAGACGGAACTGACACCGATGCTCATCCTGCTGGACCTGCACGGTTGGGAGATTATGCGTCTGCCGCTGACTGCCGCCAAGGAGGCTGACAGAAAGAAGTACAACAGCCCGATGGTGCAAGAGTACCACTGGTATGCCACGGGTTCTAAGGTGCCCGGCTACCACAAGTTCACCGTCAGCGGCGACCCGCAGTACACGACTCCCACTCTCGACTTCACTCCAGAGGACGGCACCGACTTCTACGTCACCTACACCGTGAAACCAGAATACGCCCGCACCTATTCCGGTGCTGCCACGAAAGCGGGCACCTCGGCCTCCCGATTCCTGGTGAAGCAAGGCGACAACTACGCCAAGATCAGTGGAACATCGTTATCTGCTGAGCCTGCGCCACTTCCTGAGACTATTGGCGATGAATTGCAGTGGTACCTCAGACCCAACTTCGACATTGACCGTGAGATGGGTTATCTGTATGCTCGTGAGACCGGTGCCCAAGAAGAGGCCTTGAGTCAGGAAGACACCGAGATTCAGAACCACAGTGAGGGACGCAACGGCTTCGACCCCTATAACCTGCAGATACAGAGTGTAGCCAATGTGAACCGCTACTTCACTGCCGATACAAAAGATTCGGAGGTCGGCAGCACTTGGAGCGGCGAGACGACTGAAATCACACTGGAGAATATGGAAGTCAGACAATCTGACATCATCGGTCTCGACCAGGTGAAGATGAATATTACCAATGCCACTTTCATGGTCGTCGCCGATGCCAATGGTCGCATGGTACTGATGCCCCGCTTCGACCACACGAAGGTAGTCAATTCTCTGACGGATCCCCAGTTGGCTGCTACCGGCACCAACACATATTCCCTGACCGTCTCCCCCGTGCCAACAGTGGTGAACCGCTCTTCTGAGATTCAGGCTATGGGCGGCACCTACGTGTTGAGCAGCAGCTTCACCGTCGATGAGACCATTGGTACAGCCGATGCTCCCTTCCAGGGCACCATAGATGGTCAGATGATCACCATCAGTTCACTCACCACTCCCTTCATTGCCTACGCCCAAGACGCCGTAATCAAGAACATCATCGTGGATAATGTCGGCATCAGCAGCGGCTCCACCGCCGGCAACGTGGGAGCCATCGTCTGCGAGGCCACCGGCAACACCCGCATCTACAATGTGGGCATCAACGGCGGCAGCGTCAGCGGCAGCAACTATGTCGGCGGACTGGTGGGCCTGCTCGACGGCTATTCGCGTGTCATCAACTGCTACAGCTACGCTGATATCACTGCCGGCGGTACCGTGGGCGGAATCGTGGGCTACAACAACTTCCAGTCCTCAAGTCTCGTAAATGCCACCACGAACAACCTGC
>JAFUSV010000025.1 GCA_017467565.1 Prevotella sp.
ACATTGTCGCCGATGGTGACACCTGGCAGGATCGTGACGCTGCCGACTATCCATACATGATGGCCAATGGTGACGGGCAGAGCCCACTCCTGACGGGTGTCGCGCTCGACAGGGTCGGTGCTGTGACAGGCGGTGTAGATACTGACGTTGGGACCGATGAAGCAGTCGTCGCCGATGGTGACACGGGCTTCGTCGAGTACGGTAAAATTGAAGTTGGCAAAGAAGCGGCATCCGATACTGATCTGACGGCCATAGTCGCAGCGGAAGGGTTGATTGATCAGGAATTCATCGTCAGCGACGCTGCCCAGCAGGCTCTTGATGATCTGCCGCATGCGCTGCGTCTCGGTGGGGCGCAGCATATTGTATTCATAAATAGCTTCGCGGGTAGCCTGCAGCTCGGCTATCAGCACGGGATCGGTCGCATCGTAGAGCTGGCCCGCCAACATTTTCTCTTTCTCAGTCATTCTTTTTGAATTATTAACGCTTACTGAACTTTTTCCCATCGCGGATGACGATGCCCTGGTAGGTGGCAGCATCGACAGGCTGGCCCAGCAAGTTGTAGGTCTCAGTATGGCGGACATGCTGGGTGGTGGGCGTACTGATGCCACTGCCATCATAGGTGCCTGCCACAAACCAGCGGAAAGCGGCTGAGCCCGTGCCCGACATGACGAAATAGAGGGTGTGGACACCACGCAGCGACGACTGCAGGGGCAGCACGACATTGGTCCACGACTGCTCCAGGGGCTCGGACTGGGCCACCAGCTGGGTGCTGGCAATGCTGTCGGCATAGACCTTGAGGCGCACACCGCTGACGGTAGCCTTGACACGGGCCGTCAACTTGTCGGTGCCGACAGCACCAAAGTCCACATGGCGGAAGGCCAGGTAGCCACCGGCACGGCTACACACCGTGGTCTCGGCATCGCCGCCATCGGTACGCTCGTCGGCATTGGCCATCTGCATCCACTGTATCTCGTCAAAGACATCGGCAGCAACGGGCTGCGAAGGGTCTTTCTGGTACTGGGCGTTGACATGGGCGTTGAAGGCGGCAGAGACAGCCGTAGAGGCGCCGAAGGGGTCGTTGGTAACGTTCATGTTCACATCGGCACCATCTTTTTTCTCCACGCGCTGCAGGTTCTGGGCGGTCTTGGTGAGCCATGCCGACCAGGTGACGCTGCGCTGCCGTTCGCCGGAGCCTATCTGCATGCGGTTCTGGTAGGCATGCCAGGCATTCTTGGCCAGCCAGTCGAGAGCCTCGGGATGGCCTAACTGTTCGGCATAGTGGCGCACATAGCGCATGAGTATGCCCTTGAAGCCACAGAGATCGCCGGTGATGGTCTGGCAGACGTGGATGATGTTGCGGTTGTTGGCCAGGTTCTTGTAGGTGAACTGATAGATGGCCTCGGCATCCTGGCGATACTGCGTGTTCTTGGTGTAGTCGAAGAGCATGAGGGCTGCGCCGAGCATGGTACCCTGATTGTAGGTGGAAGCCCACGTGTTGAAATCGCTCGACATGCCGCCGCTGCTGGTCCAGGCACGGCTGTCGTAGACCTGACCATTATTGTAGAGCAGGCGACGCTGGGCGGCATAGATGGAGAGGGCCTTGTCGTAGTAGCCCTTGTCGCCCGAGAGTTGGCCGAGGTAGCAGGCGGCGATGGTGGCAGGACAGTTGATGCACGAGTTAGTGCTGAGGGGATTGCCCTGGTTCTGGTCCCAGATGAGGGTGCCATAGGGCTGGAGGGCACGTTCGTACATCATGTCGAAATTGCGGCGGGCCACGGTGAGGTACTCGCTGTCGCCGAAATACTTGTAGGCACGGATGCAGGCCAGCACCATCCATGTGACATCATCGTTGAAGCTGTTGTAGCTCCACTCATTGCCATTGCGCTGGACGAAGTTCTTGTAGAGTTCGGTGAAATAGTCCTGATAGCGTTTGTCACCGGTGGTCTCGAAGGCATCGAGGATGACCTCAAACATCTCGGCGTCGCCCCACCAGCCGCCACCACCCAGCACGTGACCTACAGTGGCATTCTTGTAGTACTGGTTGAGGAAGCCCAGCATCATCTCATCGCGGACGGCGGCATCGAAGGTGGTGAACACCTCGCCGTCATCGTCAACGAAACGGCAACGGGCGTATGTCTGTACGGGGAGCGTCGTGGGGTCGGCCAGCTTCAGCTCAATGCCGTCCACAGCCGTCTGGTCGATGGCGATGCATAGATTCTCGTTAGAGGCAGGACATATATAATAGGTGTCGGCCACGCCCTCTACGGGTTTGAGCACCCAGGAACCCGACGACTTCTTGATAGCCGCAACATTCTGAATGATGAGCTTGCCTGCCTGAGCGGTGCCGGGATAGGCAAGGTAATAGCCGGTATAGACGTTGCGGAGAGCATACTTGCCTTCGGTCACCTCCTCGAGCACCCAGCGCTGGGCAGGCACGCGGGTATCGGTCCACAGCACCACATTGGTGCCTGTATTGAGATTGGCATCCTGGAGGAAGAACGACTTGGTACCGATGATGATACGATAGGTGTGGTCGGGTGTGAGTTCGGCACGCAACAGTGTGGCCGTCATAAGCATCACGCTCAGCATGAAAAGGCGAAAGACTCTCATAATCATTACTACTGTTTAGTTATTAATAATGGATGCAAAGGTAAGCAAAATCATGGAAACTGGCAAATAAAAAGCAAAAAAATACGCGGCGGGAAAACCGCCGCGTACTTTTTGTTGTTTTTCAGAAGCCCAACTTGCCGTTCCAGCGGAGGAACCAGTTGTTCGGGTCTGTCAGAGGCTTGGTGATGAGCGACTCCATCTCGGGACGCTTGGCCTCGCCACGACGGTTGTAGATACGGTCGGCCAGGAACGAAGGCTCGTTGCGGTAGAGTGCCATACGCACCAGGTCGTAGTAGCGCTGACCCTCGAAGGCAAACTCGAGTGCACCCTCGTCGGCTATCATCTTGTCCACACCGTTCTGCTGGTAGGCTATACGGGCCAGTGAGTCGGTGATGAGGGTATCGTCGGGCAGCTGGTAGTACTGGTTGATATACGACACGCCAGAGCCACGGCTGTGCATACCCTGCATGTTGGCACGACCAGAGCCACGGTTGGTCAGCGAGTCGACGACGTAGCGCGTGTTGGGGAAGTCGAACTTCGAGAGCCACACAGAGTCGGCCCTGTAGTAAGGGATGACCTCATCCTGAATGACCTTGTTGTTGATACCCGAAGAGAGAATCTGGTAGGCGAAGCGGGGATAACCGGCATGGTTGAGGGCTTCGGCCAGATGGAGCCATATCATCTGACGGCGCCAGATGATGGCATTACGGGTGCGATGCTTAGAGATGGTCTGCGTCTCAGCACGCTGGTCGTTATGGATGGTGTGGCTCGTCTGGAACGTTGAGTAGAGACGGAGGTCACCACTCATATAGTCTTCAAAGCCCACGTTGGCAGGTGCATAGAGGGTGTCGCGGTTCTCGTAGAGGCAGTACACCTGAGCAGCCGACAGGTCGATGAGTCCCTGCGAAGGCACGAGGCTGACCTCATGATACTCGTTGGTGACAGGGTCGAACGAGTTGAAGATGTTACGCAGCTGGAGGTAGGTGCCGTTGCGGGGGATAGAGTCGCCAGGAATGACGGTGATAATCTCGTGGTTCTGGCTGTAGACCAGGTCATTGCTCATGGGCCATGAAGTCTGCATAGAAATGCCGTTCCACGAGCTGCTCATCCACGACACGTTGTCCATGCCCGTAGGATAGGTGCTGTTGTCACCGTTGCGCGAGCTGATGTAGCGGTAGTACCACTCGGCGGCCTGCTTGTAGTTGCCAGCCCAGAGGTTGAGCTCGCCCAGCAGCAGCTTCACGGGGAAGTAGAAGAACATAGAGCTGGTACGATAGCCGATGTCACCATAGAACGAGTGCTCGCCGTTGAGCTGCAGATAGCGGTCGGCAGTCAGCGGGGTGAGGTCGCGTATGAGCTCGTTGCAGATTTCCTTGATGCCCATGATGTTCTGGGTCTCCAGGCGCTCAGCATCTTCCTTGGTCAGGATAGGCTCGGTGACGTAGGGCACGCGGCCATAGTTGATGGCCAACTGCAGGTAGGTCCAGGCACGGAAGGCCTTGACGGCAGCCGTCTCGCGCTTGAAGATGGTGTCGTTGCGGCTGTTGCGCAGCAGCGTGTCGACATGTGCCAGGAAATAGTTGCAGTTGTTGATGACGGCATAGTAATCGCGGGGATTATTGTACATGTTGTCATCATTGATGTCGAAGAAGGCGACATCGCGCAGGTCCTTGGGCGTAGCCTCGGTGATGTCCACCAGGTCGCCGCGGGCCTCACCCAGCAGGATGGTGCGGTCGGCCAGCACCTGCAGCTTCTTCATGATGCCGGTCACATAATAGATGGAGTCGGTGGCACTGTCCAGATAAGCATCTTCTGAAAACATCACGTGGTCGGACTCCTGCTCAAAGAAATCCGAGCAGCTGACCAGCAGCATCGCCGCAGTCAGAATGTAAAAATTCAAAAATTTAAAAATTAAAGAAATATTACGTTTCATATCCTATTCTATTTTTACATTGTTACATTTTTAAATTTTTACATCTCCATTACAGGTTGATCTTCACACCAGCTACGACAGAGGGGCTCTGTCCTATACGGCCCAGGTCGATGCCCTGACCGATGACAGCCGATGTCATGGCCGACTCAGGATCGGTGCCCAGATACTTGGTGAAGGTGAGTAGGTTGTTACCCTGTACCCACACCTGCAAGCCCTGGATGAACTCTGAGTTCAGCGGCAGGTCGTAAGAGAGTGTGGCGGTCTTCAGACGCAGGTAGCTGCCATCCTCAATCCAGCGGTCGCTGAAGCGGGCATTGCCCATAGGATCCTGGAATGAGAGACGGGGCACGTCGGTCTGCTGACCTTCGCGCTGCCAGCGTGAGACGAGGGCCGTGGTCTGGTTGAGGAAGCGGCTGCCGCTCTCCAACTGCTGGCGCATGTAGTTGAACACGTCGTTGCCCAGCGAGTAGTTGAAGCGGATATCGAGCTTGAAGCGCTTCCAAGCCAGCGTGGTGAAGATGTTACCGTAGATGTCGGGGTTAGGATCGCCGATGACCACACGGTCGGCATCGCTGATCTGACCGTCGTTGTTGAGGTCGGCAAAGTGGACGTCGCCAGCACCGAAGTAGGTGCGCGACACACCATTCTCACCCAGGATATAGAGTCCCTTAGGATCACTGGTGCCAGCAGCCTGAGCATCCTCGGTCGTGGCAAAGACGCCCAGCGACTTGTAGCCGTAGAAGACGTTGGCAGCCTGACCTATCTGGGTGCGGACGGTAGCACCGTACACATTATTATCTATATAGTCGGCACCGTCCACCAGTTCGGTGATGCGGTTCTTGTAGTGACCTACGCTGGCACCTACCTGCCACTGCCAGTCCTTCAGGGCGAGCACCTTGACGGTGGCACTGACGTCGAAGCCCTCGTTGCGCAGCTTACCGCCGTTGGTCCAGTTCTTGTCGAGACCGGAGAGGAAACCGAGTGCCTGATAGTTCAGCAGGTTGTCGGTGTTGGAACGGAAGTAGTTGAAGCTGACAGCCAGGCGGTTGTCGATGAAGCGACCCTCAAAGCCGACATTGAAGCGGCGTGTGGTCTCCCACTGCACCTCGGTATTACCGATACCGTCGACAGTGAGGCTGGAGATGGCAGCCAAGAACTGCTGAGCGCGGAAATAGCTGCGGGCAGCGAAGTAGTCGATGTCGTCGTTACCGCTGATGTCGTAGCCAGCCGTCAGACGCAGGTAGTCGATACCCTTGACCTTAGCCATCCAGGGCTCGTTGGTCATCACCCACGAAGCCTGCACGCTGGGGAAGATTCCCCATGCTACGCCAGCCAGCTTGAGTCCGTTGGCGTTCTTACCGAAGCGCGACGAGCCCTCAGCGGTGAAGTTAGCCTGCAGGTAATAGCGGCTCATGAAGTCGTACTCGGCCTGGGCATACCATGCCAGCGAGTTCCAGGAGTCATTGTTACCAGTGAGCTGCAGGTACTTGTTGTTATTGCTCACGAAAGGCGTCTTGTCACTACCGGTATCATAACCTAACTGCGAGTTGAGCGTGTAGCTCTCCCAGTTGATGCGGGCACCACCGAAGAGGTGGATGTTGTGGGCATCGTAGCGGTTGTGCCAATCCAGACGGGTGTCACTCATCACGGAGTTCTGCTTGGAGAAGAGCGAGCGTACCTCGTTGTCCACACGGTTGTTGACGCTGCTGACGTAGTAGCTGGGCACACCGTTCATGGGGATGTAGTACTTCTCGTTGGTGTTCACCAGGTTGTAGCTGAAGTGCTCAGACAGCGTCAGGTGGCTGTTGAACTTGAACTTCGGCGTGACGGCCAGGTTGAGCATCGAGTTCTCAAAGCGGTTCTTGTTGGGTGCATCGCCATACTCATTGAGAGCCACGGGGTTGGCCAGCTTCCAGTTGTAGTTGCGGTAGTAAGCCAGGGCCTCGGTGAGGTACGACTCGTCGTCGATGTCAAGGTGGTTGGTGAGATAGGACTCGGTACGACCTACGCGAGCATAGTTGTAGGGGCTCATGAAGGGGCTCTTCACATAAGCGAGGAATGCAGGCGAGGTGGGAGTACCCTCATTGTAGTTGGCGGGAGCACCGTCGTCACGGATGTTGCGAGTCTGGTTGGAGAACGAAGCGTCGAAACGCACATCGAGTTTCTCTAAGAGCGAGATATCGGTGTTGAAGCGGATGTTCAGACGATTCATGTTGTTGTAGTCCAAAGCACTCTGTGCCGAGGTGTAGCCTACTGACAGGTTGTAGTTGGCCACGTCGTCACCACCCTCTACGTTGATGCCATACTGCTGAGAGATGGCCGTGCGGTAGATCTTGTCCTTCCAGTCGGTATTGTTGTGATACTGGGGATAGTAGTAGTAGTTGGGATCCTCGTTGAGGAACTTGAACTCATTGATACGTGTGCCGGTAGACTGCAGCAACTCAGAGACGTAGCCGCGATACTGGTTGGCATCCATCATCGAGTAGTACTTAGGTTCGAGGGTCACGCCGGCAGAGGCCGTAGCCGTGATGCGGGTAGCCATCGACTTGTTGCGGCGGGTCTGGATGAGGATGACGCCGTTGGCACCCTTGGCACCATAGAGGGCCGTACCATTGCGCATGACGGTCACCTTCTCGATGTCGGTGGGGTTCACGTTGTTCAGAATGTCATTGAAGAATCCGTCGTGGAGCATGGTGCGGCCATACTGCTGGTCGACGATGACACCATCGATGACAATGAGGGGCTGAGCGTTAACGTTCAGCGAGTTGAGACCCTGCACGAACATGACGCTACCCACGCCGGGCATACCGCTGCGGGTGATGGTGTGTACCTCGGCACCCAGCTGCTTCTGTATCTCGTCCTTGATGTTCAGGGCGTTGGTGTAGTGCATGTCGGTAGCCGCATAGTCATTGCGGGCATTGGTCTGTGCACCGTACTCGGCATCGAAGGTCGGTGGAAAGAGGCTGGCCGTCTTCTGCAGCTCGTCCTTCACCAGACCAATCCTGACGGGGTTATAGTCGGGAGAGGTGACAAAGAGCGAAGTGGTGAACACGGGTACCTTCAGCTCGTAGCTACCGTTGTCCTCGGTAAGCACGCTGTAGCCGTCAATCTCTGCTGCACGCACGATGGCACCGCTGACAGGCTTCTGCGTGGTGGCATCCACCACCAGTCCCTTCACGGTACGTGTCTCATATTGTTTCTGCTTCTGTGCTTTCTTGCGCACCACGGTTTGCACCTCTTCCTCGTCGTCCATGTCGTCCTGGGCAATAGCGGTGAGAGGGAACACCAACAGCAGTGAAAGTCCAAATAAGATATATCGTTTCATATATTTCATTTTATTTCAAGATTGATAATAGTCGTGATTATTCGTCCATGCTCACCGTCTCGTCGTGAGGCTTGATGAGGATGCAGTCTATGCGCATGGCACCAGTATAGCTGTCGCGCTCACTGGAGCGGATATCGGTCTTCAACTGCAGGAGCACCTGTGAGTCACGCAGTCCGTAGGAACAGGTGGGGAACTTATAGTTGCTGGCCACCAACACCGAGTCTACGATCATGGGGTCGTTCTCGAAGTTATGGACATAGCGACGCCCAATCTCATCGTAGGTCTTGTTGTCAGGCTGGAAAAGGAATTCCGACTGCTTGCCGTCCTGCTCGTGATAGCTGAGGGCTGCCTGGAAGCGGGTGGGACGGAAGTCGGTAGCCGTTGAGTCGATAGCCGTGATGGGCACGAAGACCACATAGATGTCGTAGCCGATGTTCGACAGCAGGCCGGGCAACTTGAAGGTGACGCCCGAGTTGTAGTTCTTAGGCACCACGTTGGTATAGAGGTGCTGTGACACCTGGTTGTAGAAGGGGCTCCACGACTCCACCGATGCGTATGACAGTGGGTTGGTCGACGTCTCGTCTACCTCGTCCAGGTTGCTGCGGCTCTCGGCCTCTACCAGCCTCTCACGGTAGAAGGTCATCGTCTTGTCGATGTTCCATTGGTCGGCCACGATCACCTTACCGTTACTGCAAGGAATTTCGAAGGCCCCCGTGTAGGCACCGCCCTCGGCAAAGGGCTTGTCATACTGGTAGTACTTCATGTCATTGCGACCCCAGGAGTAGCGGCGTGAACTGTAGTTGGCAGCATTCACCGACATGGCAGAGTCCGTGTTCCACACGTACTCATCACCCACCAGCTTGGCATTGCGGGTCTGACTGAACGTCGTACCCTGAATGACGGCCAGACGGGGCTCCACCCAGCAGAGCGAGTCTCGCTTCTGCACCTCATTGTCGTAATTAAAATAAGGTATATACTCATCGACCAACTGATTCCACACCTTGTTGGTGGGAGCCACCATCCAGAAGACGCTGTCCTCGGAGTTGATATAGTCAACATATTGGAACATATCATTGGTCAGCACGGTCACAGAGTCAAGGTACCACGTCTTACCGTCCTCGATACCGCCAGCCACACTGGAGCCGGGCACGAACTCGTACTCATTGAAGACAGCCATGAAGTTACCCACGCTGTCGAGCTCACTGTTCAGCTGCAGGGCTTCAAAGACGTTACCCTGATAGTCTACCTGCGAACCCACGGTGAACAGCAGTCCATTCTGGGTAAGCAGATTGGTAGTGAGCAGGGGGCTGTCAGCCAATTTATCCGGCGTCAACAGCAGGTACTTGCCATTCATCATCATCACCGAGTCGGCACCGCTCTTGGCCACCGAGTGGTTGTAGAGTGCGATGTGGTTCTGTACGAACTCTTTGATGGCACGGTTGTCCCTCTCCTTCGGTGTCACACCTGTGCGCTGCTGCATCGCTACCTGGTTGGCCTTCTCCTGCTCATAGAGCTCGATGATGGCATCGGCCTGCTCACTGGTCAGCGCATCGTTGGTAGGTGCAAAGACGGTGAACACCTGCGAACTGGCCAGCGACTTGTCGTAGCCGGTAGCCTTCAGCACACGTGCGAAGTTGCTCAGCTGGCTGTTGTCCTCGATGACTTCCCACAGCGAGCTGTTCACTGCACCGTCAGCAAGGCCTGCCTCGTAGTGGTCGTTCCACGTGTCAGAGCAGCCCACGATAGCAAGTGTAGCCATGACCACACCTGCTATTTTTGCATATATTCTGTTTCGTTTCATCATATTGTATTATTTATTTAATCTTTTAGGAGTTAAAGGAGTTAAAAGACGATAGACTTTTTCCTTTTGACTCCTTTAACTACTCAATACTTTTAATTAGCATCTTCCTTCACGCCCTCGTCGGTGACACCGTAGACGCTCTTCGGGACGATCTCCAGGTAGTCGAGCATAATCTCGTTGTTACCCAGACCCTCAGATACGCAGCGGAAGCGCAGGTAGTGGTCCTCGTAGGGTTTCATGTGGACGGTGCAGAGCACGATGCGCAGTGTAGCTGCCATGTTCGACATCAACGTACCGGCATTCTTGTCGGGCTGTACGTTAGACAGCGTCCATGAGGTCTGTCCACCCTGACATCCACGGTAGAAGCCTTTGTTCTTCAGCTCTTTCAGCTCCTCACTCTTCTCCTCGTCGGTCAGCTTGTCATAGTCGGCATGCTTGCCCCAATAGTCGGAACCGAGGATGGTCTCGTGGCTCAGGTCGCGACGCATGTCGAGGGGGATGCCCTGAGGCACGCCGTCGAAGTACACCTGTGCGATACCACGGATGCTCATGGCTGCATAGCCAAGGCGCACCTGATAGTCACCCTCTGTAGGTACGGGAGGAATACGGAAGGTCACGTCGAAGTTGTCCTGACAGATGAACTCGTCGCCACAGTAGGAATAGAAGCCCAGTCGGGGACGACGATAGATGAAGTAGCCGTTGTTGCCTACCTTCACACCATCGAGATAGCCCTCGGGGAAGAAGTAGTTGGTACCGTACTTCTCCGTATGGTCATAGGCGGGATCGTTGTTGGTCAGGGCTGCATCGCTCTTGTAGTTCATGCGCATGCTGTTGGTCATCACTTCGGGGAAGATAGTCGACATATCCATACGCATACGGCAGTTCATCACCGTACCCGTCATCTGGTCGTCGTACTTCAGGATGTCCTCGATGCAGAAATACACGCCGTTCAGAGCCTCGCCGCGATAGCCGCCAGGGATGGTCGGCATGACGCGCACACCGAGGATGTTGTTACGGTCGTCGACACGACGGTTCAGGAATATCTCGTCTTTGGCACCACCTGCCATGTAGTTGGCCAGCTTCAGCTTCTCCACCTTCAGCATGGTGTAGGGGAACATGGTCTCGTACCACTCCATGGGGTTGATCTTGTTGGTACGGATACCATAGTCGTTGACCACGGTCAGCAGGTTGTAGCCATGCACGTTGCGGTTCAGCAGGTGGTAGGAGATGAAGCGGTTCAGCGGGTTGCGACGGTCACGGATGTTGTCGAACGAGTGCCAGTCTTCATTCTCACCGCCAAAGATGGGGTCGTAGATTTCACAGGCTTTCTGATAGAGGCCTTCCACGTCGGTGATACCATACTTCTCCTTCAGGATGCTGTCGGGCACCACGAAGGCGGTGTAGCCGAAGAGACGGTCCTTAGGCGAGCGGGCTGACTCCTGAATGTTATCACCAGTGATATAGTCCTTCCAGAACACATCCTTACCCGTCTGGTCCATCACCTGATGATAGTTCTCGTCCTTATAGCGGTAGAGCGAGTCGCGCATGCCGGTCATCTGCAGTGCCTGGTAGAACACGGTCAGCATGGGGTTCTGATTGATGACGTCGGGCAGCATGCGGTTCGAGCTGAGCAGCACACGGTCGATGGGCTGCACGATACCGTTCACCACGGAGTCGTCTTTCAGCTCAAAGTAGATATGTGCCTCACCGTTCAGGTAGACCACCTGACGGCCCTCTTCATCGATTCTGCGCTCCACTTCGAGGTAGCGGTCGTTCATGTTGGGCTGTGTCAGCACGCCGTTAGGCATGTCGAAGGTAGAATAGAGCACATTCAGCAGATGGGTACGTGCGATGGTGTCGCAGTCGGCATCAGAGAGCTGATCCACCGAACTGAGTCCACGGGAGTTCAGATAGGCAGCCACAGCATCGTTGTTGGGAGCGAAGCAGGTGTAGGAGCCATACGTAGAGAGCAGTCCCATCAGGCCGGAGCGGTTCACAATCTGAGTAAAATCGCTGAACTGCGGCCTGTTCTGCAGGTAGGTGCTCATCATCTCGTCGTCGAAGGTACGGAAGTTCTCACTGTCCGGTTCGTCCGAGCAAGCGGTCAGCATGGGCATGCCCAGTGCGAGCAATGCCAGCAGGAACCATATATTAAATCTCTTTCTATTCATAATCATTTTCAATCTTCAATTATAAAACTTCAAATTTCAAATTTCAAAC
>JAFUSV010000026.1 GCA_017467565.1 Prevotella sp.
AAACAATGAGAAGATTCAGGTGACCTATGAAGAGCCGAAGATTCCGTATCGTGAGACCATCACAAAGGCTGCACGCGCTGACTATCGCCACAAAAAGCAGTCGGGTGGTGCCGGACAGTTCGGTGAGGTGCATCTCATTGTAGAGCCTTACACAGAAGGAATGCCTGATCCTACCGTTTATAAGTTCGGCGGACAGGAATTCAAGATGAACATCAAGAGCAAGGAAGAAGTTGACCTCGAATGGGGTGGCAAGCTCGTATTCCTGAACTCTGTGGTGGGTGGTGCCATCGATACCCGCTTCATGCCTGCTATCCTGAAAGGTGTGATGGAACGCATGGAACAAGGACCGCTCACAGGTAGCTACGCCCGCGACGTGCGTGTCGTTGTCTATGACGGAAAGATGCACCCGGTAGATTCCAACGAACTTTCCTTCATGCTCGCAGCCCGTAATGCCTTCTCACTGGCATTCAAAGAGGCAGGACCGAAGATTCTCGAGCCTATCTATGACCTCGAGGTGCTCGTACCAGCCGACTATATGGGTGATGTGATGAGCGACCTGCAGGGACGCCGTGCCATCATCATGGGTATGGACAGCGAGGCAGGATACCAGAAACTGTCGGCAAAAATTCCTCTCAAGGAACTTGCCAGCTATTCTATCTCGCTCAGCTCTCTGACCGGAGGACGCGCTTCGTTCAACACCAAGTTTGCAAGCTATGAACTTGTGCCGAACGATATCCAGCAGACACTCATCAAAGAGCACGAAGCAGAACTGGCGGAAGAAGATTAAAACATCTTTCAGCATACGGGGAAAGTCCTGGCACCGGAAAACGGAATGCCGGGACTTTTTTCTTATATACATTATTATATATATTAATGTGCGGTCGACGACATCTCCCAGTCCCCTCGTTGGGTGGCAGTCTGCTTTTGTATATTTATGCAAGGGTGGAGCGATTGGGGTGCAGTTTGTAAACATTTGGATTTCAATGCATTAAGTAGTGCTTTCCAAAAGTTCAACTTTTAGCTTGCAAAAGTTGAACTTTTAGGACGCAAAAGTTCAACTTTTGGAAAACGAAAGTTCAACTGTATGTTTATACACCCTTTTCCGTATGTTTATGCAGGGTCGTATTTCGAGGTCGTTTTCGTCGGATTTGAACAAAGATAATGTCAGCAACAAAAGATTTGGACGCAGGAATTTTGAGGATTGAATATAATTTGCTAAATTTACCAAGTGTTGTAGAAAAAAGTAATTACTTTGTATCAAAAATAATACGATATGGATCCATTCTTCGTTATCGCAGGAATATTTTTTGTTCTTTTGGTGCTTTACATCCTTCTGAAGATGTTTGTTAATAAGCAGAATAGTGCTCCAGCGCCACAAGGAGACGGGTTATCGGCAGAGCAACATAATTGGGCTGCAACAGTCGGGCGATTGTTCGGAGAGAATTATGCTTTGGATATTCGTGAAGTATATGTTAAATGCGGTATGCCACATGATATTGCATACTCTAAAAATTCAGAACTCATAGAGCAGAATATTCCTTTTGAAAAAGGTTCGGAAGGTGATAATGTCATAAAGACATATGCGTTGGCAATCTCAAAGCGATATGGCTTGATAAGCCTTCCACTTCAAGAGATTGCTGCTGACACTTATGGCTTGAACTTAAATAAAGGAGAACATATATATCACAGAATAAACAATGTAGGGCTTTTTCAAGAGAAAACCACTCAGATGAATTTTGTATATTCAGGTGTTCGCTGGCAAAGTGGCTTCTTAAGGGCTGGTTCTATGAACGTTATCGGAAACGAAATAACACGCTTCGTTCAATTGGATGCAGGGCGTCTGATTTTTACGAACAAGCGTTTGATATATGTTGGCGCGCAGAAGAATGTGACAAAAGACATTCCTCTAACAAACATACTATATACGACAATCTATAAAGACGGAGTCTTAGTACATCAAGCCAATAAAAAACCATTGCTTTTTAATTTTACTAATAACAAGGATTTTGAAGTCTATCAAATTGACGATGGCATGTTTGAGTTTATGACTGTTCTCGCGAGATTGCAGGCGGGAACAGAGAAACAAAGCCTTGTCGAAGAGACAAATACCAGTAATGGGGAAAAAGCATCAGAGGTTCTGCAATTACTAAAAGAGAAAGGCTGTGACCCTTTGCTCCATGATGTAATTTTATTCTTGCGTGACAATGGTGAGTTCGGAAACTCAACCATCCAAAGAAACTTCAGTGTCGGTTATAACAGAGCATGCCATATCGTAGAACAACTCGTTTCTTTGAATTTAGTTAAGGACAATGAGAATGGCAAATATGAATTGTTGCCTTTTACAGAAGAGGAGCTGAGCGAAATCCTTAAAGGCGCAGCACCCATAGCCTGATATCATTTTTATTATACTCAACAAGCAGGTTGAGCAAAACTGTTCAACCTGTTTGTTCGGTTGTTTGCCGAAGATGATGCCCTGATTGTTGCTTTTTTGATTCTTCGGTTTTCTTCGTTTAGTGTGCTATATGCAACTAAAATGGGGTATAAGTGTTAATAAACTAAAAATACAGGGATTTGTTTAACATTTCTGTGTTAACGAATTAAGTTTTATGTTTACCTTTGCGAGCATGAAGAAGATGACGATTTGGATTATTGCGACCATCATGGGATTTTCATTCCTGGGATTGCTTTTCCTTCAAATCAAATACATCGACGAGATGGTTGAAATGAAGCGGGAGCAGTTTGATGAGTCTGTGAATCGTTCCCTGTATCAGGCATCGCGCAACCTGGAGTTGAATGAAACGTTGCGCTATCTTGAGAAGGACGTGAAAGAGACGCGGCGCAAATCGGCAATGAATGATTCGGCGGAAGTCGGTAATTGGAGATCTGTCAACCACACTTCATTCGAGGAGAAGACCATCAGGACAAATCTTGGCAATATGCCGAAGGGCATCATCCTCAGGACAGACAAGCATTCGGCTTCGGAAACGAGCAAGGCGATGCAGCAGATTCTCAGAAACCGATATATCTATCAGAAGTCGCTGCTGGATGAAGTCATCATGAGCATTCTGTATTCAGCATCGGAAAAGCCGTTGCAGGAGCGCGTCAACTTCAAGCTGCTCGATCAGGACCTGAAGGCTGAGCTGGTGAACAACGGAATCAACATTCCTTACCATTTCACGGTGACAACGCAGGACGGACGCGAAGTCTATCGCTGTCCTGACTATACGGAAGACGGGGAAGAATATACCTATAGCCAGGTGCTTTTCCGTAACGACCCGCAGTCGAAGATGGGCGTGGTAAAGATACACTTCCCCGACATGAACAGCTATATCTTCTCCTCTGTGCGGTTCATGATACCTTCCATCATCTTCACGCTGATATTGTTGGTGACCTTCATCTTCACCATCGTCGTCATATTCCGGCAGAAACGTTATACGGAGATGAAAAACGACTTCATCAACAACATGACGCACGAGTTGAAGACACCGATATCAAGCATATCACTTGCAGCGCAGATGCTCAACGACGAGTCGGTGACGAAGAGCCCTTCAACGATGAAACACCTCGGAAACGTCATCAATGATGAGTCGAAACGTCTCAGGTTCCTTGTCGAGAAAGTGTTGCAGATGTCCATGTTCGACCGGAAGAAAGCGGTGTTCAAGCGCAAGGAGCTCGACCTGAACGAGATGCTGGAAAATGCTGCCCATTCATTCCAGTTGCGAGTGGAGCACACAGGTGGGAAAATCAGTTTGGATATAGAGGCGGTGGATTCCGCAATCTATGTGGATGAGATACATTTCGCAAATGCCATCAACAACCTGATAGACAATGCCATCAAATACAAGAAGCCGGAACAGCCGTTGAACCTGGTTATCAGGACCTGGAACGAAAAAGACCGGTTGAACTTCTCTATCGCCGACGACGGCATCGGAATCAAGAAAGACAACCAGAAGAAGGTGTTTGACAAGTTCTATCGTGTGCATACGGGAAACGTGCATGATGTGAAAGGTTTTGGACTGGGATTGGCATACGTCAAGAAAATCATCGACCTGCACGATGGTGAGATACGGATGGAAAGCGAGTACGGGAAGGGAACCACGTTCACCATCTCGCTCCCGGCAATCCAAGAGGATGCAAATAAGAGTGTTTAGAAAATAGAAGTCTAACGTTTTAATATTTTATCATTATGGAAGAGAATTTGAAAATTTTTTTGTGCGAAGACGACGAGAACCTCGGTATGCTGCTTCGCGAGTACCTCCAGGCAAAAGGCTTTGAAGCAATGCTTTGTCCTGACGGAGAGGTTGGTTACAAAGAATTCCTGAAGAACAGGTTTGATATCTGTGTCCTCGATGTAATGATGCCTAAGAAAGACGGATTCACACTGGCACAGGAAATCCGCACCTCGAATGCTGAAATACCCATCATCTTCCTGACTGCCAAGACACTGAAGGAGGACATACTGGAAGGTTTCAAACTGGGTGCCGACGACTACATCACCAAGCCGTTCTCTATGGAGGAGCTTGTATTCCGTATTGAGGCCATACTGCGCCGCGTACGTGGCAAGAAGAACAAGGAGTCTACACTCTACCATATCGGTAACTTCACCTTCGACACCCAGAAGCAACTGCTCACCATCGGCGACCAGCAGACCAAGCTGACCACCAAGGAAAACGAGCTGCTGGCACTACTCTGCTCGCATGCCAACGAGATTCTGCAGCGCGACTTTGCCCTGAAGACCATCTGGATTGACGACAACTACTTCAACGCACGCTCTATGGACGTGTACATCACCAAGCTGCGCAAGCACCTGAAGGACGATCCTCAGATTGAAATCATCAACATTCATGGCAAGGGCTACAAGCTCATCACGCCCGAAGAGGATTAAGCTGCATACACCACATTCGCATCAAAGCGAACGACCATGACGGGTTGAGGTTTCAGATTCGAGACACAAGGTTTCTGTTAAAAAAAAACAAGACACAGCAAAAACCTACAGGCTCGAACCTTAAACCTCAAACCTTTTTTGTACCTTTGTCGGCTGAATACAATTAGAATAGAGAATATGAGAAAATGGTTCATTCGCATACTATGGGGCACCCTGGGACTGGGGGTCGTCATCTTCATCGTCATTTTCTGGGCTATCTTTGAGGGTCGCATCGGCTACATGCCCGAGATTGAGGACCTACAGAATCCCATTGACAGATATGCCTCGCAGGTCTATTCGGCCGACGGCAAACTATTAGGCACATGGAGCCTAAGCAGAGCCAACCGCGTGATGGTCGACTACTCCGAGCTTGACTCTACCACGGTGCAAGCCCTTGTAGCCACTGAGGACGTGCGATTCTACGAGCATTCCGGCATTGACTTCAAGGCTCTGGGCCGTGCCATCGTCAAACGCGGCATCCTGCAGCAGAAGAATGCCGGCGGCGGGTCGACAATCACCCAGCAGCTGGCCAAGCAGCTCTACAGTGAGGCTGCCAGCTCCACACTCGAGCGTATGCTCCAGAAACCCATTGAGTGGGTCATTGCACTCAAGCTGGAGCGCAACTACACCAAGGAGGAGATCATTGCACTCTACCTCAACCTCTTTGACTTCCTCAACAATGCCGTCGGCATACGCACGGCAGCCAAGACCTACTTCTCCAAAGCTCCCAATGAACTGAACGTACTGGAGTCGGCCACACTGATAGGCATGTGCAAGAACCCGGCCTACTTCAACCCCGTACGCTATCCCGACAGATGCGTGGAGCGCCGCAACGTCGTGCTCAGCCAGATGGTCAAAGCCGGATTCCTGACTGAAGAGGCCTTGGACTCCCTTGAAGAGAAGCCGCTGGGACTGAAGTACCACGTCGCCGACCATCATGACGGCTCGGCCACTTACTTCCGCGACTTCCTACGCCGATACATGATGGCCACCAAACCACAGAAAAGCGACTATAACAATGCCACCAAGTACTTCCTCGACTCGCTGAAATGGGTTGAGGACCCCCTCTACGGATGGTGCAACAAGAACATGAAGACCGACCATAACGGCAACAAACGGCCATACAACATCTATACGGACGGTCTGAAGATATACACCACGCTCGACTCCCGCATGCAAGAATATGCCGAACAGGCCTGCTACAAGCACGTCGTACAGGAACTGCAACCCGTCTTCGACAGGGAGAACAAGAGCAACCCCAACGCCCCCTACTCCAGCCGACTGTCGCATGAGGATGCCCAGAAAAAGCTGAAGAAGGCCATGAAGCAGACTGAGCGCTGGCGACTGATGCGGCAGGACGGCAAGAGTGATGCCGAGATAGAAAAGGCCTTCCGCAAGCGCGTCGAGATGAAGCTGTTCACCTACAAAGGCGAAAAGGATACGGTCATGACACCCCTCGACTCACTGAAATACATGAAGTCGCTGCTGCGCACCGGCTTCGTCAGCATGGATCCTAAGAACGGACACGTCAAGGTCTACGTCGGTGGACTCGACTTCTCACACTTCGCCTACGACATGGCCACCGAAGGCCGCCGGCAGGTGGGGTCGACCATCAAGCCGCTGCTCTACTCGCTGGCCATGATGCCCAGCGGAGGCAACATGACACCCTGCACGACGGTACCCAACGAACAGCGCACCTACTATACAGATGCCGGACAGCCCTGGACACCGCGCAACGGCAGTCATGCCCGCGAAGGAGAGATGGTGTCACTGGAATGGGGACTTCAGCAGTCTAACAACTGGATTGCCGCCTACCTCATCAACCTGCTGGGACCCAGAAACTTCGTCATCCTGCTGCAGCGCTTCGGACTGCGCAATCCTGAGATAGTGCCCTCACTGGCACTCTGCCTGGGACCGTGCGACGTCACGGTCGCCGAGATGGTGAGCGCCTACACAGCCTTCGTCAACCACGGTGTACGCTCGGCTCCCATGTACGTCACGAAGATAGCCGACAACGAGGGCAACATACTGGCAACCTTCAAACCGCGGATGAACGAGGTCGTCAGCGGTGAGACGGCCGACCGCATGCTCTACATGATACGTGCCGTTGTCAACGGCGGTACTGGCGGACGTCTGCGCAGTCGCTTTGGCATCAACGCCCAGCTGGGCGGAAAGACCGGCACTACCAACAACAACAGCGACGGATGGTTCATGGGCGTAGCTCCGAAACTCGTCTCGGGATGCTGGGCCGGCGGCGATGAGCGTGACATACACTTTGCCACCACCGCCAACGGACAAGGTGCCAACATGGCGCTGCCCACCTTTGCCTACTTCATCAAGAGCGTCTATGCCGATCCTACCATCGACATCAACGAAAGCGACGTCTTCGATGTGCCTGCCGGCTTCAACCCCTGCGGTGAAGAGGGCATGGGCGACTCTGAACTGGAGGAAGTGGACGAGCAGACTGCCGGAGGCGACAACTTCAAGGTAGTAGAATAGAACGACATTATTATATTAGTATTGTATGGCAATAGACAAAATAGGGAAATACCTCTTCATGGCTGAATCGTTCCACTGTGACTTTCAGCACAAGCTCTTTATGGGACATCTCGGCAACCACATGCTGAACGCAGCCGACTTCCACAGTTCTGACCGCGGCTTCGGCATGCTTTACCTGAACACCATCCACAAAACCTGGGTGCTCTCGCGCCTGGCCATCGAGATGGACGAGATGCCTACACAAAACACGAAGTTCTACGTTGAGACATGGGTGGAGAGCGCCATGCGCTATTTCACCAACCGCAATTTCCGCGTCGTTGGCGAAGACGGCCACGTCTATGGCTACGGCCGCAGCGTGTGGGCGATGATTGACACCGAGACGCGCCAGCCACAAGACATCCTGGCTATAGACAACGGTGCCATCAACAACTGGATAGACAAGGAAAAACCTTGCCCCATCGACAAGGGCGGACGTGTGAAGATGACTGACGCGGCTACGCTCGTCAGGACCATCGACACCCACTATAGCGATGTAGACATCAACGGACATATCAACTCCGTGAAATACATTGAGCATGTGCTCGACCTGTGGGACATCAAGTGGTATGCCGAACATAGCATCCGTCGCTTTGAGATAGCATACGTAGCCGAGAGCCATGAGGGCGACCGACTGTCGCTCTACAGGGAGCAGACTGGCGACAACGAGTACTGCGTACGTATCGTCAAGAACGATGAGACAGAAGTAGTCAGGTGCAAGGTGGTATTCAACTAAAGGTAGGAAAAGGTGCCAAACGTAACAGTTTAGCACCTTTTTACTTGATTTAAGTAACAAATTAGCACGAAATTACAAAATAATCGGCAAAATTGTTGCATATTTAAGAAAAAAGTAGTACTTTCGCGCACTCAAAGACTATAATATGCAACATCCACTAAGAAGCAGTATCTGTACAGAGGGCCGCAGAATGGCCGGAGCAAGGGCTCTATGGGTAGCCACTGGCATGAAGCACGAGCAGTTTGGACGTCCTATCATCGCCATTGTCAACTCGTTCACCCAGTTTGTGCCTGGACATACTCATCTACACGAAATAGGTCAGATTGTCAAGCAGGAAATAGAAAACATGGGCTGCTATGCTGCTGAGTTCAATACCATTGCCATCGATGACGGCATAGCCATGGGCCACGACGGCATGCTCTATTCGCTGCCCTCGCGCGACATCATTGCCGACTCTGTAGAATATATGGTCAATGCCCACAAGGCAGATGCCATGATTTGCATATCGAACTGCGACAAGGTGACGCCTGGCATGCTGATGGCTTCCATGCGTCTGAACATCCCTACCGTATTCGTCAGTGGCGGTCCTATGGAGGCAGGACGCTGGCGCGGCGAAAATGCCGACCTCATCACTGCCATGGTGAAGGGTGCCGACCCCAGCATCAGCGATGAAGAACTGGCCGAGATAGAACAATGTGCCTGCCCTGGCTGCGGTTCGTGCTCGGGCATGTTCACCGCCAACTCCATGAACTCGCTGACCGAAGCCATCGGACTGTCGTTGCCAGGCAACGGCACCATCCTGGCCACGCACAGCGAACGTATAGAACTCTTCAGGAGAGCTGCCCGTCAGATTGTGAAGAACGCGCTGGCTTACTACGAGGACGGCGACGAGCGAGTACTGCCACGCAGCATCGCAACCCGTCAGGCTTTTCTCAATGCCATGACGCTCGATATTGCCATGGGTGGCTCTACCAATACCGTACTCCATCTGCTGGCCGTTGCCCAGGAGGCCGGTGTCGACTTTACGATGAAAGACATCGATGCGCTGAGCCGCAAGGTACCCTGTCTCTGCAAACTGGCTCCCAACACGCAGAAGTACAGCGTGCAGGAGTGTAACCGCGCCGGCGGCATCCTCGGCATCCTCAACGAACTGGACAAGGGAGGACTCATTGACGGCACAGCCATCCGCGCAGACGGCATGACACTGGCAGAGGCAATGAAGAAATACAGCCTCAGCCCATCGCCGACAGGAGAAAGCAGCATTTACCTTGCTGCCCCGGGCCTTCGTTTCTCAACGAAGATGGGGTCGCAGAGCGAATACTATCCTACGTATGACACCGACCGCGAGAACGGTTGCATTCGCGACATGGAGCATGCCTACACCAAGGACGGCGGACTGGCCGTACTCTTCGGCAATATTGCCCAGGACGGATGTGTGGTCAAGACGGCTGGTGTCGACGAGTCATTGTGGCACTTCGAAGGTCCGGCCGTGGTGTTCGATTCCCAGGAAGATGCCTGTGAGGGCATACTCAGCGGCAAGGTGAAGAGTGGCGACTGCGTGGTCATCACCCACGAAGGTCCGAAGGGCGGACCTGGCATGCAGGAGATGCTCTACCCCACCTCTTATATAAAGAGTATGCACCTGGGCAAGGAGTGTGCGCTGATCACCGACGGCCGTTTCTCTGGCGGCACCAGCGGACTGAGCATCGGTCACATCTCGCCCGAGGCTGCCAGCGGTGGCAACATTGGCAAGATAAAGGATGGCGACATCATTGAAATAGACATACCGGCCAGAAGCATCAATGTGCATCTGACAGACGAAGAACTAAACGCTCGAGAGCCACAGCCACTGAAGCGCCACCGAACGGTATCGAAAGCGCTCAGGGCATACGCTCAAAGTGTTTCGAGTGCAGATAAAGGAGGTATTAGAATCATAGACTAAGGTTATGACAAAAGATAAAGAGATTGTTACAGGAGCAGAAGCATTGATGAGGGCATTGAGAAGCGAAGGTGTGGATACCATCTTCGGCTATCCCGGCGGAGCTATCATGCCCGTATTCGATGCGCTTTATGACTACACACGTGGCGACAACCCTGCCTTTCACCACGTGTTGGTACGCCATGAACAAGGTGCCACCCATGCCGCTCAGGGATATGCCCGCGTCAGCGGCAAGGTGGGCGTCTGTATAGTGACGAGCGGTCCCGGCGCTACCAACACGCTGACAGGTGTAGCCGATGCCATGATAGACTCTACGCCGCTTGTAGTCATTGCCGGACAGGTAGGCATCGGTGCACTGGGCACTGATGCCTTCCAGGAGGTAGACCTGGTGGGTGTCACTCAGCCCATCTCCAAATGGAGCTACCAGATACGTCATGCCGACGACGTAGCCAAGGCTGTGAGCAAGGCCTTCTACATAGCACGCAGCGGACGTCCCGGTCCCGTCGTGCTCGACTTCCCTAAAAATGCACAAACACATACCACGGAGTGGAACGACCAGCAGAAGGTGGACTTCGTGCGTAGCTATGTGCCCTACCCTACACCCAGCGAACAGTCCATCGCCGAGGCCGCACGCCTCATCAATGCTGCTGAACGTCCGCTGGCCCTCGTCGGACAGGGCGTAGAACTGGGCAATGCCCATCAGGAACTGCTCGACTTCATCGAGAAGGCCGACATCCCTGTAGGTCGCACCCTGCTGGGACTCTCCGCACTGTCGTCGCATCACCCGCTCAACAAAGGTATGCTGGGAATGCACGGACAGTATGCCGTCAACATGAAGACGCAGGAGGCCGATGTCATCATCGCCATCGGCATGCGTTTCAGCGACCGCGTGACGGGACTGCCCTCCACTTATGCCAAGCAAGCCAAGATCATACATCTGGACATCGACAAGGCTGAGATAGACAAATGCATCAAGAGTGACGTTGCTGTCATCGGCGACTGCAAAGCCACGCTGCCTGCCATCACACGACTGTTGCGGAAGGGCGACCACAAGACATGGATACAGTCGTTCGATGCCTACACGCAGATGGAGTGGGATCAGGTCATCAATCCCGCCATCCATCCCAAGGAGGGTCCCCTGCTGATGGGCGAGGTGGTCAATGTCGTCGCTGAAGCTACAGGTGGCAATGCCGTCCTGGTCACAGACGTAGGACAGAACCAGATGTTTGCCTCGCGCTATTTCCACTACAACCACAAACGCAGCATCGTTACCAGCGGCGGTCTGGGCACTATGGGCTTCAGCATGCCTGCCGCCATAGGCGCTACCTTTGGTGCTCCCGACCGGCAGATATGTATGTTCTGCGGTGACGGCGGCTTCCAGATGAACATTCAGGAGCTGGGCACCATCATGGAGCAACAGGCTCCGGTGAAAATGATACTGCTCAACAACAACTACCTGGGCAACGTGCGTCAGTGGCAGGACATGTTCTGGCAGGGACGACGCTCGTTCACCAGCATGCTCAATCCCCGCTATGAGCTCATCGCTCAGGGCTACGGCATACCCTACGACATAGCCATTGACCGACGGGACCTGGCGGCCAAGGTTCAGAAGATGCTCTCTACCGACGGGCCCTACCTGCTGGAGTGTGCCATCAA
>JAFUSV010000027.1 GCA_017467565.1 Prevotella sp.
CTTAGCCGAGGCTCAGAAGATGGCCCAGCTGCGCTACAAGACCTACGTCCGCAAGACGCAGGAAAACTGGAGCGAGGAGTAATTCCCCTATCCTATTATATGAAGAAGAGGTGGAACCGTTATGGTTTCACCTCTCTTTTGTTGTAAATTGAACAAATGCACTAAAACCAATGCAATTTTTTTCACCGTCCCCCCATAATCGTGCGAAATGCCCTTGTATAAAGGGCATCTGCATGGGGAGACCATGGCTGAAGGTCTCCCCAAAGGTCTCCCCAAAGGTCCCCCCATGCCACAATGCATCCTGACCTTCACTCATTCCAAAAAGGAAACTTCCCTCATTCCAAAAAGGAAACATTTGCTACGCGTCAGAATCCACCCGATGGGGAGTCGTCTGGGGAGACCTTTGGGGAGACCTTTCGGCAAGGACTCCCCATGACGAAACCCTTTGCTGCTGGGCGTTTCCGCTATATCTTGGGGAGACGGTGAGTCATTTTTCACATCAACTCCTTTGGAGTCTCCAAACGACCAGAATGGAGGCTCCAAACGATGGATAAACAGCGTGTTTACCATTAGTAAACCGCATACTTACGAGTGGTAAACCTTATACTACCGCATTGCAAATGCCATACTAACGAGTAGCAAATGCCATACTAACGAGTAGCAAATGGCATACTAACGAGTAGCAAATGGCATAGTTCAAAGTCTGATATTGTCACGAATTTAGCATTTATTCTTTGCCATTCGCGAGAAAATGCTTAATTTTGCAGCCGATTATGTACACAGTCATGCTTATTCTGTTTGTCATAGTGGTGGTAGGCTACGTGGCAGGCAAACTGGGATATATGGGCGGCACGTTCGACAAACGGCTGTCTAAGTTGGTGATTGACATTACCTGTCCGTCGCTCATCTTGTCGTCGGCAATGGGTGGCGACATGCCCGACCGCAGTCTCATACTGCCCTTGCTGGGCATCAGTGTGCTCACCTATGCCGTACTGGTGGTGCTGGCAGCAGCGCTGTCACGTGTGCTCACCAAGAACGATGACGACCGCGGTGTCGTGTCTTTCGCACTCATCTTTGGAAATGTGGGTTTCATGGGCTATCCTGTAGTGGCCAGCATCTTCGGTCAGCAGGCCGTGTTCTATGCCGCTGTACTCAATATGGTGAATACCTTTGCCGTATTCACCGTGGGCACCATGATGGTGACGGGCGGACAGAGAGTTGGTCGCGAGAAGTTCAACCGTAAGGTGCTCTACGGCACCCCCATGCTCTCCGCCTATGCCGCCATACTCATCGTGGCGCTGGGCATCAGGGATATACCCGCAGTAGTCAGCCAGCCGCTCACCATGCTGGGTAATATCACCGTGCCCGCGGCCCTGCTCATCATCGGTTCGTCCATGTCGCATCTGCCGCTGCGTGCTCTGATGGGCACGCCGGTCATTCATCTCACATCGCTGCTACGTCTGGTGGTATTGCCCTTGGCGGTGTATTTCCTCTGTATGGCCTTGGGCTTCGACAGCCTTGTAGTGGGCATCAACACGGTGGTGATTGCCATGCCAGTGGCCACCTACGGCACCATACTCTGTCTGCGCTATGGTCGTGACACGACGCTGATGAGTGAGATCACCTTTATCACCACCCTCCTTTCCATGCTGACAATTCCCCTGTTGGCGATGCTGTTGCACCTGAGCTGATTCAGAACTTATAGCGAAGACCGGCACAGAAGACGCCCTTCTCACCGAAGCCAGCCTCCAGGAAGACACGGAACGGACCACCATACTCGGCACCGATGGCCGTAGCCTGGAACATGAACGAGGCCAGTGTCTGGTCCTTGGCTTCAGAGTCAAGCTGCTTAGCTATCTCGTTGCAACTCATCGACATGACCATGATACCTGCCGACACTCCTGAATAGAGACCGAAGTGCTTCTTGCGCAGCCAGTTGAACTTGACCGACGGCATCACGGTAAAGAACGCCTCGTTCAGGTCTTTGCCGCCCGTTTTGTCATCGTAAACCTTACAGCCGGCATACTCGGCAACACCACCTATGGCTACGACTGGTGACAGGTGATAAAAATACTCTACGCCGATAGGGCCCCAGAAGGAACTCTGGTCACCGGCAGAAGCCGAGAACATGCCTGTATAGACCGACAGGACGTTACTTCCAGATCCTACGCCATAGAACACACCGACTTCGTGCTTGCTCTCGTCCTGGGCACTGACACTCACTGCAGCCATCATGGCGGCTGCCATCATTACTAAAAACTTCTTCATTATTAATTACCAGTTAATTAAAAATACATTTCAGCTGCAAAGGTAAGAATAATTTTCGGTACGATAACAATATTTACATAAAAATGTGATGTGTTCGGGAAAAAATTAGTACCTTTGTGCCCGCAAAATATTTTGTAAACTACAATTAGATTATGAACAGAATCGTCAGGAAAGAACAGTTCTCGGAAAAGGTGTTCCTTTTTGAGATCGAGGCACCGCTCATTGCGAAGAGTCGCAAGGCGGGCAATTTTGTCATCGTACGTGTAGGTCAGAAAGGTGAGCGTATGCCGCTGACCATCGCTGCCGCCGACACGGAGCGCGGCACCATCACGCTGGTCGTACAGAAAGTAGGACTGAGCTCTTCGAAACTTTGCGAACTGAATGTCGGTGACTATGTGACTGACGTGGTAGGTCCGTTGGGCAATGCGACGCATATAGAGAAGTTCGGCACTGTGGTGTGTGCCGGCGGCGGACTGGGCGTAGCCCCGATGCTGCCCATCATTCAGGCTCTGAAGAAAGCCGGCAACCGCGTGCTGAGTGTCATGGCCGGACGGTCGAAGGACCTGATTATATTAGAAGATAAGGTACGCGAGAGCTCTGACGAAGTCATCATCATGACCGACGACGGTTCGTACGGCGAGAAAGGCGTGGTGACCGTTGGCATCGAGAAGTTCATTGAGCAGGAGCACGTAGACAAGGTGTTTGCCATAGGACCTCCCATCATGATGAAGTTCTCGAACCTGACGGCACAGAAGCACGGCATACCCTGCGAGGTGTCGCTGAACACTATCATGGTGGATGGTACGGGCATGTGCGGCGCTTGCCGACTGACCATAGGCGGCAAGACGAAGTTTGTATGCATCGACGGCCCGGAGTTTGACGGTGCCCTGGTGGACTGGGACGAGATGTTCAAGCGCATGGGTACGTTCAAGAAGGCCGAGCTGGAAGAGATGGAGCACTACGAGGAGCATGTAGCCCCCCTGTCGTCCCCCGAGGGGGACACTATAGCCCATGCCCCCCAAACTATTGAAGCCCCCTCGGGGGCCGTAGGGGGGGCCAGTACATCGGGGGACTCCCTCACCGACCGCGATGCCGACTGGCGCAAGGATTTGCGTGCATCGATGAAACCTAAGGAACGTGCGCAGATAGAACGTGTCATCATGCCCGAGCTGGACCCTGTCTATCGTGCTACGACCCGGACGGAAGAGGTGAACCAGGGCCTGACGCTGGAGATGGCCATGACCGAAGCCAAGCGTTGCCTGGACTGCGCCAAGCCTACCTGCGTAGAGGGCTGTCCCGTCAACATCAACATACCGTCGTTCATCAAGAACATCGAGCGTGGTGATATCCTTGCAGCTGCCAAAGTGCTGAAGCAGACCTCTGCCCTACCCGCCGTCTGCGGACGTGTTTGTCCGCAGGAGAAGCAATGTGAAAGCAAGTGCATACACCTGAAGATGAACTCGAAAGCCGTGGCCATAGGCTACCTGGAGCGTTTTGCTGCCGACTACGAGCGTGAGAGCGGCCAGATAGCACTGCCCGACCTGGCTCCTTCGAATGGCATCAAGATAGCTGTTGTAGGCAGCGGTCCTGCAGGACTGAGCTTTGCCGGCGATATGGTAAAGAAAGGCTACGATGTCTATGTCTTCGAAGCCCTTCACGAGATAGGCGGTGTGCTGAAGTATGGCATACCCGAATTCCGACTGCCCAACAAGATTGTAGACGTGGAAATAGACAACCTCGCCAAGATGGGCGTACACTTCCAGACGGATGTCATCGTTGGTAAAACAATCTCGGTCGAAGAACTTGAACGACAGGGATTTAAGGGTATCTTCGTCGGTAGCGGCGCCGGTCTGCCCAACTTCATGAACATACCTGGAGAGAATGCTATCAACATTATGTCGTCTAACGAATATCTGACTCGCGTCAACCTGATGGATGCTGCCAACCCCACGACCGACACGCCCATCAACCTGGGTAAGCATGTGCTTGTGGTAGGTGGCGGCAACACGGCTATGGACTCATGCCGCACGGCCAAGCGACTGGGCGCTGAGGTCACCTTGGTCTATAGGCGCAGCGAGGCAGAGATGCCTGCACGTCTGGAAGAGGTGAAGCACGCCAAGGAGGAAGGCATCAACTTCCTCTGCCTGCACAATCCCATAGAATACAAGGCTGACGAGAGCGGTGCCGTATGTCAGGCTGTGCTGCAGGTGATGGAACTGGGTGAGCCCGATGCCAGTGGACGCCGGTCGCCGGTGCCCGTCGAAGGCAAGACGGTGACACTCGATGTCGACCAGGTCGTCGTGGCTGTAGGTGTCAGCCCCAACCCGCTGGTGCCCAAGAGCATCGAAGGACTGGAGCTGGGACGCAAGAATACCATCGTCGTCAACGAGGGTATGCAGTCCAACCGCGCCGAGATATTTGCAGGCGGCGACATTGTACGTGGCGGTGCCACCGTCATCCTGGCCATGGGCGACGGACGACGTGCCGCACACAACATGGACAAGTATCTTCAGAACAAATAGTCAGGTACGTTGCGGCATTGTCGCAACAAAGACAAACAAAACATGAACGGTCTTTATACTATCTTACTGCTCATACTAAGCAACGTCTTCATGACGCTGGCTTGGTATGGGCATCTGAAACTGCAGGAGTCGGGCACCAGCAGCAACTGGCCTCTCTTCGGCGTCATCGTGTTCTCGTGGTGCATCGCCTTCTTCGAGTACTGCTGTCAGGTACCGGCCAACAGGCTTGGCTTCGTTGGCAACGGCGGACCATTCTCGCTGGTACAGCTGAAAGTGGTGCAGGAGTGTATATCCCTCGCCGTGTTTGCCATCATTGCCAACGTCATGTTCCAGGGCGATCACCTGCACTGGAACCATATACTGGCCTTCCTACTCATCATCTGTGCCGTCTATCTGGTGTTCATGAAGTAACTGTGCATGAGGACGGAGGTTGACAGACTGGAAAGACGTATTCGCGAACGCTTTGTCAAGGCTTTCGTCACCTATCGGCTCCTTGAGGACGATGATCATGTCCTCGTAGGACTCTCGGGAGGCAAGGACTCTCTCTGCCTGCTTGAGATGCTGGGCAAAAGGGCGCGTATAGACCAGCCACGGTTTAAGGTGGAGGCCGCACATATACGCATGGACAACATTGCCTACGAGACGTCTACCGACTACTTGGAGCGCTTCTGCCGCGAACTGGACGTCCCCCTGCACATCATCACTACCCATTTCGACAGTGAAGCAGCGGAAGAAAATACTCTTCACTCTTCACAGAAAACGAAACCTGCCTGCTTCCTCTGTTCATGGAACCGTCGTAAGCAGCTCTTCAACCTGGCACAGCAACTGGGATGCAACAAGATAGCACTCGGCCACCATCAGGACGACCTGCTGTGCACGGCTCTGATGAACCTGCTCTACCAAGGGCGTTTCGGTACCATGCCGGCCCTGCTGCGCATGCGAAAGATGCCTCTGAGCATCATCAGGCCACTGTGCATGGTAGAGGAAAAGGACATCAAACGATATGCCGAACTGCGACACTACGAGCGACAGCTGAAGCTGTGCCCATACGAGAAAGCCAGCCACAGAAACGACACGTCGCTGATGCTGCAACAGTTAGAACTGTCGAACCCCGAAACACGCTACTCACTATGGAATGCGCTGGTACGCGACAATAAATTGGTCGAGGATTATTAAAAACACTTAATTTTACACAGTCTTCTGCCTAACTAACGGCAAAAAGTCGTATCTTTGTTGCTTAAAAATATAGTCTGCAATGAAAAAAATCACAACCATACTCTTGGCCCTGGCCATCATGATGCCTTGCGCATCGCTGGCACAGAGGAAAAAAAAGACCGTCAAGAAACCTAAAAAGGAAGAGGTGACTGAGGATCCACGCATCACGCAGATGCTCTCGGCCACACAGAGGGTCATCTTCATTGACAGCATGGTGGTCAACAAGCATGACTTCATGAGGTACATACCCTTATCGGCCGATTGCGGAAAACTGGAACAGGTAGATGGTATGGGACAGTACACCAACGAGTTAAGGGACCACAGGCTCACAACCGTCTTCAACGACAAGGACTCGGTTTGCCAGATCATGGTCAGCGACTACATAGGCAACGAATGGTCTAAGCCCATGCTGGCTGAGGGCTTCGACGGACCGTCGGTCAACTTCCCATACATGATGCCCGACGGCAGCACCCTCTACTTTGCACAGACCGGCGAAAAGTCTATTGGAGGCTATGACATCTTCGTCACGCGATACGATGCCGACAGTGGTACATTCCTGAAAGCAGAGAACATTGGCATGCCTTTCGCATCAGAGGCTAACGACTATCTCTATGCCATCGACGAAACCAACCAGCTGGGCTATTTCGTCACCGACCGTCGACAGCCTTCAGGCAAGGTGTGCATCTATGTGTTCATACCCTCCGATACACGCCGCGTCTATCAGACCGAGGCCTATTCCGACAGTCAGATACGCTCACTGGCACGCATCGACAGTATATCAGCGACATGGACTGACAAGAAGGCCGTGGCTGAAGCTAAACAAAGGTTGAAGAAAGCAAAGAAGAATGTGGCTAACGGCAGTCAGAACGGCACGTCACAGACTGTGGCCACACCACTGGAAAGCCTGCGCCATCAGGCTGACGTGCTCGCCAAGGCACTCCAACTGTCACGCAACTACTACGCTAAAGCCACGGAAAGTGAACGGGCAGCACTGCGCAACGAGATACTGAACGGCGAGAAGGACCTGGAAAGAATGCAGCTTGAAATCAAGCAGAAAGAAAAAGAACTGAGAAACGAACAATATAAACAATTACCTTAAATACGACTATTATGGCTAAAATATTTGCACCTTCTGAACTGATAATCAACGAAGACGGATCATGCTTCCACCTTCACCTGCGTCCGGAATATCTGGCTGACAAAGTCATCCTCGTAGGCGATCCAGCCCGCGTCAATACCGTGGCTGCACATTTCGACTCCATCGAGTTTGAAGTGCAGAGCCGAGAGTTCCATACCATCACTGGCTCTTATAAAGGAAAACGCATCACGTGTCAGAGTCATGGCATCGGGTGTGACAATATCGACATTGTCATGACCGAACTCGACTCGCTGGCCAACATCAACTACAATACCCGCACGGAGAACGACCAGCACCGCACACTCACTTGCGTCCGCATCGGCACCTGCGGCGGTCTGCAGCCATATACGCCTGTAGGTACATTTGTCGCATCGGTCAAGAGCATAGGTTTTGACGGCCTGCTCAACTACTACGGACGCCGCAACGAGGTATGCGACACCCAGATGGAAGAGGCATTCAAGCAGCACATGGACTGGGATCCCATCAAGGGCTCGCCATACGTGGCTGTGGCCGACCAGCAATTGATACAGCAGATAGCACAGGACGACATGGTACGTGGCTACACCATATCCTGCGGCGGATTCTATGGTCCTCAGGGACGTGAGATACGTATTCCTCTGGCCGACCCGCACCAGAACGAAAAGGTAGAATCATTTGTGTACGACGGCATGAACGTCTGTAACTTCGAGATGGAGTCGTCAGCTCTTGCCGGCCTGGCTGCCCTGCTCGGACATCGCGCCATGACGTGCTGCATGGTCATCGCCAATCGTTATGCTCAGGAGATGAACACGGCCTATAAGAATACCATCGACACGCTCATCAAGAAAGTCCTCGACCGTATCTAATTGTTCATTATTCATCGTACATTGATCATTGATTAACTCGACTGAAACCATCTGCGCCCTAAGCACCGCTACTGGCGGTGCCCTGGGCATCATACGCATATCGGGACCTGACACCTTCTCTATCGTCAGCGCCCTCTGTTCTGTCCCGTGTGAAACCGTCGCTGCCAACACCATCCACTATACCCACATCGTAGAGCCTGTTGCTGTGCACCAGCAACAAGTACCAACGGTCATCGACGAGGCTATGGTTGCCGTTTTCAAAAGCCCACACTCCTATACAGGCGAGGACTGCGTGGAAATATCCTGTCATGGCTCAAGGTATATTCTGAACAAAGTACTTGAGTTGCTGGTTCGGCAAGGATGCAGAATGGCTGAACCTGGCGAGTTTACCAAGCGTGCCTACCTGAACGGCAAGATGGACTTGAGCCAGGCTGAAGCAGTAGCCGACCTGATAGCATCCTCTAATCGCGCCACTCACCACATGGCCATGTCACAGCTGCGCGGACACTTCTCGTCACAACTGACGAAGCTGCGCGACCAACTGCTACAGTTGACATCACTCCTTGAGCTCGAACTTGACTTCTCCGACCATGAAGACCTGGAGTTTGCCGACCGAACTGAGCTGCTACGCCTGGCTGTGAACATAGACGAGTGCATCTCTACCCTCGCCCACTCTTTCCAGACAGGACAAGCACTCAAGAAAGGTATTCCCGTTGCCATCATCGGTAAGACCAATGTCGGCAAGTCTACCCTGCTCAACAAATTACTGAGGGATGAACGTGCCATCGTGAGTGACATACACGGCACCACACGCGATACCATCGAGGATACCATCGACCTGCATGGCGTCTCATTCCGCTTCATAGATACGGCAGGCATCCGACAGACTGACGATGCCATCGAACAGATAGGCATCGACCGCACCTTTCAGACTATCGACCGTGCCCAGATAGTCCTATGGCTCATAGACACAGTCCCATCCGATGACGAGCAGAAGGCTATAGCCGCACGATGCAAGGGGAAGGACCTGATCATCATTGCCAACAAATCAGACAAAGGCGCCCTCATAGACGAACAAGCGGTAACCATCCCTCACTCATCGTTTATATCCATGAGTGCAAAGTTCGGCACCAATCTCAACTTGTTAGAGAAAACCATTTACGAAGCAGCCGGCATACCTGAAATCAGCGAGAACGACATCATTGTCACCAATGCCCGTCACTATCAGGCACTTCTTCGTGCTCACGAGGATCTGTCTCAGGTCATCACAGGTCTCCAAGACCAACTCCCCGGCGACCTCCTTGCCGAGGATCTCCGCATGGTCCTCTCCACTCTCGCCGACATCACCGGCGGACAAATCACTCCCCAAGAAACCCTCAACACCATCTTCTCCCACTTCTGCATCGGAAAATGATTTTTTGCAAAGAAAAGCATACAATCTGCAAATACAACTCATAATTCGCTTAATTTCAAGCACTAAAAATTATGCCCATATTTGCAGATTTTTGATTTTTAACTTCCTTATTTGCCGATTTTCACCCAATTTGTCCCCCAACTGTCCCCCGAAGTAACACTTTTTTCTCGAGGGACAGAAAGATTTCATTGCAGTCACCACACCGTCGCCATGCTGTTGATAGATAAAGGCATTGACATATAAACTATATCCGCACTCTTGGGAC
>JAFUSV010000028.1 GCA_017467565.1 Prevotella sp.
CATTAGGTCCGACAACGGCGATGTTCTTGAGATTCTTGGAGAGTGGGAGCACGCCCTTATTCTCCAACAGCACCATCGACTCACGGGCGGCCTGTGTAGCAAGATCGTTATGTTTCTCGCAGCTGATAGTCGCAGCCGTAATCTTCGACCACGGGAGCATTTCAGCAGGGTCGAACATACCCAACTCGAAGCGGCCCATTAGCGTATAGCGCAGGTGCTTGTCGAGCTCGGCCTCGGTAACAAGCCCCTTCTTCAGACCCTCGGTCAGCGACATAAACACCTTGCCGCACTCCAGGTCGGTACCGTTTAGCACGGCGTCGACGCTGGCCGACAGCCCGTCCTTGTGCGTCTCGTGCTGTCCGCGGTTGAAGAAGTTGTTGATGGCGTCGCAGTCGGTCAGCACGATGGCGTCGTAGCCCCACTTGTTGCGCAGGATGTCAATCAGCAGACGGTCGCTCGTGCAGCACGGCCTGCCCTCGAAACGCTGGTAGGCACACATCACCTCGCGCACGTTACCCTTCTTGACCAGCGCCTTGAAGGCCGGCAGATAGGTTTCCCAGAGGTCGCGGTTCGTGGGTTCCACATTCATCGAGTGGCGCAGGGGCTCAGGACCGCTGTGAACGGCATAGTGCTTGGCACAGGCATGTGTCTTAAAGTACTTATCGTCATTACCCTGCATACCGAGCACGGTCTGAACGCCCAGCACGGCATTCAGATAGGGATCCTCACCACAGGTCTCCTGACCGCGTCCCCAGCGGGGGTCACGGAAAATATTCACATTCGGACACCAGAACGTCAGCTCAGGATTACCCGGATAGTAGGTCACGCCCATCGGCACGTTGAAAAGCTTCGGGTCGTTGTGGTCCGTGCGGTTCCAGTTGGCACGGGCTTCATCGCTCACCTGCGAGAATACATCGTACACCAGCTGCGCACTGAAAGCTGCAGCCATACCAATGGGCTGCGGATAGACCGTGTAGCCACCCTGCCGCACGCCGTGACAGGCCTCGCTCCACCAGTTATACGACGGGATACCGAGACGGTCTACCGAGATGGACTTGTTCATCATCAGGCCGACCTTCTCTTCGGGAGTCAACAGCGAAAGCAGGTTCTCCACACGCTCAGCATAAGAGAGCTGCGGGTTCTGGAAAGCCCACTTGTAGGAGGAATCACTCTTCTGTGCGAAGGCCGATAAGCCCATTAACATTGCACACAAGACTGTTGCAAACAACTTCTTCATATCATACTTTCTTTATGGTGATTACTTCTGTTTCTCTATTTGTTTAACTTGTCGATAAAATCAATGAAACTCTTCATGTCCTCGTGGTGCTGCCAGTGGAGGTCGTGAATGTTGCCCTGCTTGTCGATGAGTTTGTAGGTGGGATAGCCGCTGATGCCGACGTAGTGCTCGACGGCGGCCTGCTGGTCTTCGGGCAGGTTGTAGTGGACGCAATTGGGGCCAGTGAGGTTGTACTCCTTGATGACGTTCTTCCACGACTCATCGCTACTGCGGTTGGCCAGATACAGGTAGACGATGTCGTAGTCTTTCAGGGCTTCCTTCACCTTCCACGACTCCTTCAGGTTGCGCTTGCAGGGACCACACCACGTGCCCCAGATGTCGAGATAGATGATACGTCCCTTATAGGGCTCGATAATCTTGCGTAGGATGGCCTCACCGTCGGTCATGCCCTCCACATCGGTTGACGGACGCAGACTGGCGGCGTTGGCGAAGTCTGAACGTTCGAGGGCGTCGTACTTCTCGTTGATGGTGTTCACCACAGTCAGGGCTGCGGGCAGGTGGACTTGTTGTTCGAAGAAGGCCTGCATGGCAGGAGCGAGCGGCTTGCGCGTCTGGTCGATCTGCCTGTAGAAATGGTGTGCCAGTGCGATATCGCGCAGGGCTTGGTCGGCACCTGTCGCATCGAACACGCGCTGCATCTTGTAAATCTCGAAGAAAGGCGCTTCTTCTTGCAGCACCTTCGTCACGTCCTCACGCTCGAACAGAGCGTTGTGCTGCACCACAAAATCCTGCTGATTGAACTGCTGCACGGCTACGCTGTCGATATTGAAAATGTCATCGTCACTCACAGCACCAGCCTTCACAAGTTCCGCACGTTCCTTGAACTGAGCGGTCAGGAATGCTTTATAGCTTTCAGCATAGCGGTCGAGCAAGGCCAGTTCGTTGTCGGTAATGGCTACCTTACCCTCGGCCCTGTTCTTACGGAGCACCGACGAGAAGAGGCCGTCGCTGACATAGACGGTATATCTGCCGGCCGGAACGGCATAATCCTTCTGAGACATATAATCCAGATAGTCGCGCATAAAGGTCGTAAAGGGACGCTGGAGGGTATAGGGCTTAGGCACCTTCTGCCACAGCTCGGTGGTTACGAAGTCCATATAATCCTTAGGCAACCCGTTTCTCAAGTCGTAGCGGGCCTGCATCATCGACTCACCCTGACCAACTATATAGCAGCCCTTGACAAAGTCGATATAACGCTGCGAGAGGTTGGGACGAAGGGCTATATGTTTATCGAGCTCAGCCCTGAACGCGTTGCAGATGCTGTCCATCTGGGTCTTGAACTGCATGGCGTCCTGACTGTCCTCGATACGTGCATAGTTCCATTTGTCGGGATAGGCCAGCAGTTCGTTCTGCACGCGGGTGTCGTCGCCCATGAAAAGCTTCTGACCTGTCTTGAAGTCGTTGAGGAAAAAATAGGTCTTGCCAGGCTCTAAGATTGTGCTCACAGTCGAGCGCTGCAAATCGAGATAAGCCTGTGAAGTGTTGACAACAGGAACGCGGAGCGTGAAACGGCCCAGCGAATCCATCGTGGCGTAGAACTTCTGCTGGTCGTCCATGAAAACATTCTCGATATTGACTTCAAAGTCGCGGCCAGCTTTCCAACCCTGTTCGGGCATGTCCTTCAGCCACCCGATGATGGTCACGCTGTCGTTGGCCTGGTAACCGTTGTCGGCGAAGCCCGTGCGCAGGTCTTTCGTAGGATAATCGGGGAGGGCTGCTGCCGAGATGGGACTGCACACGATGGACTTCCCGTTGGCGATGGTGATGGCGCGCCTGCCCTTCTTCAGCTTACCGACCTTGATGGTCGTACCACCGGCAAGAGTCAGACTATAGGTGTCCTTCTTCTCCGTCTGGCTGACGATATCCCATACCTTGTTATCATAGATGACGTGCTGGGGTGCGAAGCCGATGAGCCAGTCGCCTGTAGCCTCGTCGCGCCAGTAGGTGTCGGTGATGCCCTCGGGCAGGTAGTCGCTGCTACGCATGTTCATTATCATCCAACCGCCAGGTTCTATCAGGTCCATCTTCTTGGTGTCTAACGGCACAGGGTTGAAAGTCAGCACGAAGTTCATGGTGTCTGTCGGCATCGTATAGCGCTCTCCAAGCTTGATGACGGTAGCATCCTTCA
>JAFUSV010000029.1 GCA_017467565.1 Prevotella sp.
GGCTGCGCATTTTAAGGTGCTGTTTTCGGTCAGCAGAAAGAGTATCGAATCTATGTAAATAACTAAATGAAAGTTGTTTACGGAGTGTTTGTTGAAACATTTTCAGGTGTAAAAGGTGCAGGAGGTGCACCATGTTTTTTTGTTTCCATGATATGTTGCGTAGTGATGGGTGACGCATCGCCGAAGTCAGGAGTGATAAGGGACGAGAAGCGGAACTTGTTCCTGCATATCAATCAGACACCAATTGCCCAATGGTTCAAGGAGCAGTTGGGAATAGGGCAAGGACAACGGAGAGGAATCAGAATGTAAATAAAAAGAGCCTCAGAAGAAGAATGTACTCATTTCCCTTCTGGGGCTCCTTTCCCTATTTGCTGTGTTAATAATCTTAAAATGTTACGACGATGTTTTGCTTGTTTGAAAAATAAACATTATATTTGCAGCCATAAGTTTAAGAATTAAACATAAAGACAAATGACGACCACAGAGGAACTGGATATCATCACTCGTATGCGTGGCGAGGTCATGCAGCGCAGGGACCTGACGGGCGAGAACCTTTTTCTGGCTTGGGGCTATCCCACGGTGATAGTCCTGCTGGTGGAGTTTGCTGCGCTGATGATATGGAACGAGGACTGGTGTGCGTGGCTCTGGGCAGGCATTCCGTTGATAGGCACGCCCCTGATGATTTACTTCCTCAATGAGGACTACGGGCGCACACGCCGTCGCACACTCGACGAGAACGTCATCCTGATGATGTGGATATTCATTGGCTTCGCCTCCTGTGCCGGTGGCACTGCCATGGGCTTTGCCGGTGTGTTCCAACAGGCTTTCTTCGCCTATCTCGGTCTGCTCTGCGGCCTGGGTTGTTTCATGACGGGCATCATCCTACATTTCCGTCCTAAGACCATCTGCGGCATCTTGGCCTCTATGCTTTCTGCCGTTCCCCTCTTCTTTCAGGGCGACCTCTGGCCGTGGCAACTGCTGGCTACTGCCGTCAACGTCACCATCGCCCTCATCATCCCCGGACACCTATTTAAAAGATACGTCCAACACTACTACAATTCGTGAAATTCGTGTAATTCGTGGTTAAATAAAAAAGAATATGAGTAATTTTAAGTTTGCAGTCATCAATCCCCTGCTCCACAGCGAGCTGCGGTTGAAAATCATGGTCGCCCTCGAATCGCTGAAGAGTGCCGACTTTATGTACCTGTGCCAGATTACCGACTCTACCCGTGGCAATGTGAGCACACAGATTACCACGCTGAAGGATGCCGGCTACATCGAGGTGTCGAAGTCGGGCGGCCTCGGACGCTTCTCGCGCACCACCTGCAGCATTACCGACAAGGGGCGCGAAGCCCTGCGTGCCTACGAGGAAGGACTCCGCCGCATGTTTGCGCAGGAGGTGCCCGCACAAGACGAGTCGCAAGCAATCAACCAATAAAACATACACATCTTAATATTATAATGTTTATGAAAGCAAAACGAATACTCTTAGCGCTACTGCTCGCAGTCTTTGCCGTTGGCGCCTGGGCTGAAGAGCTGACAGTGTACGACGGGACGGCCACTAGCTATTACATCCCTTTCCATGGATATAATGCTGGAAACGGGGTGCGTAGCCAGTACATTATTCCCGCTGATAAACTTGAAGATATGAGTGGATGTGACATTACTAAACTCATATACTACACCTCCAACTCGGGAACTACTAATTTCGATGAGGAATTCACAGTCTATCTGAAAGAAGTCAGTTATACGACATTCTCAAGCGCAGCCTTAGAGGACTGGGATAGCATGACCGATGTTTATACTGGCAACATCAGTGTCAGCAACAACCAGATGGTCATTAACCTCGACTCGCCCTATTCCTACAAAGGAGGCAACCTGATGATTGGCTTCCAAGTGACCACGTGGGGAACCACGAACGTTTATGTTTCATGGTATGGTGTTACAAAATCATCTTGGCCATATCCTGCCGTATATAACAGGGCAAATAACGAACATGTATGGGGTACAGTTATTCCTGATGGTTTCACTCCCAAGACCACCATCACCTACGAAACAAGCAGCGGCTCGACCCTTCCGAGGCCTACTAAACTGACTTGTACGGATTTCACTGGTCACACGGCCACACTGGAGTGGACAACGAAAGGTGAAGAGACCGCTTGGCAGATATGCCTCGATGACGATGAAGAGCACCTCATCAATGTCACCGAGAATCCTTATACGCTGACCAATCTTACCATGGAACATACTTATACGGCAAAGGTGCGTGCGGTCAGCAGTACGGGCGACGAATACAGTGATTGGAGTAATGCCATAACCTTCACACCTATCAACGAACTGACCGTGCACGACGGGACAAAGACAAGTTACAGTGTCCCTTTGAATGGCGCCTCGTTAAGTTCTTTTGTCCGTTCGCAGTGTGTCATTCCTGCCACAGAGTTGACGGCAATGAATGGCTGCAATATCTCAACCATCAAGTTCTATTTACAGTCATCAGAATACACGCCTTACAAAACGCCCTCTATAATAGATGTCTATTTGACGGAGGTTGACAATACCACCATCTCTGCCTTTGTGGATAAAGCCAGTGCAACGACAGTCTATCAAGGGACGATTGATTTCCCGGAGGACAAGGTCATCACCATCCATTTTACCACGCCGTATGAATATAATGGCGGTAATTTGCTGATTGGTATGGAAAATGAATCAAAAGAAGAATATAAATTCTTCTATTTCTTAGGTGAGACGGTTGAAGGCGCTTCTGTGTATTTATCTGCTTCTCAAACATCACAACTATCCTCGTTTACACCTACTCAGGAGAACTTTATCCCCAAGACCACCTTTATATATGATAAGCCTACATCTTTAGTCCGTATACCCACGAACCTTACGGCTACACACATCACGCCGCATAGTGCCAAATTGAAATGGAAGAGCAATTTCGACCGCTTCAATCTGCGCTATAAGATTTCTACCGACGAGGACTGGACAGAGGTGAACAGCCTGTTGGCAAAGAGCTACGCCCTGACAGACCTGCGCTCATCGACTCAGTACGATGTGCAGGTACAGACCATCGGCATCAACGAGACCTCGGGATGGGTGTCTGCCTCGTTTGAGACGCCTGCGATGCCCGCCCCCACGATTCTGTTCTGCATGACCACCTCCGCCAACACCGCCACGCTGTCGTGGTTGAAGCACGGCGACGAGACCGCCTGGGAGATATGTCTCGATGGCGACGAGGAAAACCTCATCAACGTGACGGAGATTCCCTACACCCTGACCGGCCTGACCACCGGACAGGAATATACCGCCATGGTGCGTGCTGCCAAGGGTACAGACCATAGTGTCTGGACGGATGCCATCAGCTTTACTACCGCCGACCAGCTTGCGCTGACGCCTCCCGTCATCGAAGACTACGAAGGCGTCTATGACGGCGAGGGTCACAGCTTCCGTGTGGTATCCAATCCCAGCGGTGCCACCCTGCGCTTCGGCTACGGTCCAAATACTTGCGACAGAACTGCTGCAGAAATGGGCTACAGGACCAATGCTGGCTCTTATCCTTTTTATTGGAAGCTTTCAAAAGAGGGTTATGCCACCCTCACCGGCTGTGTGCAGGTGATTATCCATAAGGCTAAGGGCACGATTGACTTCGCCGAGAAGAATATTGACCACTTCGCCGACGACGCCCCCTTCACCAACCCGCTGACCTTTACCGGCGACGGCACGGTGACCTACTCGTCGCACAATCCCGATGCTGCCACCGTTGACTCCACCACAGGCTTGGTCACCATCCACGGTGTGGGCTGGACGGAGATTACCGCTACCGTCACCGATGGACAGAACTACACCTATGACTCCGAGGAGGTGTTTTATGGGCTGGCAATGACCAAGAAGCGGGCCGACAGCTATAAGCAGCGCATCGTGGTGTGGCTGAAGGACGGTAAGCTGACCGACCTCACCTTCGACAGCGAGCCGGAGCTCATCTACGACGAGAGCACGGGCCTGGTGTCCATCACGAACACCCCCTATGCCTGGCTGCTGGTCGACATGAAGAAGCTGACCTTCACCAGCAGTCTGCCCACCTTCACCTTCAATGAGGAGGACGAGAACGACGGTGCCGTGGACAATAAAGACGGCTACTTCTGCAACTTCACCCTCGACCGCACCTTCCGCACCGGAGGCTACAACACCTTTGCCGTGCCCTTCTCGGTCAGTCTCGACGTGCTGAGGGAAGTGCTGGGCGAAGGTACCGTTGCCAAGGAGCTGACGGCCTCGGCTTACACCAACGGAGAGCTGTCGATGACCTTCACCGATGCCGCCTCCATTGAGTCGGGCAAGCCTTATTTCATCAAGGTGCCGGCCGACGTGGTGAACCCCACCTTCATGGAGGTCACCGTGCGCAATGGCTCCACCACCACCACTACCGACTATGTCAACGTGGTGCCAGCCATCGGCAAGACGCTCGTCAAGGGTGTCGATGGCAGCGAGGACAACGCCCAGAGCGTGCTCTTCCTGGGCGGTGGCAACAGGTTCCTGCATCCCACGGTCATCAACACTCCCGACGATGAGGACAGCTATCTGAAGGGCTTCCGCGCCTACTTGCAGTTGCACGACGGTGCCTCGCTGGCACGCCGCTTCAAGGATAATCTCGATGCCGAGTCTACTTCCATCCTCGACGTGCAGAGTGCTGCTGCCTATGAGGCCGATGCCGTGTATGACCTGAACGGCCGGAAGGTCGCTTCTCCCGCTGAGCTGCGTAAAGGCATCTATATCCGCAATGGTAAGAAGTTCGTAATTAAATGAGTGAAAGGATGACTGCTATGAAAAAGAAAAGGTATTTGACACCACAGACAGACCTGTTTTTCCTGCAAGCCGGACATCTGCTGATTGGCTCCGACCTTGAGAGCGTCAAGACCGACGGACTCGACGAGCCGGAGGAGCAGGAAAATCCGCTCGACCCGGTTCCCAAGTCTATATGGGACCTGGCATGGTAGCCCTTATCCCCTTAACCCGCAAAACATAGAAGAAAGATATGAAAAAGATAGTCATTTTACTGAGCATATTCCTGTTCCAACAGTTGTCCATGCTCCATGCCCAGACCATCAAGGTGGTGGGCAAGCAGGGGCAGACCACCGCGTACGACGTGAGCAAGCTGGACAGCATCACCTTCCAGAGTGCCACGCCCGGATTCACTATCTACGGGAACGACTCCACCGCAAAATACACGTTCGATAAGGTGAGCAGCATCAACAGCAGTGGCGATTATCTCTTTGCCCATCCCGACACCATCTACGTGAACGGCAATACGGGCACGTTTGCCTTCCAGCTGAACTCCAATGTCGACTACGACCTTGAGCCGTCGGCAGCATGGATTCGCTACGACGGTAAGGTGACGGGCACCGACTCGCTGCGCTTCATCTTCACCAACAACCCGCTGATGACCAAGCGCGAAGGCAAAGTGTTCTTCGTCAACAGGACTGACGATACGATGCGCGACACACTGGTCGTCATACAGACTGGAAAGGACGATACCCACTATATCGACATCGACTGGACGACGACAACCCTGAACAGTTTCAACGAGTCGACAGGACAATGCGTGCTGACCTTCCAGGGCGAAGTGCCTGAGATGGGACAGTACGATGCCTTCCTGCTGCCAATGACAGACAGTTACAGCATCCGTCTGGTTGACAACGTGACACAGACCGCCGGCAGCAAGACTGTCACTTTGGGCACCCGTGAGGGCAAGATGGGTAACCTCTTCAGAAGCAAGTGCTTCACGCTCTGTTCTGACCCCAACTACGACCCCAACAATGCCAACGCCAGGGCGATGATGCACCGGGCGGGCATCGCTGACGACGCGAACATCATCTACCCAGAGGTCATCGAACTGTGTGCCGACGGCAAACCCATCGGCGAGATCTACAACCGCCGTGCGCCGCGTCGGGCTACGGAACTGCAGAAGGCTTTCAACATCTACGAACTGAACTACGACAAGTCGGGCGACGTCATCTGGGAGAGCGGCTCGCACAGCATCTCGTGGGACAAGTGTATCTTCGACGTTGGACTGAAGGGCGTCTTTTACTTCAACTTCGGCGATACCCCTTGGGAGCAGGTACGCTTTGGCGACCTCATCAACTTCCAGTCGTACCTCGAAGGCAACTTCAATACCGAGCTGATACTGAAGTACGCCCTCGGCGCGAGTGCCGAGTTCTCCTACGAGAAGACGCTCAAAGAGGACATCTTCTCCTACCGGGTGAAGTTCATGGTGGGTACCATACCTGTGTGGATTAACATCTCCAGCGACCTCAAGGCCAGCGTTGAGGCGAGTGCCGAGGGCACCGTCACCGTCACCAGCGGCTTCACTGCCAACGCCAACGTGAAGGCGGGCCTGCAGTGGGACAAGGTCAACGGCGTCACGCCTATCAACGAGTTTACCTACGGCTACGAACTCGTAGAGCCGGAGGTGGAAGCCGAGGCTCATGCCGAGGCGAAGGCCTACGTCTGGCCGGAAATCAAGATTGGCATCTACAACGTGCTCTGTCCTACCATCAATCCGAAGCCTTACCTCCGCGCCTATGCCGATGCCCGCACGGCTGAGAGCAACAAGCCGTACTTCGGTTGGAACGCAGGCGTCTCGACGGGTGTTGACCTCACGCTGGGACTCTCGCTCGACCTCTTCTTCTGGGAGAAAGAACTGGGAGAGATTGAACCCATCAACCTCGTTGACTACGACCTCGTGGAACTGCCGTATAGGTTCGACCTCATGAACAAGGCCAGCCGCAACGTCATGCCTGGAGATACCTGCCACATCATCTATCAGGTGAAGGGCAAGAACCGCATCACCAACAGCGAGTATCTCATGCCGGGCGCGCTCGTCAAGGTGGAGAAACTGGGCGGTGGCACCATCACCAGCGACCAGATGATTGACCAGGACGGCGAGTTCTACCGCACCAACGCGGATGGCGAAGTGGTTCTCGTCTATACCCAGAGCGACGCTGCTGCTGCTAAAATCAACGCCACGCTGGTTACTGGCGACGAAGAGCGCGATAAGGAGGCTGTGGAATGGAAGTCCACCATCAAGGACTATCGCCTCACAGCCTTAGAGGTTGATGAAACCACCAACAGCGTTACAGCCCGCAGTAGCGGCAAGGCCGATGTGAGATTCCTGTTGGAGGAATACACCAAGAGCAGCACTGAGCCCAGCGATGAAGGCCAATGGTATGGACTGAACAATGTTTATGTGAAGTTCAAGGCTACAGGCGGCTCGCTCGAAGCCGACAGCGTGAAGTCTGCCAATGGCGGCTACGCTACAGCCAACTTCGACGGTGGCGACGGATACGGCGGCAACGGCACACTGGAAGCCTCTGCTTACATCGCTGAGTTCGACACCACCCTCACCGTTCCCGTCATCAAAATCGACCAGTTCAAGTTCGACGATGCTGAACTGAATAGGTGCTACAACCTGGCAGACAATACGGCCCTTTACAAAGGAGAGAAATTTGATGTGGCCATCCTGAAGAAGTCGTATGTTGTCTGGCTGGACAACGGCAATATCGCAAATGACTTTGTGAACTGCAGTTATGAATTGCAGAAGACTAGCGGACTGCCAGTCGATAATTATCATAGAACAGACACAATCGGTGCAGTTGGAATTTATAACAACGAGACTTACTATGGCTTACAGTACGATAGTTATACCATCAACAAGCGTGTGACGAAACGAACGGTGTATTGCTATAACTTCGAGATTACAAACGACAATGTTGACTATGTAACTAATACCGAAGGGTACTGGGGATTTGTGGCAGAAAAAGATAATTATACGATAGACCCATACACGGTACATCACAAAAAAGTCTTATGGGACCCTGAGGATCATGATAAAATCATCCACACGGAAACGTGGACATCGGAAGGTCCGTATAGTGGAGATTTCGAAGGTGGTACTACTGAATGGCCTGTTTCTAACACCCTTTATGAACTAGATGATGCGTATTATCGAGGTGCCGCTGGATTTGAGGAGAATGGTAACATCGTGAGACTGTTCTACCTCGTCAATCGAACGAATCCCGAATACAGCATGTATGTGAAGGTTGTCTTCGACAAAGCCTCGAACACTGTAGTTGAATGACACAATCACGTCAATCAAGAGTAAGGGTTTTTAATTGAATCCTGAACAACCTGAAATCAGCAGGGAGCCAGCCTGGGCGGTTGGCTCCCTATTCATTATTTGCCGCTTACTTCTTTGATTTCATCACAGGGGGACAGACCCCGTGTGAGGTGGCGCACGGACGGCCGCCCTCTCTCCGACGACTTCTACATCCCCAGCAACATCACCTTCCCCACACCTGTCAACTGCATGCTGTGATAAGCTGATGTATAGTAGTAGCTTTTGAAATAGCGTTTGTAAAGCAGTTGCAGGGAGTAGGTTTTTGAATAGTCGGTAGAATGCCCATTCCATGAAGCACCTAACAGGGCCGCCTGCTGGAAGCTGCCGCTGCGGTTCAGTCCACCATCATATTCGATATGGGCA
>JAFUSV010000030.1 GCA_017467565.1 Prevotella sp.
ACTTTTTAAGTGAAAAGTGAAGGATGGAGCGTGAATAATTTACTTCCGCTATACATTTTTAACGTTTTCTCCTCTCTCTCATCACTCATCACTTCTCATCTCAACAAGTGCTCAAACGCAGCTATCGCTTGCTTCGCCACCTCCACAGCCTCATCTATCGAGCAGTAGAGCCTGCCACCCGAAGCATTCAGATGTCCGCCGCCATTGAAGAATTGCGCAGCCATCTCGTTGCAGGGAAACTGATCGACCGAACGCAACGACACCCATACCAGGTCGTCCCTCTCCGTATCCTCACGCAGAGAGATGCTCAGGCGGTGACCCTTCATCTGCAGCGGCAGGTTCACCAGCCCCTCGGCATCGCCCTTCATAAACTGGAAGCGCTTCAGGTCGTCGCGCGTCAACGTGAAGAACGAGGCATTGCGCTCCGCATCGACCACCAGTTTCTCGTAGAGCACATAGCCCATCAGCCGCAGGCGGTTCTCCGAGAACGTATGATAGACATTACGGTATATCTTGTCCTTGTTGATATGCTTCGTCAGCAGTTGCGAGATAATGAAGTAGATGTCGGGATCAGTCGAGTTGTAGGTGAAGCCGCCCGTGTCAGTCATCATGCCGCAATACAGGGGCACGGCGAAATGCTTCGACAGCGCATCGAACCACCCCATCTGCCACACGATGCGGAACACCAGCTCACAGGTGCTGCAGGCCTCGGGGTGCGACACCGTCAGCACCGTGTCGATGTCGGGGCCCAGGTGGTGGTCTATCATCAGCTTCTTCGCTGGCGACTGCACCAGCGCCTCCTGCATCTCGTCCACCCTACTGGCCGTATTGAAGTCCAGGCAACAGATGAGGTCGCAGTGTTTCAGCGTCCAGTCGCAGCCCTCCTTATGCTTGTCGTAGCGGATGATGCGCTCCGTATTGGGCAGCCACTGCAGGAAGTCAGGGAACCTGTCGGGCACGATGACCTGCGCCTCCTTGCCAAACACCGTCCTGATGACCTCAGCCCATGCCAGGCACGAGCCCAGCGCATCGCCGTCAGCGTTCACGTGGCATGTCAACACAATATCTTCACTCTCTTTGAGCAGTGTCTCCAACTGTTCGCACTGCCTCTTTGTCAATATATCTTTCAGCATACGGTCGGCAAAGGTACAACTTTTAAGTGAAAAGTGAAAAGTGAAGAGTGAATAATTTGCTTCCGCTATACATTATTTAACGTGATTGACGAACACTATGCAATATCCGCAGCCCACGTCATCTGCCCTGAGTCCTTACTCCTGAAATCCAGTCATCCTTATACTCACCGTCTCCCCATAACCGTCGGGAATCCCTTTGTATAAAGGCAATCTGCATGGGGAGACCATGTCAAAACGTCTCCCCAATGGTCTCCCCAAACGTCTCCCCATCAGGCAGTTCCCGTAACTATGCCATTTAGCCCTCGCATCTATGCCACTTAGCCCTCGCAACTATGCCATTTAGAGGTCACAAGTGGCCTTTTTAGTCTCCGTAACCATGCAGTTTACCACCCGTTTGGAGTCTCCATTTCATGCATCAACAATGCCTACCCATCCAACTCATACAGCAAAGCATTGGTAACGCGAAAAAATTGACCCGATGGGGAGACCTTTGGGGAGACCATTGGGGAGACCTTTCCGCAAGGACTCCCCATCGTCAAACCCAGTACAGCAAGGCGCTTCCGCAGTTTTTTGGGGAGACGGTGAGTCATTTTTCGCGTTGCGACAGAAACTGAAAAAAGAGAATGTGCCTATTTTGACACACCCTCCTTTAACAACTCGATGACATTAAAAGGAAGTTTCATTCTTCACTTTTCACTTATCACTTATCACTTATCACTTCCCATCACTCCCACTCTATCGTTGCAGGTGGTTTTGAGGAGATGTCGTAGCAGACGCGGTTGACACCACGGACCTTGTTGATAATCTCGTTGGAGACACGGGCCATGAAGTCATAGGGCAGATGGGCCCAGTCGGCAGTCATGGCGTCGCTGCTGGTGACAGCTCGCAAGGCGACGGGATTCTCGTAGGTACGCTCATCGCCCATGACACCGACGGAACGTACAGTGCTGAGCAGGATGGCACCGGCCTGCCATATCTGGTCGTAGAGTGACACCTCGATGGTGCCGTCCTTCATGTCGGCAGGCACACCGGCAGCCAATACCTTGCGAGCCTCCTCGCCAGAGAGCTTGACCTTGTACTCGCGCAAACCTCTTATATATATATCGTCAGCCTCCTGCAGCACACGGACTTTCTCGCGAGTGATGTCACCCAGGATGCGGACGGCAAGGCCAGGACCGGGGAAGGGATGGCGGGTGATGAGATGTTCGGGCATGCCCAACTGTCGGCCTACGCGGCGTACCTCGTCCTTGAACAGCCACTTCAGCGGTTCGCAAAGCTGCAGGTGCATCTCCTTAGGCAGGCCTCCCACATTGTGATGGCTCTTGATGACCTTACCCGTGATGTTGAGTGACTCGATGCGGTCGGGATAGATGGTGCCTTGGGCAAGCCAACGGCATTTACTATTTGACGATGTACTATTTACTATTTTCTTGGCCTCTGCATTGAAGACTTCGATGAAGTCGCGACCGATAATCTTGCGCTTCTGTTCAGGGTCTGAGACACCGGCGAGATCGGCAAAGAACTTATCGCTGGCATCAACGCCGATGACGTTGAGTCCCAGTCCTTTGTAGTCGTCCATCACCTGCAGGAACTCGTTCTTGCGCAGCATGCCGTGGTCAACGAAGATACAAGTGAGACGGTCGCCTATGGCACGGTTGAGGAGAACAGCTGCCACACTGGAGTCGACACCGCCGGAGAGTCCGAGTAGGACGCGGTCGTCGCCCAACTGCTCTTTCAGTTCCTGTACGGTAGTATCCACGAACGAGGCAGCGCTCCACTCCTGGCGCGACCCGCATATATCCACCACAAAATTGTGGAGCAAGGTTTTCCCTTGCTCAGTATGGAACACCTCGGGGTGGAACTGGACGGCATATATGCCTTTGGCAAGATTAGAGTTGAGACTGCAGAAGGCGGCATTCTTCACATCCTTGGTGCTGCCGATGACCTGAAAGCCTTCGGGGATGGCAGTGATGGTGTCACCATGACTCATCCATACCTGCGAATGCTGGTTGAATCCACGGAACAGGGGATTGGTAGTGTCGACGGTCTCCAGATGAGCTCGGCCATACTCACGGCTGTCAGCCTTTTCTACCTTACCGCCGAGGGTATGGCTGATGTACTGGGCACCATAGCAGATGCCGAGCACCGGCACACGGCCTACGAACTGGCTAAGGTCTACCTTGAAGGCCTCTGGGTCGTGAACGCTGTAAGGAGAACCGCTGAGGATCACGCCTATGACAGACCCTGACTGCAAGTCAGCCTCAACAGTATAGAACTTGTTGTAGGGCAGAATCTCGCAGAAGGTATCGAGTTCACGGACACGGCGGCCTATGAGCTGGGTGGTCTGTGAACCAAAGTCGAGAATGATAATCTTTTGCATATGTTTTGATTAGAAATTATTCCATAAATTTCTCGGCCTCGGCCAGCGAATCGAGCTTGCCGACGTCGAGCAGACGCAGGTCGTTTTTCACACAGCCCATGATGTGGGCACGATGACATATCTGCAGATAGAAATCGATGATGCCGAAACAATCGGGGAATCGTTCCATCATGGGGAACAGACGCGGTGAGAACGAGTGGATGCCACTGAAGGCGAAG
>JAFUSV010000031.1 GCA_017467565.1 Prevotella sp.
GCTTGTATCTTGGCTTAAATCTCATCTGTTTGTCAGTTTTAACACCCAAAGGTACTCATTTTTTGTTAAACAAAAGAAGAAATAATGTTATATACATTTAAATATCAATCAGTTACTAATAAATCAGTGAACACTAATTACTTATCTTTGTAGAAAAATAATCAGCCCCCATATTGCGTAATGAAAAAGCATGTACCATCACTCATCGCGATGCTTCTGCTGCTGACAAGCCCTGGCGTCGCATCAGTACCTCCGTTTGCTGAAGATTTCAGCACAGAGGCCGGTTTCAACCGCTTCACCGTCATCAACGCCAACCAAGACACGAGCTTGGGCGTAGATGCCGATGGAAACACCATAGAAATTCCTGTGAGCTGGTTCTTCGACTATAGTCGTCTCTGCGCCAGCTACGAGTATAACAAAGCAGACCTGAGCATCGGGGCCGACGACTGGCTCATCACCCCCGGCTTAGAACTTGAGAGCGGCCGCACCTATACACTGACGTTCCGCGTGGGTTGTGCCAACAGCCAGGGCGAACGCATCGAGGTGAAGATGGGCGACAGCCCCTCGGTTGAAGGTATGACGGATTGCATTCTGGAACCTACTGATGTGACTGAGAAGCTGAACTTCAGCACCTCCATGGGCCGCGTCTATACCTTCCCACGAGTCTCGGTTGCCCAGTCGGGCACCTACTATTTCGGTTTCCATGCCATCAGCCCCCCCAACCACTTCCGGCTGATGCTCGACGACATCAGCATCACCGCCAACCCCTCTGACGAGGCACCTGGCATCATAACCGACCTCAAAGCCATTGCAGCACCGCAGGGAGGCATGAGTGCCACCGTCAGTTTCACTGCTCCGACGACTGCCGTCAATGGCAGCAGCCTGTCAGCTATCAGCAACATCCGGCTGACGCGCGGCGAAACGCTGATACACACCTTCGATCATCCCATGCCAGGCAGTCAGCTCAGCTTCGTTGACGAGTCGGCGCCGCAGGGAAACAACCTCTACCGCGTCGTCGCCAGCAACAGCGCAGGAAGCGGCGACCCGGCAGAGACGATGGTCTACGTTGGCATCGATGTGCCTCAGCGCCCGTTAGGATCGGTTGCAGCAGACTGTCAAGACTATGTAAGTCTGTCGTGGAATGCCGTCCCGACGACAGGACTGAACGGCGGCTATGTAGACCCGGCCGACGTGGCATATACCATCTACAGCATGGAAGGCGGCTATGTCGTCAAACCGCTTGCCACCACGCTGCCCGGCGTCACGACCGCCAACATCGACATGGACACTGAGACGGGCGAGCAGCAACTCTGTCAGTTTGCCATCCAAGCGGCCAACGCCACCGGAAAGAGTGAGTACGGCATGGCCGCACTGGTCACAGGCCACAGCTACCGCCTGCCCTTCATCGAGTCTTTCGCATTCGGACAGCTGCAGAACTACTGGTATCGTGCAGCCATGGGAGCCTATGAACCGGCCTTCGACCTCAGCTCCTCCGACGGCGACCAGTCGTCATATCAGATAACCATGCAGGCCGGCACGCAAGTGCGATTCATCTCTGGAAAGATATCTATGCGCGGCGCCGTCAACCCCACCCTACTCTTCCACCATCTCGCCATTCCCGGCAGCGAATGCAGCCTGGCGGTTGAGATACAGAAGCCTGACGGCAGCATTGAAGCGCTGAAAACCATCGACTACAGCCAGCTGTCAGGTAGCGCGCAATGGACTGGCGAGCAGATCTCCTTGCGCAACTACCTCAACGAACGCTACGTGCAGGTGGTCTTCCACTTCGTCTCCGAAGCTCCAGAGCAAGCTGTCAACATCGACGATGTCAGAGTGACAGACCTGTTGGAGTATGATCTTGCAGCAAGCCTGAATACTCCATCGCAGCTGCGCAAAGGCGTTCCGACAGAGGTCAGCGTGACCATCAGCAATCTGGGCAGCGAGACGGCAGACGACTATAGGGTCCGTCTTTTTGCTGACGACAAGGAGCTGCTCAACGAATACATTGCCGACGCGCTTGCTCCCTACGAATCGCGCACATTTGCCGCCCTGCTCTCTGTCAGCCCCATGACCATCGAAGAGCAAGTCCTGGTGCGTGCGGTCGTGGAGTTCGACTACGATCTGGACGAGAACAACAATGAGGCAACAAGCACGGTGAGCATCATGAAGTCAGGACTGCCTACAGCAACAGGGCTGCAAGGCTGGCAGACGGATGAGGGCATCGTCATTACATGGCATCAGCCGGAAAGTCTGTCGCGCGTCTACACTGAGACTTTCGAAGGCAGCGACTTTCCGGCATGGAGCAACGGAGGCATCACTGCCGACATCAGCGAAGGCATGCTGGGCGACTGGCGCGTGATTGATGCTGACAGGCAGGAGACTTTCCGCTTGACCAGCCAGCAGCTTTACGAAAGCGAGGGCGGTTGCAACGCATGGACGGTGCTGCAGCCTGGCCTGGTCATCAACTTGGATAATAATCCCCGCATACGCCCCCATAGCGGCGATCGGTATCTGATGGCTTTGGGTGCTGCCACAGGCCCAAGTGACGATTGGCTCATCTCGCCCGCGCTGAGCGGCGAAGCCCAGCAAATCAGCTTCTGGGCAAGCGAATACAGCGCAGCGTTTGAGCCGGAGAAATATGAGGTTTACTATAGTACGACGGGGGCCGATATTGCCGACATGACCCTGCTGGGCGAAGGCACGTTGACCGAAGAAAGATGGACGGAGCTGACGTTCGACCTGCCTGTCGGCACACGCCATTTCGCAATACGCCATACGAGCGACAACAGCTGGGGCATGATGGTGGATGATGTCACCTACGGCCTGTCGTGCGGCGAGGTGAAAGCCTACAACATCTATCGCGGCGAGCAGCTCATTGGCAGCGTCGACAGTCAGGCCGAGCTGCGCTATGTCGACACAGAAGCTACGGAGCAGCAAGACACATATTACGTCACTGTGGTCTATAGCGACGGTGCCGAGAGTGATGCCGTGGCCATAAGGATAGAACTGCTGGGCATCAGCAGCCAGACCTACGACAGCGCAGAAAGGACATCGACTCTCTACACCCTACAAGGACAGCGCACCGACGGCGCCAAGAGAAAGGGCATCTATGTCAGCCAAGGAAAGAAACGCGTCATCAGGTAACATGAACGAATGAATATGAGATATCAGAACTATCACTATGCCCACACGGCGAGAACAATCGCTGCACTCGCCTGCATGGCCATGCTCACGCTTACTGCCACAGCCGCACCCCGGTCTAAGGTGCAAATGAAAACTGCAGCCCTGCAATTGCTGCAACGGCTGCGCCCCAGTGGGGGCGAGCTCCCGAAGGAACTCAGGCGAACGGAACATTACACGGTCTACGGCTACGAGCAGAGCGGCTTCGCCATTCTGTCAAACAGCGACCTGATGCCTGAAGTCATAGGCTATGCCGATACTCACTTCTCCGAAAAATGCAACGAGGGACTGGAGTGGTTTTTATCGCAGGTAGAACTGATTGCCGCCCAAGCTGAAGCAACAGCCCAGAGTATAGCCAAGAGCCCGGCTCCCGACCCGTCACGCTTCCCTGCCACCGTACCTGCCCTGATGAGCAGCACATGGGGGCAGGAGGAGCCCTACTGGAACTACACCCCTGTAGACCAGCGCTATGGTCACTGTTACACGGGCTGTGTGGCCACGGCGATAGCCCAGACGCTCTACTACCATCGGTATCCGCCTCGCGGACAGGGAGAGCGTACCATCACATATCCGCTCGACGGCACCACGGTGAAGGAGTACGTCACGGCGAACTTCGGCGAGACCGAGTACGACTGGGCTCACATGCGCGACAGCTATGCCGGCGGCAACTATACAGAGCAGGAGGCGTCGGCTGTAGCGACGCTGATGCTGCATTGCGGCGTAGCATCGCGCATGAACTATTCCGTCAATGGCAGCGGTACGTTTACGGCCGACGCGGCCTATGGCCTGCGCGAGTATTTCGGCATCAACACTGCCCGTGCCTTCTACCGCTCTGAGTATGTGAGCAGCGACTGGATGGACATGGTCTACACCGAGTTGAGCAAGCAGCGCCCCATCGTCTATGGCGCCACCGATCGCCAGCAAGGCTTCGGCCATGCTTTCGTCATCGACGGCTACGACGCGGAAGGGCGGGTACACGTGAACTGGGGATGGGACGGCGATGCTAACGGCTACTTCGACATAGACCTGCTTGACCCCAAAATCTATAAGTTCCTCAACGACCACGACATGATAGCAGGCATCTATGGCAAACCCATGCAGCTGCAGACTGCCACAATACATGTGGAGCAGGCTGGGCAACTGGCTGCAATGGTGGACGAAGCATCGGCCCTCACCTATGCAGACCTTACAATTACGGGCCTCATCAACGGCACTGACCTGCGATGGCTTCGCTTCATGGCCGGACGCGACGCGCAGGGCCATCCTACGGCGGGCAATCTGCACAAACTGGACCTGAGCGGTGCGCGTTTTGTCAGCGGCGGCGAGCCGTATCTGACAGAAGCTGCCAACGAGGCACTGGTGACGGAAGATGACACCCTACCCCGTCATGCCTTCTATGGCTGTCAGGCACTTGAGAGCATCATTCTGCCGGCCGGTCTGAAGCACTGGGGAACTGGTGCTCTGGCAATGTGCATGAAATTGGATAGCGTCAGTGTCGGTCTGCCGGCACCAGGAGCTGACTTTACCGTCGACAACGGTGTGGTCTACGATGCCACACGGCAGATGGTCATTGCAGTGCTGCCTGACAGGACAGGGCGACTGAAACTTCCTGCAGGCACGAAAGCCCTGGGCGAAGAGGCCGCTGCAGGCTGCTCGAAGCTGAAGGAGCTCTACCTGCCTTCGAGCCTGACGACCATTGGCAGCAAAGCCCTCTACTACTGCAGCGGACTGACAGAACTGCGTGTATATGCACTCAGCGTGCCCACGGCAGGCACCGATGCCTTTGGCTATGTTGACCCAGAGAAATGCCAGCTGGCCGTAAGACGCGACATGGCGGCTGCCTTCAAACAGGCTGCCGAGTGGAGCCGGTTTGCAAACCACATGCGCGAGGTTTACACGCTCATACAACCGCGCAATGCCACGCGTGAATACGGCGAACAGAATCCGAAACTGGGCTATCAACTCAGCGGAGACGACGTTGAGGGCGACCCTGTGTTGGTGTGCGAGGCTGAGCCTGAGTCGCCCGTGGGGCGCTATGTCATCAGGGCTATGGCGGGCACCATCGACGATGAAGCCGTGGAATATGGCGAAGGCGTGCTCATCGTACGCCGTGCACCGCTGACTGTCAGGCCTGCTGACTGCCAGCGCCGACAGGGCGAGCCAAACCCTGAGTTCATGCTGCTCTACGAAGGACTGAAAAACGGTGAGCTGGAGCCTGAATACAATGTGCGCCCCACGGTGAGCACTACAGCCACAGAACAGTCGGCACCCGGCATCTATCCCATCATTGCCGGCGGCGGCGAGGCCGTGAACTATTCCCTAAGCTACCAGACGGGATACCTGACAATTGTCGATGCCGACGGCATCGACGACGTGCAGGATGTTCGGTCTGCAGCGGCATCCCCCCTCTATACGGTGCAGGGGCGACGCGTTGCAGCGCCGACGAAGAAAGGTGTCTATATCCGCAACGGAAAGAAACTTGTATTGAAATAACCATCATTATTTATATTCAAAAACATCTACGCGTTATGAAAAAAATCTCACTTTTGATTGTCTCAGCCCTGATGGCTCTGACTTCTGTGGCCTCAACCACTGTGACTTGGAACGTTGCAGAATCCGGACTCGCCGATATGAGCCGCCCATCGGAGCCCGTCGTTCTTGCCGAAGGCTATAAAGCCACGTTCGGCGGCAGCTATGTGCCTATCTACAGCACCTACTATGGCGGCATGCAGTTTTATGCCGGCAGCACGCTCACCATCGAGGGTGTCGCAATAGAAAAGGTGGTGCTCAACTACGTCACTGGCTATCCGGGCGAAGTGGTAGCCAGCACCGGCACTTTGGTAGACAACAGCACCAACTACACCTGGACAACGGCTGAAGCAGTGAAGTCGGTGGTGTTCACCAACAATGTGCAGGGTTTCCGCCTGACAGGCATTGAACTGACCTACGATGAGACCGCCAGCACCGACGATCCAGGCGACGATCCAGGCGACTTCACTGGCGTCCCCGCCACTGTTGAATGGGTTGCGGCCGAGCAGGGCTACGAGGATAAGACCTCCCTCGGCGTAGAGACCATAGCCGAAGGCTACACAATCAGCTTTGCTGTAGGCGGCAATACTGCCAATCCTCCCTTGGAACCTAAATACTACGACAATGGCTCAGCAGCCCGCGTCTATGCCAACAACACGTTCACCGTGGCTGGCCAGCACATCGTGGAGGTGGTCATCACCTGCACTTCAGGCAATGTGGGCGAAGTGACAGCCAGCAAAGGCACCGTAGAGCTTGACAGCGAGACGCAGACTTGGACCTGGACGGGAATGGCCGATGAGATAGTCTTCACCAATGTGGCCAGAGGACAGATGCGCATCACAAAGATTGCCGTCACCTATTTGTCGCCTGCTGAGACGGAGGCTGCCGCTCCCGCAACACCTGTCATCAACAGCTATGCCTATTCGGGTGTTCACAATCTCGTGGTCACCATACCCGATGTTGACGTAAACGGCAACAAGCTCAACACAGAGAATCTCTACTTCCAAGTGCTGAAAGACATTGAGCACGAGGCCACCCCGCTCGTCATCGCCGAAGTGGGCGACCCTGATCTCTACGAGGCGCTCACAGAGAATCTGGTGCTCATCCCCTACAGCTACGACGACTACTACGTAGAGACTGACGAAGCCTCAAGAACCATCTGGCTCGACAACAACAACTTCGACTCCTACCTCTGGAACCAGGTGGGCGTACAGAGCATCTATCGCAACGGCGAGGTTGAACTGGAGAGTGAGATTAGCTGGTATTTCATCAGAGACTATAGCGTTGTGAGCGGCATCGACGGTGTGAGCACTCCGCAGCATGCAGAGCCTGTATTCACGCTCGACGGTCGCCGCGTAGACAGCTTAAGCGGCCAGAAGGGTGTCTTCATCATCGGCAACAAGAAAATGATAGTCAAGTAAGCTTCGCCGGGCAAGACGAGCATTGCTCGTCTTCCACAACCTGATACCGGTGACCCGAACCTGCAACTACAGATTCGGTTCACCGGTGCTTTTTGGCTTGGCAGGTTCTGCCCACGGGTCTTTGCCAAATAGGAATCTAACGTTTCCTCTTCTTCGGTTCTGGCAGAGCTTCGCATGTCACGCGGACGAGGGCGGAAAGACGGTCTCGGTCATCCACGTCGCCTATATAGAAGTAGTCCTTAGCACCATCGTAAGGCGCCCTCAGCTCCACTTTTCCAAGTAAAGCCCTTCCAGCCTCGGTAGGTTTTACGTAAAAGCAATCATCACAGATGAGTCCAAAGATTTTCCCATCGCAATAGATACCATAATCGCCGAACATCTTTTTGGTCGTGATAACGCCTGCCCCACCGCATTGGTCGGCGATGAATTGTACAAAGTCAGTCTTACTTGCCATACTCTCGTTTGAAGGATGTGTTTAAGCGGGTTGAAAAGAGAGCGTCCTCTCATTTGCCGAGCGTGAGCATCCTCGCGCTTTCAGGCACAAATATAGTCAAAATCCCGTAAACGGAGGTCATTCTTATGGCTAAAAATCATTAAATCGGCAAGTTTAATTACACTCGTTCGCTTAGAGCAACATCAACTCAATGGATTATCACAACACTACTTCCCACGCAGCATTTATATAATCTTCACTTACAGCACTTTAAGCATTTAAACGGTACAAGTAAGAAAATGCAATTACTCATCCGCCATGCTTAGGTGTATTTCCAGCCTCTCAAAAGTCTGCGAAAGTGTCCACTTGACCTCTCGTTTGCAAAGGTAGGCAAATTCCTGCAAACGAGAGGTATCTTCTCATATAAAAATCATTAAATCACTCAATAACTATCCACTTGCCACCAAAATCATCACCATCTCTTGTGAGTTTGCCGTTAGCACGGAGAAGATTGATGTCTCTTGATACGGTCATTCTTGAAACATGTAGAATATTAGCAAGATTATCATATGTAATTTTGGGAGTCAATTTCATTAGACGCAACATTTCATCACGCCGTTCCTTTGCAGTTCGTCCCTCAGTAACATTGTCAGTAACATCCTCAGTAACATTGTCAGTAACATTATTCTCTTTGTCCCTGATTTCCTCGATAGGCAGGATGTGTCCATCCTTATCCATACCCAATTCTTCGCATACAAATTCTGGGTGGCAGGGGATGCGGATGATGAAGTAGGTATGCTCATCGTCAGCCTCAATGATAGAGTCGGGTGAACCGTTCTTCTTCAGTTCCTCATGAATAGTGGGAAAGCCTGTACCTCTTCCTTCTGTCAGATGTAGTTCTTTGAGGAATTCGCCCAGACGAGGGTTGCGGTAGCGACGGGCATGAACGCGCTTGCCAGCCCGAAGATCATCAAGTTTGATGCTGCGTTCTGCACCGCCATAGCTGATTATCTCTATCATATCAGGCATGATATTCACCTCTACAGGCTGGTACTCGTCATATCGACGGTGATAGTAGGCATTAACCAGACTCTCTTCCAGTGCCTGATAGGGATAGTTATACACCACGATAGAATGCTCATCGTCTTTTGGCTTATGGATGTTCTTTCGGACAACCATATACTTCAGATAGTCCAGTGCTCGCCTTAGTGTCAAATGAACGGGACCACGGAAAGGCTCTGTCTCTGTAAAGTTGTTGGGATCGCCATCCTTGCCTTGCGGATAGAAAACAATGTCAATCTGAGTGCCAGGGAAGAATCGTTCTGGATGGTAGGAGAACATCATCAGTGCCACATTCTTTATACGTGTTTGCTCTACTGGCCCCTCCAATAAATTCATCTGTTCCAACACTTGCAGGGGCGATAGTTTTTCCATTTCCCTTGCCAGTGAACTCTTTGTTTCTGCCAGATAGTCGCGTATCAGAAGCATCGAGACATCTTCAGGCTTGGCTTTCACGTTTCCTCTGTCGTCAAATGGGACACGGTTGGCGAGGTTCAGCAGTTCCGTGAGGTATTCATCCTTTGCCACAATAGAACTGGAATTGTAACGGATATAGTAATTGTACTTCTTCTCTTTAGCAGTTACCATGTCAGGCACCTTGTAAGGACGACGTTCTCCAGCCGTTACCCAGATAACCATCACAGTTTTCCCATCCACCTGTTCAAAGAATACACGGGGTTGATAGTAAGGTGCTATTAGGTTGTTGAATCCA
>JAFUSV010000032.1 GCA_017467565.1 Prevotella sp.
AGCAATCCAAGGATATTCAATAATGTTGACTTACCGCAGCCCGAAGGCCCCATGATGGCTACAAACTCACCTTTCTTTACTTCGAGCGATACGCCGCCCAGTGCTACGGTCTCCACCTCCTCGGTGCGAAAGACCTTCTGAATGTTTTCTAACTTAATCATAACTTTATTTCTTTTTAACTACGAATTTCACGAATTATACGAATTGTCTTATTCCGTCTTTAGATAGTTGACGGGATTTGAGGTTGTAACGCGATGGCAGCAGATGCACACCACACTCAGGATGATTGCCAACACCAATATTGCACAGCCTATGAAAAGCAAGGGAGAAAGGAAGGCTTTCTCGCTAAACTGCTCCAGCCACAGACGGGACACATACCATGCTCCTACAGCGCCAATAAGGACAGCAGGCAAAGCCACACGCAGAATATCGATATTAAACAGGCGAAGCACATCAGTCGTCCTTGCACCGTTAACCTTTCGGATGGCAATCTCCTTTTGTCGGCGCCCTATCTCGCCTGCCAGATAGCCTATCAGTCCGATAAGGGCAATGAGCAGGGCCACAATGCCACCAATCATCACGGTGGTACGGAAGTGATGGGCATCGGTATAGAGTTCGACTACCATCTGGTTATAGGGCGTGATGGCGATGTCGGGATTATCTGTCACCAGTTTCTTCACGAGCCTGTTGGCATCCTCCAGACCTTCCATATTCTGGAAACGGATGAGGATATAGTGCATCCTGTCAGGCTTGCGGCTATAGAAGCAGACGCTGGCACGGGCATCGGGATTGGTGATGCTACCGATGCGGATATCTTCAAAGACACCGACGATGGTATGAGGCTCACTGTACGAAGTAACGATAATCTGCTTACCCACGGCCTGATCCCAACCGGCCAACTCACGCATTTTCTGCTCGAACTTCCTGCTGACCATCACCTCACTCAGGGTGTCCGTTTGCTCAATAAAGCTACGGCCGGCAACCACGGGGATGCCCATCACGTCGAAATAGCCGTCGCCCACATCGTAAAGATCGGCAATGTTCATATATTCACGTTCGTCGCCAGGCAGCAGGATATTATCGCCGCTCTGGTGCTGAGTCAGATTGGCATACGCCATTGTCACACCCTTCACGGATGACATCTTGCGCAGTTCCTCGACAACCAGCTGGCGCTGTTCCTCAGAGACGCCATCTACCAATATCGAACCTAAGGTGGAGTAGTCGTAGCCCAGGTCATCATGGACCATCATCCGATACTGACGGCCTACCACCATCAGCAGCACAATAAGAAACGTGGCCGAAGCAAACTGCAGCCCTAACAGCAAAAGCTTCCAAAGACGATGACTCTGGCTGTAGCTCTTGAAAGCAGCGGCTACGGGGATATGGGTATAGATATAGCCCGGCACGAGACCCGTGATAAGAAGCACGACAAGACACGTCGCTACGATCATCCCCACGTTGCTTCCCGTCGTCAGCAGGGTCGTCAGCGGTGCCCCCGTGAGTTCCTCCACCGTATCCTTCGACACATAGAGCAGCAGTGCCGCCAGTGCCAGCGACAACAACAGGTGGACGATGCTCTCGACCATCACCTTATTATATATATGGCGGGCCTCGGCACCATAGCACTGACGGACGGCCATCTCACGGGCACGCCGGCTGATGCCGCCAATGACGAGAAGCAGGTAATTCATCACGGCACTGCCGATAAGCACTGCTGACAACAGCGAGAGAATCCAAGTCATGCGACGTGTTCCCTCATCCTTCGTATGATAGTCGATGAGCGGCTGCAGGGAGAAGCCCAAGTCCACGCCAGCCTTCTTCAACTGGTCCAAGGGCAGGTTCTCCTGCCTCATTTTCTCTATCTGCGGCTTCAAGTCATCAGGACCTATACCTTCAGCCAGACGTACATAGCCTTCATAGCGGTCGTTACCTACCCAGTTGTCGCGTCCGTCAAACATAATTTTGGTAATGGTTGGCATACTGACCATCACTTCCATACCGTGTAGTTTGGAGTTCATGGGAATGTCCTCATAGATACCGCCAACGGTGAGCTCCCATCCACCGCGCTTGTTATAATAGACTTTCTTCCCGACGACATCACCGCCCAGTTTCTCGGCCAGTGAACGGGGAATCATACAATAATCCACCTGACTGAGCGTCTTCTTGGCATTGCCCGCCAGCACACGGAAAGGAAACACGTCGAAGAAGCAACTATCTACAAGAGCAAAGTTGGTACGCACCCGCTTGTCGTCTTCCGTCACGATAGGCATATCCCATGCAAAGGCTGTATAGCGGGTAGCCGCCTCCACCTGTGGACAATAACGCTTCAGGGCTGGGGCTATGGCACCCGCCGTCTGTGGGAAGTGCTTGTACTCGCCCTCGTGGACAACGTCTTCGCACACCACATGGATGCGTTCACTCTCAGGGAAGAAGTCATCATACGACTGTTCGAAGCCAACCTTGCCTATCAGCACTACACCAGCCGCCAGTCCGATGGCCAGACACACAATCTTAGTCCAATTGTGCTGTCCTCGCTTGTTTAATGATCTAAAAGCACTTATCATATCATCACGTTTTTATTCGGTTTTAATACTTTCTACAGGGTTAGCATTAGCAGCACGCCAACTCTGGATGATAACGGTGGCGAGGGTGATGATGCCTACAGCCAACAGAGCCAATGGGAAGAGCCACCAGTAGATGGGGGTGCGCTCGGCAAACGACTGAAGCCACTGACGTCCTATGTAGTAAGCTATCGGAGCTGCAATGATGAAGCTGACAGCGAGCAGCAGGGCGTAGTGGCGGCAGAACATCATGAGGATTTCCTGCGTCGAAGATCCCATTAC
>JAFUSV010000033.1 GCA_017467565.1 Prevotella sp.
GTCATTAAGTAACCGTTAAAAAAATAACTTGATATAATTAAGATACTGACCCCAACCCAACCCCTCCCCTACAAGGGAGGGGAGGGGCTACCGCCTTGCCCGCCGCAGAGACTCCGTGAGGCACTCCCCTCCCTTCAAGGGGAGGGGCAGGGGTGGGGTCTGTAACTTTAGTCTTTTGTACCAAGTTATTTTTTTATCATTACTAAGGCATAAATAGAAATCTCCGAACCGCCAAGCGATTCAGAGATTTCTATTGCTGTTATCCGTCGGTGCCTCGAGCGGGACTCGAACCCGCACAGCCGTTACTGGCCAAGGGATTTTAAGTCCCTCGTGTCTACCATTCCACCATCAAGGCCGAAGTTAGCGGGTGCAAAGGTACGAATAAACAAGCAAATAACCAAAGAAAAACGAATTTTTCTTTGATTTTTCGAATGAAAGTACCTTCGACTCTGAGTCAAAAGGCCATTAAACATGAAGTATTGGCAGCTGTCAGTAGCCCGTCGGCTTACCATTGAACACATGCAAGAATTCGTCGTTAAGCATCGGCACATACTGATAGAGGTTGCGGTCACCCTCCTGTCCGTTCTCTACGACAAGTCCATCGGCATTGGGATCATACACCCGCTCGCACTTGGCGCATCTCAGCAACAACCCGTGGTCTATCCATGACAGCGGATAGTTCTTTCCTCCGAATTCGCGCAGACAGTTGCTGCAGTGTCCGTCGTAGGCTTTCAACCCATACGCATTAGCGCAACCGATAATCAGTCGGCCGTTAGCTCCCATATTGCCATAATCCAGTCGTTTCGCTTCTTTCTCCGTGGTCAGAGCCAGGTCTTCCGTCTTGCCTCCGTTCGTGGTTATCATCAGGTGCATCACGCCCTGCCTCACCTGTGGCGTGACAATGACGTAAGAGCCGGGGTTGCCCAGTGCCAGCGTCAAGGCCGAATTAGGATGATAGGACGTATAGAAGATAAAGCTACATGCGTATGGGCTGCCGAACATCGGGTCAGCCTCGCACGAAGTAAGCATTGCCATGTGGCATGTGGCCAGTATGCTTGCCAATCCCCACATCATTTTTCTCCAAAGACCTCTTATATTCATCACTTTTCACTTCTCACTTATCACTTCTCACTCATCACTTTTCACTTTTCACTTATCACTTTTCACTTCTCATACGGTATCATCGCCAGCATTTCTGCCATCTGCTCGACGCCCTCCTGCAGGCGACTGCCAACCATAGCCTTCAGCATCAGGGGAATGTCGGCTTGCAGCGTCACTTTCATCTTCGATGACGTCTCGGTGACGGGCAACATCTGCACCCACAGGTTGAAGGGGATGGGCGACTGTGCGGCTTCAAACTTCACGCACTTTGGTTCCTCACGATCGCAGACGTGAAGAGCTATTTCACCGATAGGAGGTACGGCCACTGACACGGAGTCGCGGTCGAAGGTGATATTCTGGAGTTTATCCTCGGGTAGGCGGTCGCGTACACGGTCGATATTGTTCAGGTCACTCAGCATCTCATAGACAGCCTGCTGAGCATAGGGTACCTGCTTGATACTACTTTCGTATTTTACCATAATCATGAGCCCCCTAAGTTAGGGGGATGGGGGTCTGAACAAGCGTATTTGAGACCTGGGAAAAAAGTTTATAACATGGAGCCTGCGCTTGTTCAGGCCCCTACAGCCCCTATCTTTGGGGGCCTACCCACTCACTGGGATTTTTGCGCCATTCTGCGAGAACGGCCTTGTCCTCGTCCTTGATATAGCCGGTAGCAGCGGCAGCCTCAATGACAGCTTCATAATTACTCAGGGTGATAAGTCGCACGCCGGCTTCGCGGAAAGCCTCCTCGGCCACAGGGAAGCCATAGGTGAACGAGGCCACCATGCCGACCACCTCGACACCGTACTGACGCAGTGCCTCGACGGCCTTCAGGCTGCTGCCTCCGGTAGAGATAAGGTCTTCCACCACTACCACCTTGCTGCCTTTAGCCAGCTCGCCTTCCACCTGATTGCCCATGCCGTGGTCTTTGGGCTTGGGTCGCACGTAGCAGTAAGGCAGTCCCAGCTCCTCGGCTACCAGTGCCCCCTGGGCGATGGCACCCGTGGCCACACCGGCTACGGCCTCAGCCTCAGGAAACTGTTCCTGAATGATGTGGCACAGTTCCAACTTGACGAATGAGCGCAGACGCGGAAATCCCAGCGTCTTGCGATTGTCAGTATAGATAGGTGATTTCCAGCCGCTGGCCCATGTAAACGGATTGTTTGGCTGCAGCTTGACAGCCTTCACTTCAAGCAGTTTCGCTGCAAAGAGTTTCTTAATATCATTCATACTTTACGGAATTTTGTGCAAAGGTACAAAAAAAGTTGAGAGTTGAGAGTTGAGAGCTGAGAGTTTTTCCCGCCGTCAATGTTAAATAACCATAATTGCACGTCTCACGCTTTGGTCAGCCCCAATGACAGCACGCTGATTTTCACGTCGCCCGCCTTGCAGAGCTCATCGGCACAGGCCACAATCGTGGCACCTGTCGTGATGATGTCGTCTATCAGTAATATATGTTTGCCCCGTATATCGTCCGGGCGCACCAACCTGAAGACGCCATCCACGTTCTCTCTGCGCTCCCATTGGTTTTTCTTCGTCTGGCTTCCCTTGAACGATGTGCGCTTCAGCACGTCAGTCAGTATCGGCAAGCCTGTCACCTCCCTGATGCCCCTGGCCAGCATCTCGCTCTGGTTATAGCCCCGCTGCCACCTGCGTCTTCGCGTCAACGGCACGGGGATGATGGCATCGACACCCTCGAAGAAGCCTGCCGGCTGATAGTGCCGGGCGATGAGAGCCCCCATCTCCTCGCCTATCATCGGGTAGCCTCGGTATTTCAGGTCGTATATCAGTTCCCTGGTACTCGCCTTTGGTTCGTAGAAGAATAGTGCCGACGCCCGTTCTATGGGAAAGAGTCCCCAGAACAGCCGAGCCATCGGGTTGTCGAGTGGTGACAGATAGTAGTTGGTGACGGGCAGGTGTAGCATACAGTGGCTGCACAGCAGGGGTTGCGAGGGCAACAGCCGTCGGCCACAGATGACGCAGAGCCGCGGTGAGACGAAGTCCAGCACCTTAGTCAGAAAACTCGGCTTCATCGTCCACCTCCATGCATTGTTTGATGACATCCATCGTGAAGCCTCGCGAGAGGGCATACTTGATCAGTTTCATCGTCATCTCATACTCGCTGGCGGCCTTGGTGCTGCGACGTTTCTGCTTCAGTGCCGGCCGCAGAATGGCTATATAGTCCTCGTCGGGCACCTCGTCGAGCACCGTCCTCGCCAGCTGCTCATCGATACGCTTCATCCATAGTGCCTGCTCTATCTTGCGCCGTCCCCACTTGGCATAGCGCACCTTGTCATTGACGAAAGCCCGCGTGAAGCGCTCGTCGTCCACGTAGCGTTCCTCCACCAGTCGCGCCATCACCTTGGCCTGTTCCTCCTCGTCTACGCCCCATTGGCGCATCTTGTCGAGCATCTCCTGCTGACAATGTTCGCTACGTGCACAGAGTGCCGCCAGCTTCTGGTAGGCCTGCTGGCCTGTCATCTCTTTTACTTGCATGCGCTGATAAATCGTTGTTTGCCGTATAGGTCGTCTATGACCTGTATATCATGAAATCCCTTTGCCGTGAGCATTTGCCGCAGGGCCTCGCTATACCGAGGGTTGATTTCAAAGAAGAGCATGCCGTCATCGCAGAGGGCGGTCATCGCATAGTCGGCGATGTGGCGGTAGAACAGCAGCGGGTCATCATCTGGCACGAACAGTGCCAGGTGTGGCTCATGTTTCAGCACCCACGGCTCCATGGTGGCAGCCTCGCTCTGTCCTATGTATGGCGGGTTGCTGACAATTGTATGGAGAATTCTTGCGTCCCTTTGGTAGCAAGCGAGCAGAGCTCGAGCGGACAATTGACAATTGACAATTGATAATTGGAGGGCGTCTACCTGTTCGAAGGCAACAGATACGTGGAGGGCTTCGGCATTACGCCTCGCCACGTCCAGGGCTTCTTCCGAGATGTCCCACGCCGTGACCTGAGCCTGCGGCAGCTCGGCTGCCAGTGTGCAGGCTATGCAACCGCTGCCCGTACCGATGTCGAGGACAGTGGGTGCGGGGTGGTGGGCGAGGTGGCGTACGACGTGCTGACACAGCTCGTAGGTCTCGGGCCGGGGTATCAGGACGCCCGGGCTCACCATGAACGTTCTGCCTCCAAAGTCGGCCCTGCCCAGCACGTACTGTACCGGCTCGCCGGCCAGCAGTCGCCGCTGTATGCTGCCCAGCTCGCACTCATCCAGTGACTCAACCTTTCCACAGACGATGTCCGTCATGGAGAGGTCAAAGCCTACCTCCATGACCATCCTCGCTACAGCTTTCGCCTCGCCTGCGTCATAGACCTGAGTGAGTGGTTGCCAAAAGTCTTCGTATGTCATCATTTAGGTGCAAAGGTACGAAGAAATGAGCAAAATACCAAAGAAAATTTTGGTTTTCTCCTTGCTTCTTTGTACCTTTGCACCGATTTTATTTATTTGATTAGACAGACACAAAGCAATGATTTCATTTACATGCGACTACACGGAGGGGGCACATCCTGAGATTCTGCGCCGCCTGACAGAGACCAACATGCAGCAGGTGAGCGGCTATGGCGAGGACCCTTTCTGCCAATCGGCTAAGGAGAAGATACGACAGGCCACGGGCTGTCCCGATGCCGACATTTTCTTCCTGGTAGGCGGCACGCAGACCAACTCCACCATCATCGACGCCCTGCTGCAGAGCTATGAGGGAGTGGTGGCCGTCGAGACAGGTCATATTGCCGTCCACGAGGCTGGCGCCATTGAGTTCAGCGGCCATAAGGTGCTGACGTTGCCCGGCCACGACGGTAAGATGTCAGCCACCGACCTGCGCCTGATGTTAGAACACTTCCATGGTGACCCCACGTGGCCCCACATGGTCTACCCAGGCATGGTCTACATCTCGTTCCCCACGGAGTACGGCACCATCTACACGAAGGCCGAGCTCAGTGCCATCTACGACGTATGCCGCGACTACCAGATACCGTTCTTCATCGACGGTGCCCGACTGGGCTATGGCCTCAGCAGCGCTGCTGCCGACGTAGACCTGCCGACGCTGGCTCAGCTCTGCGACGTCTTCTACATCGGCGGCACCAAGGTGGGTGCGCTGTGTGGTGAAGCCGTGGTCTTTCCCCGTGGCAATGCTCCCCGTCATCTCTTTACCGTCATCAAGCAGCATGGTGCCCTGATGGCCAAAGGACGTCTGCTCGGTCTGCAGTTCGACACGCTCTTCACCGACAATCTCTACTTCCGCATCAGCCGTCATGCCATCGACATGGCAACCCAGCTGAGGCAGCTCTTCGCATCGAGGGGCATACCCTTCTATATCGACTCGCCCACCAACCAGCAGTTCCCCATCCTCACCCCCAGCCAGATGCAGGCGCTGGACGGCAAAGTGCTCTTCGAGGTATGGGACACGCTGCCCGATGGTCGCTGCATCACCCGCTTTGCCACCAGCTGGGCTACGCCACAAGCGCATATCGACCAGCTGTTCAAGAACTTAGACGGCCTATAAGACCCATAAGACCCATAAGACCCATAAGCCCTATAAGCCCCATAAGCCCCATAAGACCCATAACCCCTACGATTATTGATGATGACAGAAGACGAAAGATACATGCGGCGCTGCCTGCAACTGGCACGCTGCGGACAACAGAATGCCAAGCCCAACCCCATGGTTGGTGCCGTCATCGTACTCCCTGAGGGGAGAATTCTCGGCGAGGGCTACCATGTGCGCTGCGGCGAGGGTCATGCCGAGGTGAATGCTTTCGCATCGGTACGACCGGAGGACGAGCCGCTACTGAAAGAGGCTACGATGTACGTGTCATTGGAGCCCTGCTCGCACTATGGCAAGACGCCGCCCTGTGCCGACCTCATCATTAAGAAAGGTATAGCGCGCGTAGTGATAGGCTGCATCGACGAGTTTGCCGAGGTCCGTGGCCGCGGCATCCGCAAGCTGCGCGATGCTGGCATCGACGTGGCGGTGGGTGTGCTCGAAGAAGAGTGCCGCGCGCTCAACCGCCGTTTCTTCACCTACCACCGTCAGCATCGCCCTTACATCATCCTCAAATGGGCGCAGACCGCCAATGGCTTCATCGACGACCACTGTCAGCCACTGGCTATCTCCACCCCTTTCACCCAGATGCTCAGCCATAAACTTCGCTCCGAGGAGGATGCCATCCTGGTAGGGCGCGTCACCGACGAGCGCGAGCATCCGTTGCTTTCCGTGCGTCACTGGGCTGGCCCCGACCCCAAGCGACTGGTCATCGACCGCCAGCATCCGCTGAACCTCAACAGCCTGCATGCCCATCATGTGCAGTCGCTCATCGTGGAGGGCGGCCGCAAGACCTTAGAGTCATTCTTAGTACAGGGCTTGTGGGACGAAATCCGCATAGAGACCAACCACATGCTGACTGTCACCGGTGGCACCCGTGCCCCCCAGCTCCCTGCCAATGCCGTCGTCGCCACCGCCCTACGCTACGACCACAACACCATCACCACATACAGACCTGCAGAGGTACAAAAGATATCATAGAGTGAAGAGGGGATAATAGCTATTTCTACTTACGCCCGAAGTCGGCGGGCACCTCGCCCCACTTCTGCGTCTCCCACTTCACCACGGGGTTACGGTAGTCGTGGGTGCGCAGCCAGTTCTCGGCGCGGGCAATGATCTGGTAAAGCTGCTCGGTGTCGGGGGTGCGCTCCAGCTTGGTCTTGCACTGCCGTTTCTTCACCCACAGGATGGCGTTGTAGCTATCACTATAGATGATCTTGCCGTGGAGGCCGCGCTGCCAGCAGAGGGCGAGGGCATGGACGATGGCGAGGAACTCCCCGATATTGTTCGTTCCCTTCATCGGACCGAAGTGAAACACGCGAGCACCAGTCTGCAGGTCGATAGCCTGATACTCCATCGGTCCCGGGTTGCCACTACATGCAGCATCGACCGCCCACGCATCGGCCCGCACTTCCATTGGTAGTGGAAGCACGGTGTCGTTGCGATATGTTGGGGGATTCTGAAGATTCATGACAATCACATGCGTTCCGGCACCTCGATGCCCAGGAGTGCCATGCCGCTCTTGATAATCTTGGCGACGTTGCGGGCGATGACGAGGCGCACCTGGCGCTTCTGCTCGTCGGGCTCGTTGAGGATGGAGTAGTCGTGGTAGAACTGGTTGAACACCTTGGTCAACTCGTAACAGTAGTTGGCAATGCCGCTGGGCGAATAGTCCTTGCCGGCCTGCTCGACGGCAGCCCCATACTCGTTCATCTTCTGGATGAGCTCTATCTCCTTAGGGGTAATGATCCCCATAGGCCCCATGGGACTAATTGGCCCCATAGGGTCAACAGAATCTCCAGCTTTCCGCAGTATGCTGCGTATGCGGGCATAGGTGTACTGGATGAAGGGGCCCGTGTTGCCGTTGAAGTCGATGCTCTCCTCGGGGTTGAAGAGCATGTTCTTGCGGGCGTCGACCTTCAGGATGAAGTACTTCAGGGCACCGAGACCTACGATACGGGCTATCTCGCGACGCTCCTCCTCGGTCATGTCGTCAAACTTACCCAGCTCCATCGACGTCTGGTAGGCATCGTCTATCATCAGCTGCATGAGGTCGTCGGCATCGACGACGGTACCTTCGCGGCTCTTCATCTTGCCGTTGGGCAGCTCCACCATGCCGTAGGAGAAGTGTGTCAGGTCCTTGCCCCAGCGGAAGCCGAGGCGGTCGAGCAGGATGGAGAGCACGTGGAA
>JAFUSV010000034.1 GCA_017467565.1 Prevotella sp.
CACCCCGACGTGAAAGCCTACGAGGTGTTCGACAAGGACGGCACGTATCTCGCCGGCTTCTATGCTGATTTCCATCCACGCCAAGGCAAGCAGGGTGGGGCATGGATGACCGAATACCAAGGACAGTATATAGATAAGAAAGGTGAGAACGTGAGGCCGCATGTGTCGGTGGTGATGAATCTGACGAAGCCGACGGACGACAAACCGGCACTGCTGACGCTGGGCGAGGTGGAGACGTTCCTCCATGAGTTCGGCCATTCGCTGCACGGCATGTTTGCCAACACCCGTTTCGAGAGTCTCAGCGGTACCAACGTGTGGTGGGACTTCGTAGAGCTGCCGTCGCAGTTCATGGAGAACTATGCCGTGGAGAAGGACTTCCTGCAGACCTTCGCCTTCCACTATGAGACGGGTGAACCCTTGCCCGACAAACTGATACGCCGCATCGTCAGAAGCCGCAACTACATGGTGGCACAGTCCTGCCTGCGACAGGTCAGCTTCGGTCTGCTGGACATGGCTTACTACACGCAGAGACATGAGTTCGACGAGGATATCATCCCCTTCGAGAAGAAGGCATGGCGTAAGGCCATCATTGGCAAACAGCGCACGGACACCTGCATGACAGTGCAGTTCTCGCACATCATGTCGGGAGGCTATGCTGCCGGCTACTACAGCTACAAGTGGGCCGAGGTGCTCGATGCCGATGCCTTCTCGGTATTCAAGAAACACGGTATCTTTGACCAGGCGACGGCACAGAGTTTCCGCGACAATATCCTCTCGAAAGGCGGCACGGAGAACCCGATGGTGCTCTACAAGCGCTTCCGTGGCGGCGAGCCCACCATTGCCGCCCTCCTGAAGAGAAACGGCATCAAGAAGTAAAAACAGTGTGCTGCGGTTCCCCCGCAGCCATCGCAAAAACAGTGTGCTGCGGTTTTGCCGCAGCAATCAACCGAAGACTATGACAGAGAAACAGAGACTATTAGACGACAGATACCTGCGAATGGCACGTATCTGGGCTGAAAACAGCTATTGCGTCAGAAGAAAGGTAGGTGCACTGGTGGTGAAGGACAAGATGATCATCAGTGACGGGTATAACGGTACGCCGACAGGCTTCGAGAACGTATGCGAGGACGAGAACAACGTGTCAAAGCCCTACGTGCTCCATGCCGAGGCTAACGCTATCACCAAGCTGGCACGCTCGTCCAACAACAGCGACGGTGCCACTATCTATATCACGGCCTCTCCCTGCATAGAGTGTGCTAAGCTCATCATTCAGGCTGGTATCAAGCGTGTGGTATACGGCGAAAACTATCGTCTCACCGACGGTGTCGACCTGCTGAGAAAGGCTGGGATTGAAGTGATACTAATTGAAAATTGATCATTCTAAATATATCATAAAGAGGTGAGTAATAATAAGCAAAACAGGTTTATGCCGTTATGGCTGGCTATCAGTACCGTCATAGGTATACTGATAGGCACTTTCTATGGTAACCAGTATGCTGGCAACAAGCTGATGAACGTCATCCAGGCTGGTAGCAACAAACTGAGCAGTCTGATGTACTACCTGGGCGACAAGTATGTGGACGATGTCGATATGAACGACCTGGTGGAGAAGGCCATACCTCACATCCTGTCGGAGCTGGATCCTCATTCGGCCTATATCTCGGCCAAGGATGCTGAGATGGCCGATGACGACCTGCATGGCTCGTTCTCGGGCATCGGCATCGAGTTTATTATTCGCGACGACACGCTCCACGTACAGCGTATCATCCCTGGCGGTCCGGCCGAAGATGCCGGTGTGCTGGCAGGCGACAAGATTGTGAGGGTAGACGACAAGGCCTTCACGGGCGATACCATCACCAACGAGATTGCCATGCACTCCCTGAAAGGACCTCAGGGCACACAGGTGAAGATAGGCGTGATGCGCTACGGCGAGAAGGATGTACGCGAGTTCACCATCACACGCGACGAGATTCTGACGAAGAGTGTCACCGCTACCTATATGATCAATGACGACACAGGATATATCAAGCTGCGCAACTTCGGCGACAATGCCTACCCGGAGATTCTGGTGGCACTGGCGCGGCTGTCACAGGCAGGCTTTGAGAACCTGATTATCGACCTGCGTGGCAATACGGGTGGCTATGTGGGCAGTGCCGTGCAGATAGCCAACGAGTTCCTGCCGGCTAACAAGATGATTGTCTACATGGAGGGTCGCAAGGTGAAGCGCGAGGAGATGACCAGCGATGGTCACGGCAGTTACCAGTACATACCCCTGGTGGTGCTCATTGACGAAGGCTCGGCTTCGGCCAGTGAGATTCTGGCTGGTGCCATACAGGACAATGACCGTGGTACCATCATCGGACGTCGCTCCTTCGGTAAGGGATTGGTACAGGAGCCGGTGAACTTCACCGACGGCTCAATGATGCGACTGACCATAGCCCGCTACTACACGCCGTCGGGCAGATGTATACAGAAACCCTACGACGAGTATGAGGAAGACCTGCTGCTGCGCTATGAGCGTGGTGAGTTTTTCTCCAGTGACAGCATCAAGCACAACGGTCCTGAATACTATACCACCAACGGACGTGTGGTCTATGGTGGCGGTGGCATCACGCCCGATGTCTTCGTCGGTGAGGACACTACGGGTATCACCTCTTATTATAAGGAAGCCGTCATGTCGGGTCTGCTGATGCAGTATTGCTTCGAATATACCGACAAGTACCGTCCACAGCTGAGTGAGATGGAAACGGAAGAACAGCTGGAGACCTACCTGAAACGTCAGAACCTGGTGGAGAAGTTTGCCCAGTATGCCGACCGCAAGGACCTGAAGCGTCGCAACCTGATGATTCATAAGTCGCACACTCTGTTGGAGCGTTTCATCATTGCCCGTATCATCTACAACCTGATGGACGAGGAGTCGCTGCTGGAGTTCCAGAACCAGTCGGATCCTGTCGTGAAGGAGGCCCTGCGCCTCTTCAAGGCAGGCGCCGCCTTCCCCCAAAAGACCAAATAGCAGAAATACAGCGCGCTGCGGTTCCACCGCAGCGCATACCAAGGAATGTTCAAGCGTCAAGTAAAAGATGTCAGCGAAGTGGTCATGCAGAATCTTAGGATTCTGGGCCTGGAGACACCGCTGTTGCAAAGGCGGCTCATAGCGTCGTGGCCCACAGTGGCCGGCGATGCCATCGCCCGCTATACCACTGACGTCAGCATCTACAACCAGACACTATACGTCAGGTTGAGTGTCCCTGCCCTTCGTGCCGACCTCTCCATGCGCCGCCAGGAATTTGTCAAGGCGCTCAATGATTATGTGGGCGGTCAGATTATAGCCGACATCAGGTTCTCGTAATCTCGCCGTCGGCTACCTGGAAGAGCTTATAGTCGAAATGGCCGTGGGAGAGTATCTGGTCTATATGCTCACGGTTGGTATCTGTGATAAATATCTGACCGAACTGGTCGCTCGATACCAACTGGATGATTTTACTGACGCGCTGCGCATCCAGCTTGTCAAAGATGTCGTCTAATAATAAAAGAGGTATGGTCTTGAGGTTGGCGCGTTTCAGAAATTCAAACTGCGCCAGCTTCAGTGCTATGACGAATGTCTTCAGCTGTCCTTGGCTGCCTTCACGGCGCATGGGGTGACCGTTCATCATAATCTCCAACTCATCGCGGTGGACACCATGCAGAGAGTAGCCCACGGCACGGTCTTTGAACCTGTCGCGCTGAATGACCTCCAGCAGAGGTCCGCGCTGACAGTGGGACACGTACTGGAGCGATACTTCCTCCTGACCACCGGATATTTGCTGGTAGAACGCTTGGAACAGCGGTATCAGCTCTTCTACGAAAGCCCTGCGTCGCTCGTATATCTGTTCACCGTAGGTAGCCATCTGCTCCTCCCAGATGGTCATCAGTTCGGGGTCGGGTTCCTGGTCTTCCATCTTCAGAAGTGTGTTGCGCTGTTGCACTGCCTTGTTATAGCGTATGAGTGCTTCGATATAGACATGGTCCAGTTGCGAGATGACGACGTCCATCAGTCGGCGGCGCTCCTCGCTGCCTCCGTCAATGAGCAGCGTGTCGCCAGGTGATACCATCACGATGGGTATCAGTCCGATATGTTCCGACAGCCGTTTGTATTCCTTCTTGTCACGGCGAAAATGTTTCTTTGTGCCGCGCTTCATCGCACACGAGATGACCATGTCGTCGGCAGGGTCTGACGACGTGGCATAGCGTCCCTCTATCATGAAGAATTCCTCTCCGTGACGAATAATGAGTGAGTCTTGGTTGGTCTGTACCGAATGGCAGAAGCTGAGGTAATAGATGGCATCGAGCACATTCGTCTTGCCGGCTCCGTTGTGTCCGACCAGACAATTGATCTTCGGAGAGAACTGCAGTGTCGTCTCGCGTACATTCTTATAATTGATGAGAGAAAGTTGCTCTAAAATCATTTTCTTTTGTGAATTTTGTGCAAAATTACTGCTTTTGACGCTTAAAAACGAAAAAAGTTGGAAATAAATTTCAATATGTGCAATATTTTCTGTAATTTTGCGGCGCAAAAATTGCGTGAAATCAATAAAACAATTTAAAATAATGGCAGAAAAAAACAACAAGAAGGGTGCTCCTGAAGTGATGGAGACCCTCAACAAGAACGAGGCATTTATTGTCAAGTACAAGAAAATCATTATCGCTGGTGTCGTATTACTCTTCGTCATCGTGGCTGGCGTACTCTCATTCAAGAGTTGCCAGAGCAAGAAAATGGATGAGGCCAGCACGAAGCTGGCTGCAGTGCAGGCACAGTTTGACGAGGTGGTACCCGCTGAGTCTATGATGGCTGACTCTCTGTTGCAGCAGCAGTATCAGCTGATGCTCAATGGCGACAGCAAGACTGCCGTGGCAGGTTTCCTGAAGATTGCCAATGACTACAGCTCAACGAAGGCTGCCAACCTGGCTAACCTCTATGCCGGACTGTGCTATGCCGATATGGGCCAGTGGAAGGAAGCTGCCCAGTATCTGGAGAAGTTTGATGGCAAGGATGACGCTATGGTATCGCCTGCAGCCAAGGGTGCCCTGGGTAATGCTTACGCTAACCTGGGTCAGCTCGATAAGGCTGTCGAGACTCTGAAGGATGCTGCCGAGAAGGCCGACAATATGACTGTCTCTCCTGGTCTCTACATCCAGGCTGGCGAGATTCTGGAAAGCCAGAACAAGAATGCTGATGCCCTGAAGATGTATGAAGCTGCCAAGAAGTATATCGACCTGATGCCTGCAGAGGTGCAGCAGGGTATGCAGCGCATGAACATCGATGCTTATATCGAGCGCGTCAACTTGAAGTAATGTATGGCTACCAAGAATCTTTCTGAATACAACGTGCAAAAGGTGCCCGATGCCTCAAACATGATTTTTGGCATCGTTGTAGCAGAATGGAATCCTGAGATTACAGGTGCACTCCTGGATGGATGCGTCTCTACATTGGAGCGTCATGGTGCTCTGCCTGAGAATATCCATGTGAAGACCGTGCCGGGTTCGTTTGAACTCATCTACGGCGCACATCAGATGACGCTCAACGATGGTTATGATGCCGTCATCATACTGGGTAGCGTGATTAGGGGCGAGACGCCACACTTCGACTATATCTGCGAAGGTGTGACAGCCGGTATAGCCCGGCTGAATGCCACCAGTAGCGTGCCTGTCGTCTATGGCCTGCTCACCACCGGTAACCTGCAGCAAGCTAAAGACCGCTCAGGCGGCAGGTTGGGTAACAAGGGTGATGAGTGTGCTGTTGTAGCAATCAAAATGGCGAAGTTTTAGACTTCGCCTTTTTTAGTTATAGTGAATAGTTAATAGTAAATAGTTTGCTGTTGCAATGAGTATGAGGCGTTATGTGGTGAGCTTGGTGACTGTGGGACTGTCGGTTCTGACAATCTCGGCACAGCAGTATTTTCCGAAGGAGATACCTGCCGGCAACTATAGTGGTATCTGTGCTATCGGTGATGACCGTTATGCGTTGGTCAGCGACAAGTCGGCAGAAGAGGGCTTCTTCGTGTTCCATATTGAGTTGGACACAGTGGCAGGGCGTATCTCCAACATTGAGAACGAAGGTTTCCGTTCCAGTGGCTTGCCTAACAGTGATATGGAGGCTATATGTTTCTGTCCCCAGTCAAGCACGTTGTTCATTGCCAGTGAGAAGACCTCTGAGGTGAACGAATACACCCTGGAGGGGCAGCGTACAGGTCGCCAGTTGGCTATGCCTGCAAATTTCCTCGAGGCCAATAAGAATTATGGGGTGGAGGCACTGACTTACGACTCGTTGACACAGCATTTCTACACCACGACGGAGCGCCCCCTGCAGGGTGACTCCCTCCATCGCATCCTGGTCTTTGATGCCTCGTTACAACCTGTCAGCGAATACTTGTATCGTTCGGATGCTCCTTTGAGCAGTAAGCATGTGTATGGTGTCAGTGAATTGTGCGCGCTGGGCGACGGTCGGCTACTGGTGTTGGAACGACAGGTCTATATACCGGAAAGTAAGTTGGGTGCTACGACGCTGATACGTCTATACGAGGTGGAAATAGGGGAGGAACCATTGTTGGAAAAACGCCTTGTGAAGGAGTTTACCACAAAACTTACGCTCTTCGGTCGGTCGTTTGCCAATTATGAAGGTCTGTGCATGATGAATCCGCAGCACCTGCTCCTGATAGCCGACTCCCAGGATCAGTATGCCGGGGTGCTGAGAGACTGGATGATGGTGGTGAAGGTAGATAATGAACAATGTACAATGAGCAATGAATAAAGAAAAAGAATCGAGATGTTGGGTCTCGATTCTTTTTGGAGGTGCCTAGCAGATTCGAACTGCTGTAGACGGTTTTGCAGACCGTTGACTAAGCCACTCATCCAAGGCACCCTGTTGGTGAGCGAAGCGTTTGTCGCTTTTTGCGGATGCAAAGGTACAACTATTTTTTTGTTCTGCCAAATTTTTTCGCTACTTTTTCTTGCTACAGGCCATGTTTTTGTTGATTTGTGACTTCAGGGTGCATCCGGAGCATCCTTCACAGGGGTCTTTTGTCGGTGTCAGTGCAGACAAGAGCCGCCACAAGGCGTAGCCGATACATGCCAGGAGGACTATGATGACGATGAATAGTTGCATGGTGTCATCAGATGTGAATCTTACTCAGCATGTTGACCACGCTGTTGGGTTTGGCTGGGTCTTCTATCTTTTTGGGATTTGTCACGGCTTTCAGTCCGCCGGCAACAATCCTGATGTCAAAGTCTGTACCCGAGATAAAGGGGTCACCGTCTATCTGGAATGGCCCCGGCTCGTCACGATGTATATGCAGGTGGGGTGTCTGTATCAGCTGGATATGCTTGTTGGAACGTAATGTCTTCATAAACAGGTCTGACAGCATCCTGGTGCGGGCTCCTACATGAAGGTCGTTGGCGATGACCACATCCAGGACACCATCCTGAATGGAGGCTCCCGGGGCGATGTAGGTGTTGTTGCCATACTGGGCTGCATTGGCCACATCGACCAGAAAAGCCTTGATGGTCTGGGGTTCTTTACCCTCAAACTGGATGGTGTATTCTGCTGGCTTATACTTCATGCCTTCACTCATCACCATCTTGGCATACGTAGACAGTCCACGCTTGCCTGATTCGGCAAACTTCAGGGCCACATGGGCATCGAAGCCCAGTCCGCAGGTGCAGAAGAAAGGCTGGTCGTTGACGATGCCATAGTCGAAAGCTCTGATGCAGCATTCGTTCAGTATACGCAAAGACCCCTTCATCGACATGGGCAGACACAGATGGCGTGCCAGTCCGTTGCCTGACCCACAGGGCACGATGGCCAGTGCCGTATTGCGCTGCACCAAAGCCCTTGCCACCTCGTTGACAGTGCCGTCACCACCCACAGCGACGCAGATGTCCACGCCCTCATCGGCACACTGTGTGGCTATCTCCACACCATGCCCTGCATATTGTGTTTTCACGATGCTCCACTCGAAGCGTTCGGCATCGAGCGTATTCTTGATGACGTTGGCTAATCCTTCCTTTGAGCGTGTCCCCGAAATAGGATTTACGATGAACACGATTTTTGTTTTTTTGTCTTCCATGGGTGCAAATGTACAAAAAAAGGATGAAAACAAGTACAAAAGATACTATTTTTCATAAAAAACGAACATTTATTTGGAAAAATGTGCGCAGTTTTAAGAATTTTGTGTAACTTTGCAGGCTGTAACGATATGTAAACATACATATAAATATATATGGGACAATTACAAGAAAGATACAAGGCGTATCGTATTCCTCAGGAGGCTATGGCCAAGGGAATCTATCCTTATTTCCGTGCCATCACAGGCAAGCAAGGGACAGAAGTAGAAATGGGAGGCCACAAGGTCCTGATGTTCGGTTCGAATGCCTATACAGGCTTAACTGGAGATGAACGAATCATTAAAAAAGCAAAGGAAGCTCTGGACAAGTATGGCACCGGCTGTGCAGGTAGCCGTTTCTTGAACGGAACCCTTGACATTCACATCCAGTTAGAAAAAGAGATAGCAAAGTTTGTCGGTAAGGATGACTGTTTGTGCTTCTCAACAGGTTTTAGTGTTAATCAGGGTGTCATTCCGGCTTTGCTCGGCAAAGATGACTTTGTCATTTGCGATGACCGTGACCATGCCAGTATTGTAGATGGTCGCCGTCTGGCATTCGCCAAGCAGCTGCATTACAAGCACAACGACATGGAAGATCTGGAGCGTGTGCTGCAGAAACTGCCGCAGGAAGCCGTGAAGCTGATTGTCGTAGACGGTGTCTTCTCCATGGAAGGTGACTTGGCCAAACTGCCTGAGATCATCAAGTTGAAGAAGAAGTACAACTGCTCAGTGATGGTTGACGAGGCCCACGGTATCGGCGTCTTCGGACATCAGGGACGTGGCGTGTGCGACCATTTCGGCCTGACTAAGGATGTCGACCTCATCATGGGTACGTTCTCTAAGTCACTGGCCAGTATCGGTGGATTCATTGCAGCTGACTTCGACACTATCAACTGGCTGCGCCATACCTGCCGCACCTACATTTTCTCGGCATCCAACACGCCTGCAGCTACGGCGGCAGCCATGGAAGCCCTGCATATTATCCAGCAGGAGCCAGAGCGCATCGAGAAACTGTGGAAGGTGACCCGCTATGCCCTGAAACGTTTCCGCGAGGAAGGTTTCGAGATTGGCGACACCGAGAGTCCTATCATTCCTCTCTATGTGCGTGACACGGACAAGACATTCCTGGTGACAGCCTTAGCTTTTAATGCTGGTGTGTTCATCAACCCCGTCATTCCTCCTGCCTGTGCACCACAGGACACCCTCGTTCGCTATGCCCTCATGGCAACCCATACCGAGGAGCAGGTAGAGCGTTCGGTCGTTGCCTTGAAGAAAATCTTCGTGGAGCAAGGGATTATTAAGTAGCACTGCGCTAAAGTATAAAGAATAAAGTAAAAAAGGGCCGATGGCGAAATGCTGTCGGCCCTTGTTAATTTATGCTAATGAACGGATAATTTTCAATTTTCGATTATCAATTATCAATTTTTATTAGTACCTTTGCACCCGCAAAAACGACGAGGTGTAGCGCAGTTGGTAGCGTTCCTGGTTTGGGACCAGGCTGTCGCAGGTTCGAGTCCTGTCACCTCGACATCACTTTCCCCTTCAGCAATGGAGTGGGAAAGTTTTTTTTATAGCCGCTGGTAACACAGATAGTACTTGCGTACTTTGCGCGAAAGCAGTTGTACGTTGAGTATCTCGCTGGCCTCAGTGATGCTGCGGATGGTGCCGTCTTTATAGAGGATGTCGATGGAGTCATCGTCAGTGGAATACATGTCTTTCTGAATGGTGTTGACGCTCATCATATAGTGGGCATCTTCCTTAGCGATACCCATCTTGGCGGCAATGGAAGTCTGTAGTTCGTCGATACGTTCGGCAGCAATGGGCTCCTCGTGCACCTCCACCTTGAACAGGCGGCGGTCGAGCATGTTGGTGGCCAGTGTGGAGAGTATCTTGTCCTCATGATGTTTCCATGCCTTCATGGCACTCCATATATCGCTGTCATCCAGATCCTCGTACATGTGGAGAGCTTCAGGATGCGTGGCAAACCACTCGGCATCGACGTCGTTCTCAATAAAATACTGTAGTGCGGGGGAGGCGAAGAGCGGCTGCTTGAGTTCGCGGGCAAGGTATTTTGCGCGGTTCAGAAGGTTGACCAGCACTTTCTCGTAGGCGACGGCCGTCTTGTGCAAGTATACCTGCCAGTACATCAGGCGGCGGGTGGTCAGGTAGTTCTCCAGCGAGTAGATGCCTTTCTGCTCTACCACGAGGCGGTCGTCGACGACGTTGAGCATCTTGATGATACGTGCCGACCCGATATTACCTTCGGTGACGCCCGTGTAGAACGAGTCGCGCCTCAGGTAGTCGAGGCGGTCCATGTCGAGTTGCGAGGAGATGAGCTGATGGAGGAAACGCTTGGGGTATTCGTCCTTGAAGATAGAGATGGCCAGTCGGAGCTGTCCGCCCAGGTCAGTGTTGATCTGTTCCATCATCATCAGTGAGATGTCCTCGTGTGAGATGCCCTGTATGAGCGTGTTTTCAAGGACGTGTGAGAAGGGACCGTGTCCTATGTCGTGCATCAGTATGGCAGCCTCTACGGCTTCAGCCTCACTGTCAAAAATAAACTGCCCCTTCTGTTGAAGGGACAGTATGGCCTCGGACATGAGGTGGAATGCTCCGAGTGAGTGCTGAAAACGGGTGTGGCGTGCGCCTGGATAGACGACAGATGCCAGTCCCAGCTGGTTAATACGGCTGAGTCGCTGGAACAGCGGATGCGACACGATGTCGTAGAGTAGTCCCCTGGGTATCTTGATGAAACCGAATACGGGGTCGTTGATAATCTTGGCGGAGGTCATCTGTTCACAATAAACTTTTCACTCTTCACTTTTCACTTTTCACTTTTCACTCTTCAGTTTTCACTTCAAAGTTAAGTTCCTCTTTTTCAGTGTGTTTGCCGATGTGGATGACAGCCCCTGCAGGCAGATCGCCGTTGACGATGAGTTCACTGATGCCGTCCTCTATGTAGTTCTGGATGGCACGTTTCAGGGGGCGTGCACCAAACTGCACGTCGTAGCCCTTGCCAGCCACGAAGTTCTTGGCCTCGTCGTCGAGTTCCATTGTGTAGCCCAGGTCAGCGATGCGCTTTTTGAGTCCACGCAGTTCGATGTCGATGATGCGCTTGATGGCTTCGATGTCGAGCTGGTCGAAGGTGATAATCTCGTCCAGACGGTTGAGGAACTCAGGCGAGAACTGCTTGGACAGAGCTTTCTGCACGATGCTGCGTGCATGTTCACGGTCTTTCTCGTTCATGTTCAGTCCGATACTCTGAGCTGTGAATCCTACGCCTCGTCCGAAGTCCTTCAGCTGGCGTGTACCCGCGTTGCTGGTCATGATGATGACCGTGTTGCGGAAGTCCACGAAACGTCCGTTGCCGTCAGTCAGTCGGCCTTCGTCAAGAACCTGCAGCAGCAGGTTGAACACGTTGCCGTGAGCCTTCTCTATCTCGTCGAGCAGAACGATGGAGTAGGGCTTACGGCGTACACGCTCCGTCAGCTGTCCACCTTCCTCGTAGCCCACGTATCCCGGAGGTGCGCCAATGAGTCGGCTGACGTTGAATGCCTCGGTATATTCGCTCATGTCGACACGTATGAGTGCATCGGCAGAGCCAAACATGAACTCGGCCAGTTTCTTGGCCAGATAAGTCTTGCCGACACCCGTAGGACCAAGGAACATGAAGGCGCCTATGGGGTGGTTGGGGTCTTTCAGACCTACGCGGTTGCGCTGTATGGCACGTACCATCTTGTCGATGGCGGCATCCTGTGCAATGACGTTCTCCTTCAGTTCGCCGGCCATGCCTTTCAGGCGTATGCTCTCGCCATCGGCCAACCTCTGTACGGGTACGCCCGTGATCATCGACACCACGTTGGCCACGTCGGCCTCGGTGACGGTCTGTCGGTCGTCGGTATTGCCGTTCTGCCAGTTGTCCTCCAGTGCTTTCAGTTCCTGTTCCAGCGTGGCCTGACGGTCGCGATAGCTGGCAGCCAATTCAAAGTTCTGGTTGTGTACGGCATTCTGCTTGCGCTCCTTGACCTGTGAGAGTTCCTTCTCCTTGTCCACAATCTCAGGCGGTATCTGAGCATGCGAGAGGTGGATGCGCGAGCCCGTCTCGTCCATCGCGTCAATAGCCTTGTCGGGGAAAGCACGGTCCGTGATGTAGCGTTCTGTCAATTTGACACATGCCAGCAGCGCTTCGTCCGTATAGGTGACATGATGGTGGTGCTCGTAGCGGTCCTTGATGTTATGTAGTATCTGTATGGTCTCGTCGACGGTTGTCGGTTCGACGATGACCTTCTGGAAGCGACGTTCCAGTGCTCCGTCTTTCTCTATCGAGTTGCGATATTCGTCGAGCGTGGTAGCTCCTATGCACTGTATGGTGCCGCGGGCCAGGGCAGGCTTCATGATGTTGGCGGCATCCATCGTGCCGGCAGCCGAGCCAGCACCGATGATAGTGTGTATCTCGTCGATGAAGAGTATGATGTCAGGATTCTGCTCCACCTCTTTCAATAACGCGCGTATGCGTTCCTCGAACTGTCCGCGATATTTCGTGCCGGCAACGATGCCCGTCATGTCGAGGCTCACGATGCGCTTGCCAAAGAACATGGGCGACGTCTTGCGCTGCACGATGAGCTGTGCCAGTCCTTCGACGATGGCACTCTTGCCCACGCCAGGCTCGCCTATCAGTATGGGGTTGTTCTTCTTGCGTCGTCCCAGTATCTCGATGACGCGCTGTATCTCGTTCTCGCGTCCTACCACAGGGTCGAGCTTGCCCTCGGTGGCAGCCAGTGTCAGGTCGGTAGAGAAGTTGTCGAGCACGGGTGTCTTCGACTTGGTCTTATTGGCAGTCTGAGTGGCGGTGCCGCTGTTCGATGAGCTGCCGGCCTGAGTGCCGCTGTTCTGCTCTTCGTAGTCTTCCTCTTCCTCGTCGGGCAGTCCTATGCCGCCACGTATGGGAGAGCCTTTGACCTCGGGCGTCTTCAGTTGGTTTAATACGTCTTCGTAGTTCATGTTGTTATCCTCAAGCGTAAGTTTTGCGCCGTTGTCCATCTGGTCGTGCAGTATGGCCAGCAGCAGGTGTTGTTCTTCTACTTGTTCTGTGTGCTGTATGCGTGCTTCGAGTACGGCCAGTTTCAGAATGTTGGACGCCTGCTCGTTGAGCACGAGTTCATGAGAGAGCACCGTCTTGGTGATGTCGTCGTTGCGTACCTTCATCTCCAGTTGGTGCTTGATGTCCTTCTCGTTGATGTCCATGCGCTGGAATATCTTCCTGACGGGGCTGTCGTTCATGCGCAACATGCCCAGCAAGAGGTGCTCGGGGCCTACCGACGGGCATGCCAGTCGCTCGGCCTCTTCGCGCGAGAAGGCCAGTATCTCGGATATTTTCTGTGAAAATTGACTGCTCATATTCGTTACGTTGTGACAATGAGACAGCAAAAGCCGTGCCAATGCACTTTATTGCTGTTTCTTCTTTCCCTTAGCGCCTCTGCCACCCGACTTGCGGCCCTTGCCGTAGTGGCGTCTGCCGTGTGAACTTTTCTTCTTGGCCTCGCCCTTGTATTCAGGTCCTTCGCCCAGTCCTTCGGGTAGTGGGTTTTTGTCTATCTCCTTTTTGAGGAAGCGCTCTATCTGCTTGAAGCGTACGATGTCTTTCTCGTTGATGAAGGTGATGGCCACGCCGTCGCGGTCGGCACGTGCCGTGCGTCCTATGCGGTGCACGTAGTCCTCGGAGTCGTGTGGCACGTCGTAGTTGATGACGATGCGTATGTCGTCGATGTCGATGCCTCGCGACACAATGTCAGTAGCCACCAGCACGTCTACCTGTCCGGCCTTGAAGCGGTACATCACGTCGTCGCGCTCCTGCTGCGTGAGGTCCGAGTGCATGGCTGCGCAGTTGATGTGCAGTTTCGAGAGCGTGCGGTTGATGTCCTTCACGCGGTCTTTCTTTCCGCAGAAGATGATGACACGCTGCAGGTCGCCGCTCTTGAAGAGATGCTCGATGATGCCAATCTTCTGTGGGTCGTAGCAGACGTAGGCCGACTGCTGTATCTTGTCGGCCGGACGGCTCACCTTGAGTTTCACCTCTACGGGGTCGTGGAGCAGCGATACGGCGAGTTCGCGTATCTTGGAGGGCATGGTGGCCGAGAACATGACCTTCTGGCAGTTCTCGGGTAGCAGCTTGTTGATTTGCAGGATGTCGTCAGAAAAACCCATGTCGAGCATGCGGTCGGCCTCGTCGAGTACAAAGAACGACGTACGCGAGAGGTCGAGGTTGCCCACCTTGAGGTGGCTGAGCAGCCGGCCCGGTGTGGCAATGATGACGGGTGCACCGCCGCGTAGTCCTCGTATCTCCTGGTCGAAGCGCGAGCCGTCGTTGCCTCCGTAGACAGCTATCGACGACAGGTGGTCAATGTAGTATGAGAATCCCTCCATTGCCTGGTCAATCTGCTGTGCCAGCTCGCGTGTGGGAGCCATGACGACGCAGTTGATGGCGTCCTCGGGGTAGTGTCCGTCGTCTAGCATGGAGAGTATGGGCAGCAGGTAGGCAGCCGTCTTGCCAGTGCCTGTCTGGGCCACGCCGAGTACGTCACGTCCGTTGAGTATTTCGGGAATACACCGTTCCTGTATGGGTGTCATCTCCTCGAAGTGCATGTCGTACAGAGCATCGAGGATGTTGTCATTCAGATATGTCTGTTCAAATGTCATTTATTAGTTCAATTAGTTAGGTGCCTGTCTGTAGCAGAAGTAGGCAATGAAAATATAGATAATGTTTGGAATCCATGCGGCCAACATGGGCGGCGTATCGGCATTGATGGCAAACGTCGAGCTGATGGTCTGCATGAGGATGTAGGTGAACGACAAGGCCAGTCCTATGCCCAGGTAGAGGCCCATGCCGCCCTTGCGCTTGCGTGACGACAGCGAGGCACCGATGATGGTCAGTATGAACGACGCAAATGAGGTGGCTATGCGCTTGTGGTACTCTACCTCGTACTGTACGACGTTCTGCGATCCGCGCTCCTGTTGCTTCGAAATGTAGCGCAGCAGCTCGGGCGATGTCAGCGTCTCCTGCTGTCCTTTTGAGAATATCAGGTCCATAGGCTCCATCATGATGGTCGTGTCCATCTGGCTGCCGGTCTCTATCTGCTCGCGCAGTCCCTTCAGCGTGCGAATCTTGTAGTTAGTTATCTTCCAGTGGTAGCGCGAGTCGCTGATGGTATCGTACTGTATGACGCTGGCATTGAGGCTGCTCACCACCTTCTTGCCCTCAAACTTGTCGAGGTGGAAGCCGTAGCCTCGCTTGGCCAAGTCATCATATTGCTGTATGTAGGCGAAGGTGCCGGGAGCCACCTTCAGCTGCACGTTGGCCGCGGTGGTGTTCTTGCGCTTGTTCTTGTAGCGCAACTCGAAGTTCTGCTTCACGATGTTGCCGTGGGGTATGACGTAGGCACCTAGATAGAAGTTCAGGATGGCTATCAGGGCCGCTGAGAAGAGGTAGGGTCGCAGCAGGCGCCTGAAGCTCATGCCGCTGGCCAGCATGGCAATGATTTCGCTGTTGCCTGCGAGCTTGGATGTGAAGAAGATGACGGCGATGAAGACGAAGAGCGGAGAGAAGAGATTGGCGAAGTAGGGTACGAAGTTGGCGTAGTAGTCGAAGATGATGGCGCGCCAGGGTGCATGCGAGGCAGCAAACTTTGCCATGTTCTCATTGTAGTCGAACACGATGCTGATGGAAATGATCAGCAGTATGGCAAAGAAGTATGTGCCGATGAACTTGCCGATGATGTATCTGTCCAGTCGGGGTATCAGTCTGCCTATGCGTAATTTCTTAAACATCTGAACTATCGTCTTTTTAACTCCTTTAACTCCCTTAACTCCTTTAACTCCTTTATATCCTCCTTCCCAGATTGTCGATGACGGATCGTTTCCATGCCACGAAGTCGCCCTCCATGATGTGTTGGCGGGCATCGGTGACCAGTCGCAGGTAGAATGCCAGGTTGTGTATGCTGGCTATCTGAAGGGCCAGCAGCTCCTGAGCCTTGAACAGGTGGTGCAGGTAGGCCTTGGAGTGCAGTCGGTCAATGTCGCAGCCGTCGGGGTCAATGGGCGAGAAGTCGGCTTCCCACTTCTTGTTGCGCAGGTTCATCGTGCCGTTGTAGGTGAACAGCATGGCGTTGCGGCCGTTGCGTGTTGGCATGACGCAGTCGAACATGTCGACGCCGCGCTCTATGCCTTCGAGTATGTTCTGCGGTGTGCCTACGCCCATGAGGTAGCGCGGACGGTCCTTGGGCAGTATCTCGTTGACCACCTCTATCATCTCGTACATCACCTCCGTCGGCTCGCCTACAGCCAGGCCTCCGATGGCGTTACCCTCGGCACCCTTGTCGGCCACGAACTTTGCCGACTCCTGCCGCAGGTCCTTGTACTTGCAGCCCTGCACAATGGGAAACAGTGCCTGGTGGTGGCCGTAGAGGGGCTGCGTCTCGTTGAATCGCTTCAGGCAGCGGTCCAGCCAGCGGTGGGTGAGCCCCAGCGACTTCTTGGCATACTGGTAGTCGCTCTCGCCTGGGGGACATTCGTCGAGGGCCATCATGATGTCGGCGCCGATGATGCGCTCCGTGTCCATCACGTTCTCGGGTGTGAAGAAGTGCTTGCTGCCGTCTATGTGGCTGCGAAATTCGCAACCTTCCTCGCGCAACTTGCGGATGCCGGTCAGTGAGAATACCTGGAACCCACCCGAGTCGGTCAGTATGGGCTTGTCCCACGTGTTGAAGCGGTGCAGTCCGCCTGCCTGTCGCAGGATGTCGAGCCCCGGTCGCAGGTAGAGGTGGTAGGTGTTGCCCAGTATGATCTGTGCCTTTACCTGTCGGCGCAGCTCGTCGAAGTGTATGCCCTTCACGCTCCCGCATGTGCCCACGGGCATAAATATTGGTGTCTTGATCTGCCCGTGGTCGGTGGTGATGATGCCGGCGCGTGCGTCCGATGCCGTGTCTGTATGTTGCAGTTCGAATGTCATGCCTTCTCCTTTTCGTTCTCTTCCTCTATCTCAAACGACAGCGGGTGGTCTACAATCTCGTCGGTCAGGGCGAAAGCCCATACGTCCTGTACGCTCTCTACATAGTGGAAGGTGACGCCCTTCAGGTAGTCCTGCTCTATCTCCAGGATGTCCTTCTCGTTCTCCTTGCACAGTATGATGTCGGTGATGCCGGCGCGCTTGGCGGCCAGTATCTTTTCCTTGATGCCGCCCACGGGCAGCACTTTGCCTCGCAGCGTTATCTCGCCCGTCATCGCCGTGTTCTTGCGCACCTTGCGCTGGGTCAGTGCCGAGGCTATCGACGTGGCGATGGTGATGCCTGCCGAGGGGCCGTCCTTGGGTGTGGCACCTTCAGGCACATGGATGTGTATGTTCCAGTGGTCGAAGATGCGGTAGTCAATGTTGAGTGTCTCGGCATGTGCCTTGACGTACTCCAGTGCCAGCACGGCCGATTCCTTCATCACGTCGCCCAGGTTGCCCGTGAGCGTCAGTTTGGCGCCCTTGCCCCTTGACAGCGAGGTCTCAATGAACAGTATCTCGCCGCCCACGCTTGTCCATGCCAGTCCTGTCACCACGCCGGCATAGTTGTTGCCCTGGTAGATGTCGCGATAGAAGGGAGGCTTGCCCAGCAGGTCCTCGATGGAGTCGGGCGTTATCTTCCAGTTGGTGATCTCGCCGTCCATCTGTCGTTTGAATGCCAGCTTGCGCATGGCCTTGTTGATCTGTTTCTCCAGCTGGCGCACGCCGCTCTCGCGCGTGTACTGCTCAATGATTTTCTCTATGGACGCCTTGTTGAACCTGGGGCGCTCCTTCAGCGTCTTCAGCCCTGTATTCTCCAGTTCGCGTGGTATCAGGTGTCGCTTGGCTATCTCTATCTTCTCCTCGGTGGTATATCCGCTCAGCTCTATGATCTCCATGCGGTCGAGCAGGGGGCGGGGTATGGTGCTGAGGTTGTTGGCCGTGGCGATGAACAGCACCTTCGACAGGTCGAAGTCTACGTCCAGGTAGTTGTCGTGGAAGGCATTGTTCTGCTCGGGGTCGAGCACTTCGAGCAGGGCCGAAGCGGGGTCGCCGTTGACCGTGGCCTGCGTCACCTTGTCTATCTCATCGAGAATGAAGACGGGGTTGCTGCTGCCGGCCTTCTGTATGCTCTTGATGATGCGGCCGGGCATGGCTCCTATGTATGTGCGGCGGTGTCCGCGTATCTCGGCCTCGTCGTGCAGTCCGCCCAGCGACATGCGCACGTACTTGCGCTTCATGGCCTCGGCTATGCTCTTGCCCAGCGACGTCTTGCCTACGCCCGGAGGACCGTAGAGGCAGATGATGGGTGACTTCAGGTCGCCGCGTAGCGAGAGCACGGCCATGTACTCCAGTATGCGCTCCTTCACCTTCTCCATGCCGTAGTGGTCGTGGTCGAGTATCTTCTGTGCCCGCTGCAGGTTGAGGTCGTCGCGCGTATATTCGTTCCAGGGCAGGGCTATGAACGTCTGCAGGTAGGTGAGCTGCAGGTTGTAGTCGGGCGACTGCGGGTGCAGGTTGTCCAGCTTCTCCAGTTCTTTCTGGAATGTCTTCTCCGTCTCCTTCGACCATTTCTTGCGCTTGGCCTTCCCTTCCAGGCTGTCCTTGTCGGGGCTGGCGTCATTGCCTATCTCGGCCTGCAGGTTCTTGATTTGCTGTTGCAGGAAGTAGTTCTTCTGCTGCTCGTCAATGTCCTGTCGTGTCTTGTTGCGTATGTCGGCCTTGATGTTTTGCAGGTTGATCTCCCTGTTCAGTGCCTTCAGCGTGTTGAAGAGGCGCTCCTTGATGGTGTCTACCGAGAGCAGGTTGATCTTCTCCTTCATGCTGAAGGGCATGTTGGCCACGATGAAGTTGAGTGCCATCACGTCGTTGCGTATGTTGTGTATGGCGTAGGTGGCCTCGTCGGGTATGTCGTCCGACTTGTTGATGTACTCGTCGGCGGCTCTGCGCAGGTCTTCTATGCCCGTCTTCCACTCCTTGTCGTGCTTGTCTGGCATGATCTCCGTCGTCTGCTCCACGCGTCCTATCAGGTAGGGCGAGTCCTTCAGTATCTCGAGCACGCGTACACGTCCCAGTCCCTGTATGATGACCGTCACGGCGCCGTTGGGCAGCGTGAGCTGCTTCACGATCTTGGCCAGCGCGCCATATTCGTACAGGTCGTCCTTCGTAGGGTCTTCCACGTCGGGGTCGCGCTGCGACACGATGGCTATGACCGACGACTGTCGCTCGGCCTTGCGCACCAGTTTGGCGCTCGATTCGCGTGTGATGAGTATTGACGCCGCCACGCCGGGCATGAACACGGTGTTTTTGACGGGGAGGATAGGTATTTCGTTGGGTGTTTCAACATTCAGCATGTCTACAAAATCTCCTTCAATATCAGCTATCATCGAGAAAGCGTTGTTATTCTGATCAGAATTCATTTTTATATGTAC
>JAFUSV010000035.1 GCA_017467565.1 Prevotella sp.
AGACGACCTGCTCGCCCTCGTCAACAGCGTCATCGCCCAGATGAAGGCAGACGGCTCACTGCGCCAACTCCACGAGAAATACGGGCTGGTGTATGGGTACTAAATAGTATCAATGGATAAAGCAGTTATAATCAAATTAAAACAGAATATTGAAACAGACAATACTATGGGTGCTCGCCGCCATCCTGACACTCAGCGGCGCAATGAGTGCTGTGGCGCAGACCTCGGACGGGGCTGCCTACACAATTACGAGAATCTCCAACCCCGACTGCGGGGAGCGGCAGCCCGATGGTCTCGTGCCAGGCGGCGACCGTGAGAACAGTTATGCCTGGCACATGGCCCTGCGCGGTGACGAGATTTACATTGCCACGGCACGCAACATTGCCAGCGTACTGGTGAACATGTATGGTGCAAGGATGACCAGCGACCATCTGACGATGGATGACTTCTGGGCACTGATTGACGCGGTGGACAACGGCGACATCCTGCGCAATGATGCCAACGAGGGGGCTAACATCATCAGTTACAACCGCACGACGGGCGAGTTCCGCGTGGTGTACACCGCTGAGAACGGCATCTATTTCCGCTCGGCAGTCACCTTCGGCGATAATGTCTATTTCGGCTCGTACAGTGCCAATCCCGATGCCGAGCAATACATCCTGAGGCTCGACAGCGAGGGCGAGTTCACGAAGGTGTTCACCACCCACGGTTCGGTGTCGATGAGAGCCAACTGCGTCTACGACGACCACCTGTTCTTCGCCGGTGTGGAGGAAAGGGAACTGACCATCGAGGAGATGCTGGAGATGCTCTTCTCGGGCAAAGGCACACCGACCTACATGGCCGTGCTGCGCAAGTCGGTCGATGATGACACGGTGTGGGAGCGCGTTGCCGACTACCGCGACTTCGGCGACCTGCCTTACGACAATATCATGTCTTCATGGGCAGGCAGTCCAATCTGGGAACTGGCGTCACACGCCGGATATATCTATGCCACCGCACCGAGCACGGCGGGCTTCGTCATCTGGCGCGGCCATCCTGCCGCCGACGGCGAACAAGCCAACGACTACGGATGGCATTGGGAAGAGGTGGCAGGACTGAACAACGGCATCAACAACCCCGGCCTGAGCAGCGTCGCGGGTGGCGAACCCAGCACCATGCGCTCGCTGATAGGCTCCGTATTTGAATACCAGGGCAGGCTCTATGCCTACAATTTCGACCATTCCTTCGGTGGCGAGGCAGCGGCTTTCGCCGGCATCATGCAGAAACTTGGCGGGCAGAACGTGAAGGCAAACGACTATCTGGAATACATCTACAACACGCTGCACAACCCGCAGAAGATATGGAGGCTGGACGACGAGACCGGACGCTTTGAGGAGTGCACGGAGTTCACACGGCTCATGGAGGGCACCACCAATGAGTACGTCTGGCGCATGGGCGAATACGACGGACAACTGTACATCGCCACCATGGATGCAGGCATCTTCTATGGTTACCTGACGCAACTCACCAACGGCAGCCTCATCAACATGAGTGCCGAAGAACTGCAGACGAAGGTGCAGTATATTGCCAACGCCATCAGCATCCTTGCAAGGGTGAAGGCAAACAACACCAAGGATGAACTGCAAACGAAATTAGAGACGCTGAAAGGTCTGCTCGCCATCCTACAACCAGGAGACGGGGAATCCGAGGCAGAACTTGCAGAGAAGATTGGCACGCTCGTGGAAACCGCGAAATTACTCATTCAGGCCAAACTTGATGCCATGGACGGCGAAACGCTGCTTGACAAACTGCTCATAGAGGCACTGACGAAAGCGAAGGAGCACATCGAGGACCTTGCCGACAGAATTGACGTGGAGGGGGTCAAGAAATACCTCTACATCAACAACATCGTGAAAAACAGCGAATGGGGCTTCGACCTCTACCGCACCACTGACGGGGAAACCTTCGAGACCATCACCACCAGCGGCATGGGCGACAAGTACAACTACGGCTGTCCTTCGTTTCTCGCCACTGACGAGGGTCTCTATTTCGGCACTTGCAATCCGTTCTACGGAGCACAACTCTACCTTCTCACCAACAATCAGCATGCTAGCAAGGTCGTTACCAGCATTGACAGCCTAGCCGCAAGACGTGACCTTGACAACTGTTATTATACCACCAGCGGACAGAAGTTCAATCATCGACCCACTGCCAAAGGTATCTATATCCACGGTGGAAAGAAGGTCGTGATTAAATAGAAGAAGATTGAACTATTATAATAAACAAGCAAAATGAAAAAGTTAATACAATGGGTGCTCGCCGCCACCCTCGTTTGCGGCGCAAGCATATTCACGGCATGTTCGTCGGACGAGGACGACAATCCCGTCGTGCCGACCGACGAGGTGGAGGCGCAGTTGCAGCAAATGACGCTGCGCGAAAAGGTGGGGCAGTTGTTCTACGTGCGGCCCGAGTGCCTCGACACCACCATCCACTTCAATCTGCCCAGCAGCGTTGACGTCAGTTCGGACGACATCCGGGAAATCAAACTGCAGGCCGTGAACGCCACGATGCGGGGCGTCAACGAGAAGTACCCCGTGGGCGGC
>JAFUSV010000036.1 GCA_017467565.1 Prevotella sp.
ACTTACGCTTCAGGTGGCCGAAGTGGCAGCCAGCCTGCAGCAGCATGTCAAAATTTGTTCTTGCCATTTTGCTTAAATGCTTTTTTTTGTTGTTTACGTTCTTTTTAATTCTGTTGTTAGAATCAGCCAGTGGGTAATCTGGATGGCCCAGAGTCCTACTGGTTTAGATGCTAAACTGCGTTCAGTCGGATTAACGCTTACTGAACTGGAAGCGACGACGTGCCTTTGGCTGACCGGGCTTCTTACGCTCAACCTCACGGCTGTCGCGTGTCAGGAATCCCTGAGTCTTCAGCGCCTTCTTGTCCTCGGCATTGACCTTCACCAGTGCACGTGAGATAGCCATGCGCAGAGCCTGGCTCTGACCGGTGAAACCACCACCGTCAAGGTTGGCCTTGATGTCGTACTTCTCGGCTACCTCGAGCAGGTTCAGGGGCTGCTTCACCACATACTGCAGGATAGCTGAGGGGAAATATTCAGTAATGTCTTTCTTGTTGATCGTGATCTTGCCGGTACCTTCCGACAGATATACGCGAGCTACTGAGCTCTTGCGGCGACCTATTGCGTTGATTACTTCCATTTTACCTTATTATTATTTATACAGGTTAATATCAATTGCCTTGGGCTGCTGAGCTTCATGCTTGTGCTCGGTGCCGTTGTAAATGTAGAGGTTGTTCAGCAGATGACGTCCGAGGGGGCCTTTGGGCAGCATTCCCTTGACGGCATGCTTCAGGATGCGCTCTACGCCGAAGGGCTTCTTGCGCAGCTCGGCGGGGGTGTTGAAGCGCTGGCCACCGGGATAGCCCGTGTAGCGTGTGTAGACCTTGTCGGTCTCCTTCTTGCCAGTGAACTTCACCTTGTCGGCATTGATGATAATCACGTTGTCACCGCAATCTACGTGCGGGGTAAAGCTGGGCTTGTACTTGCCACGAATCAGCTTTGCGACCTTAGAAGCGAGGCGACCCACTACCTGATCGGTAGCATCGATAACGACCCACTCCTTTTTGGCAGTCTCTTTGTTAATAGAGACGGTCTTGTAACTTAAAGTGTTCATTCTTCGTTTAAATTTACTAAAAAACAGTTTGTTTACTTTATAAAGTTTTGTTGTTGAGCGCCGATTCACAAACCGTGCTGTCTGGCCAAAGGCAGTCACTATTTACACGACGTCCCGTGGGGATTCTAAGACTCTCCCCGATAATCGGACTGCAAAGGTACTGCTTTTTCGTCATATATCGCGCGATGCAATCTCTCACTACCACAACATTTACGTTTTTTTAACTCTTTAGTTTGCCCTGTCGGCTTGTATAATTACTAAAATCGGTGTACCTTTGCGGTCAGATTGTAAATGGAAATGCAACAGCTTCGACGCATCATACATGTGGATATGGACCAGTTCTTTGCGGCGGTGGAGCAGCGGGACAGGCCGGAACTGCGGGGGAAACCTGTGGCAGTGGGGCATGATGCCATGCGTGGCGTGGTGTCGACGGCCAGTTACGAGGCGCGCAAGTATGGCGTTCACTCGGCTCAGGCTATACAGACGGCGAAGCGGCTGTGCCCACAACTGATCATCGTTGAGCCGCGGTTTCATGCATATAAAGAGGTGTCGATGCAGATACGTGAGATTTTCAGTGACTATACCGACATGATAGAGCCGCTGTCGCTTGACGAGGCTTTCCTCGACGTGACAGAAAACAAGCGGGGCATAGCACTGGCTGTGGACTGCGCGAAGGAAATCAAACATCGGATCAAGGCAGTGACGGGTCTGACGGCCTCGGCCGGTGTCAGCTACTGCAAGTTCCTGGCAAAGATAGCCAGTGACTATCGCAAGCCCGACGGGTTGTGTGTCATCCATCCCGACCGTGCCCAGGACTTTATCGACCAGTTGCGTGTAGAGCGGATATGGGGTGTGGGACAGAAGACGGCGGAACACATGCACCGCATGGGCATCTTCGTGGGTGCCGACCTGCGCCGTGCCTCTCTGACGCACTTACAGCGGGAGTTCGGCAAGATGGGACAGGTGTTCTATGACTTTGCGCGTGGCATAGACGACCGCCCTGTCATATCGGAGTGGGAACGTAAATCAGTCAGTTGTGAACAAACCTTTTCCGAGGACATCAGCACGAAGGTGCAGGTGACGGTAGAACTGTATAACACGGTGCTCGAGCTGGAACGGCGCATCGAGAAGAGCGGGTTTCAGGGGCGCACACTGACGCTGAAAGTGAAGTACAGCGACTTCCGTCAGATTACACGAAGTATGACTCAGGAGCATATCCTGACGAAGAAGGACGATATTCTGCCTTTAGCCAAGCAGTTGATGGGACAGGTGGAGTATTCCGCCGCACATCCTATCAGGCTGTTGGGCCTAGGTATATCGGGGCATGCTGATGAGGATGCAAAGAAAATCCAGCCCCGTCCGGAGTGGAGGGAGCTGGAATTGGAGTTCTTGCCTTGGTGAGAGGGGCAATGGGGCTAATGGGCCTAATGAGTCTTATCTGAGGACTTTTACTGAACGGAGTGTGCCGTCAGCCATGCGCTCGGTCTTGATGACCAGGCCGCGTGCCGACGAGGTGGCCTTGCGACCCTGCAGGTCGGTATATGTAGTGCTGACAGCATCCTGCTCTACATCGTTGATGCCAGCCTGCTGACCGCTCTTGATGTCATACCAGTAGATGGCCGACGAGTTGTTGACGTATCCGCCGGAGTAGACGCTCTGCACACCTATCTGCTCCCATTCATCCGACTCCTGGTAGAAGCACACCTGCGTGCCGCCGTACATGAAGTCGTAGCCGTCGCTGTAGAGATAGGGCACGAGCGACATGTCGCTCGTCAGGTTCTTGTACAGGCTGGGCTGGAAGACGTAAGCCTCCTCCTGGCCGCCCTTCTTCACGTACATCTTATAATAGAGCTTGTCGCGCACGATGGCATTGCCGTCCTTGTCCTTCACGGGGATGTCGAAGCAGACGTAGCCATAGCCGTACTGGCTGTTATAGGCGGCATACTCCGTCACCGTCGGGTCGGCAGGCACGGCAGCCTTCTCGGCAATCTTCGTAATGGTGACACCGGCAAAGACATAGTAGGGTGCCATGACTTTCTTGTCGCTGTTGATGAGCAGGTAGTAGCTGCCGCCCTTGAGGGTGCGGGTAGAGCTGTCGTACTCCATCTCTATGTTGCTCATCTCGCCGAATATCTGTCCGGCCAAGTAGAACTTCGAGCTGGTTATCACTGGATGGGCGCCAAGGTACTGTCCTGCCTCGAAGACATAGTCGCCATCGGCGTTCTTGGTACCTTTTACCCAGGCAAGTGGCATGCCCTGGAAGAGTCCCTGGATGTAGACGCCGTTTCCTTGGAAGCCGACGCGGACGTTGTATTCCACCTGCTCCATGCCGCTCAGGTTGCCTTCGTTGTCGTAGATGATGCTCGAAGCCTTGAACAGGTAGTCGGACGTCTGCAGTCCGTTGGGCACCTCGACGACCTGGTCTTCCTCTTCGGGAGCGCTGGTGCCCTTGGTCAGTACGACGTTCTCCATCATGCCGTAGTATGTGCCTTCATCGTCGACGAGCAGGATGAATTGGTCGGTAGCCATGCGTCCGGCAGCGGCATCATAGCTGAAGACGACATCCACGAGCGACTCGCCACCCTGATAGCCGGCGAAGTAGAGCTTGATGCTCTGGTAGTCGCCTACATACTGTTTGGCGGGGAAGGTCACCTTGTTGCCGCTGATGGTACCCTTGACCCAGGCATCCTCGTAGGCAATGTTCTGGATGTACATGTCAGAGCCTACGATAGCCACGTTGGCCGAGTAGGTGTACTGCTGCTTGTTGCCCTGCACATCAGGTTCGGTGGCCGTCATGGTCCATGCTTCGGTGGGCGTGCCTTCGGGCGGAGCGTTCAGTCCGGTGATGTCAGTGGCCTGTCCGCCGTTCTTCGAGATGACGACGTTGGTGATATGGCCCATGATGTCATCGCTGGCCGTGGCCAGCACGATGTCGGTGGTAGACGTGAGGGTGCCCTTCTCCTGGTCGTAGTCGAAGGTGATGTCCACGCCGCCTTCACCTCCAGCATATCCTTTCAGGAAGAACTGATAGTTGTACATGCTGCCTACGTACTGTCCCTGCGGTATAACGACCTGGCTGCCGTTGACGGTACCCTTGACCCAGGCACCGTTGATGGCGATACCCGATATGTACATGTCATTGTCGACAAACGCTATCTGGGCCGTTTCGGTCATGTGCGTCGTCTTGTTGTTTTCGTCGTACTCATCGTAGGTGAGTGCCCACTGTTCGATGTTGGCATCGTCGGGTGGTGTCACCAGCTCGTTCTGTGCGAAGGCCATACATGTTGTCAGTATGGCTGCCAGAATCATCGTCATTCTTTTTCTCATAGTCGTTTTGTATTTTTAGTTTTAGTTATTTCTTCACGACCTTCCTCGTCACGACGGTGCCGTCGACCCGTTGTGTCTTTTGGATGAGCAGTCCGTGGCGGCCTTGACCGGCATGCCGTCCTGTCAGGTCGAAGCATTCGGTTGACACCTCGGCAGCAGGCTGCCTGATGCCTTGACCTTCCCAGTTGATGTCCTTCCAGAATATCTCGCTCTCATGTGTCTCGCCGCCGCCGGTGTAGACGGTCTTGATGCCGAAACGCGACCAGGAGTCCACGTCGTCGGGGAACAGCAGGAAGTAAGAGCCGCGGTTGAATATCTGCCAGTCACCGTCGTTGAACCAGTAGGGTATGATGTCCATCGCCTCTGTCAGGTGGTGGTACTTGCCGGGTGTGAACTGGTAGTCGTGCACTTCGCCGTCTTGCTCGTACACCACGCGGTAACCTACTTTGTCGGAGTTCATGAACTGGCCGTCGGTGGTGTGCAGCAGTATGTCGAGGTAGACCCTGTAGGCATCGCTTTCTTCGTTATAGAGGAAGTTGTCAATCGACGGCTTCACGGGCGTGCCCGCTTTCTCCTCTACCTTGGTCATGGTGACGTGGTTGACGTACGACCACTGCCGGTAGCTCACCGTCGTGATGAATCCCTCGTCGGAGGTCAGCGTGCCTGTGGCGGCGTCATAGTTGAAGACGGCGCCCTCGAAGTACACATCCCAGGCGGAATACAGGTGGGTGTCGAACTTGCCCAGGTACTGCCCTTGCGGGAAGGTGACCTTGCCGTCTGCCATCGTACCCTTGACCCAGCCGTCGGGCACGTAGGTGCTGGTGCGCTGCATGTACACGTCGTTGCCGTCCATGGCTATCTTGACGCCGAACTCGGCATTGGCCTTGCCGTGCATTATGTCGTTAGCTGCAGCATGATATTCCTCTGCCTGCAGACCTTCGGGCAGCGTCACGAGTGTCCTGGTACGTGGCGCGCCGGGCACCAATACGGTCCGCTCGAAGTAGTCGAATGCGCCTATCTTGTCCTTTTTACTGTTCTCGCAGATAAACTGCTCTGCCTCCAGGATGCCCATCTGTGGGTGGTACATGAAGGTGACGTCCGTGATGACCTCGTCGGGTGTCAGTCCTACGAAGTAGACCGACCCTTCCTCGTCGGTGCCGTAGAGCTGTCCCGACTTGAAGACAGCCTTGTCTTCATAGAGCGTACCGACAACCCATGCCTCGGGGAAGAAGTACGACAGTCCCTGTACGTAGACTTTGTCCTCGTAGAAGGCAACCTGTATCTGCTTGTACACGATGTAGTCCTGCAGCTCGTAGCCGTTGCCGGTGGGTTCATAACCTCTGCCGTCGAGTGTGTACACCTGTGGTTTGGCGCCCCTTGGCAGGGTCACCACCTGGTCTTTGGCCGCGGTAGTGACGGCCATCATAAGTGAAAGGGTCAACAAGTAGAATAATCTCTTCATTTGTGCATATTGTTGGTTACGGAGGGCAAAAATATACAATTTATATGAATTACGGCACGCCGAGTTAGTTAAAAAAATAAAATAAGGTGGAGGCACCCATTCGCGGAGTGCCTCCACCTTATTTATAATATAGAGGTGTCAGTCAGGCTTAACGCACTATCTTCATCGTCTTCACGTTACCCTTGTCGTCGCGCTTCTGGACGATGGTCAGGCCCTTGTGGCTCTTCTCCACGTTGCGGCCCTGCATGTCGTAGAAGCGTACGTTGCCGTCGGCAGTGTTGATGTCGAAGATGCCGGTCTCGATAGAGCCGTCGCTCCATGCGATGCCCGAAGTCCTGCGCTCGCCGGCACCGTAGTAGATGCTCTGTACACCTACCTTTGTCCAGCTCTGCAGCTCAGCAATCTCATCCTCGAGGTAGACGATGCCACCACTCATGATGTCATAGCCATTGTGGTTGTAGGGCACCTCGGTCACATCCTCTTCGAAATCCTTGGGGTAGAGAGCGGCGGTGAAGACGTATGGCTTCTGCTCGCCGTCCTTCTCAATCCACAGGGTGTAGAAGAGCTTCTCGGGATTCAGGAAGTTGCCGTCCACATCGGTAGCGGGAGCATCGAAGTAAACGGTGCTGTAGCCAACCTCCTCAGCGATTTCGAACTTGTCGAATGTCGGCGTAGCCGGTGTGGCAGCTACCTCGTTGAACTTCGTGATGACCACGTCGTTGTACAGCATGTAGTAGTCCAGTTCATCCTTGACAGCATTCAGGGCCAGCGTCTGGCTGGTAGTGAAGGTGCTGGTCTCGGCGTTGAAGTCGAGCACGGCATCCACTAAGTTGCCCTCAGCATCGGTAGCTGTCCAGTAGTACGGGAAGGTGTAGCCGTAGAACTCGAGTTCGCCCATGTACTGGCTGGCGGGTATGACATACTTACCCTCGGCATTCTTGGTGGCCTTCACCCACAGTTCCGGCATATCCTGTGCCAGCCCCTTGAAGTAGACATCGTCACCATCGAATCCTACCTGAATCATGATGCTGTAAGCCTCGGGCTCGTTGGCGCCCTCAGAGTCGTACTCCAGAGCTGTAGCATTGAAGCTGTAAGCCTCGGTGACCAGACCCTCGGGAGCCACGACAGGCTCTTCCTTCACAGGCATGTCGAACCAGAAGATTTCCGACTTGTTCTCTTCGCCACCGCCAGTGTAGATGGTCTGGATGCCCAGGCGTGTCCACGTGTCGTGAGGCATGTTGAGGTAGATGTAGTCTTCATAGATGTCGTAGCCCTCCGTGAATCCGTAAGGAATGACGGTCATCTCTTCGGTCAACTTCGAGAAGTACTCCGGCGTGAATGTCAGCGGTGTATTCTCGTCGTCGACGAAGAACTGGTATGACAGCTTGCTTGCAACCATCGGGTTACCATCGGTATCGACAGTCGGGATGGTGAAGTCAACGATGTCACCAAATTGTGAATCCTCAATGCCGTCAATAGAAGGTGTGGCAGGCGTACCAGCCATCTCTATCACCTTGCTCAGTACGGGATCGAAGTAGCGGCCGTCATAGTACTGGTCGCCCAGTACGCCACTGACTTCACCTGTAGCGGTGTAGGTTTCAGCTTCGGCATCGTAGGTGAAGACAACGGGGGCAGCACCATAGAAGAAGTACGAGGCGCCATAGTTGCCGTAGTCACCCATGTACTGCATGGCAGGGAAGGTGACGGTGTTGCCGTCGAGCGTACCCTTGACCCAAGCCTCGGGGATGTACTGGCTCATGCCCTGGAAGTAGACCTCGTTACCGACGACGGCCACGTTGACGGGCTTAGACTTCTCTGCATTGTCCTTATCCTTATAGGCCATGTTGTATGCCACGACCTCGGCGTCCTCGGGCAGTACGACCACCTCGGGCTTCTCAGGAGCAATGGCGCTGAATGCAGCGTTCTCCCAGTAGCAGTAGGCTGCCACTGCGTCGGCCTCGCCACTCTCTACGATGAGAGCGGTGGTTGACGTCAGCGTCTGAGTCTCAGGATTGTATTCAAATACAATGTCTGTGACGGTCTGGCCGTCGTCGCTACCTACGAGGTACTCATTGCCATACTCGTCGGTGCCTACCAGCTGTCCGCTGGCGAAGGTGATGGTGTTACCGTCCATGGTACCCTCGATGGCACCGTCCTTGAACCAGTAGGCCAGTCCGGCCATCTTCACGGTGCTGCCTTCGACAGTCACCTCTACCGACTCCATTTTTGACGTGATGTCCTGGAATCCGCTTTCAGTATTGATCATGAACTTACCGCCCACGGTGTAGTAGGTACCCGTAGCCAGTTCGCCCGGCTGAGGCTCCACGCCCGGATCGAATGTGCCGGCCACCTTCTTATAGAGGGCTATGGGCTGCTGGTTGGTGTAGGTTGCTGACTTGTAGTAGCGGAAGCGCAGCTGGTTGCTGGCAGCGTTGTAGCGCAGGTGTGTCTCGGCGCTGACGATGTCAGCCTCGCCGTCGGTCACGGTGATGGTGTTGGCGTAAGGCTCGTCGGCCGACGACTTCAGTGCGTTGGTATCCGAGATGTTACCGATGAACAACCCCGAAGCGCTCTTGATGGTTCCGTCGGTCATGCTGATGGTGAATGTAGCACCGTCGATGACGTCGGTAGCCTCGATGGCATCCTTCACGATGGTCACGTCAATGCCGTTGTTCACAGCGTCGAGTGTCTCCAGTGCGCCGTTGAAGGCCAGGGGAGCCTCACCCTCGTAGACGATGAGGTACTCGCCGTCGGTCAGTTCGTCGGCAGCCATCACCTTCTTGTAGTAGTATTCCTCGGGCTGAACGGCTTCGGCCTCTTCCACCTTGAAGTTGTTGGCCGAGAGTCCATACTGGTCGCCGGGCGACGTAGCGTGGATGCCGAAGAAGTAGTAGCCGGTCTCGGTGACGGTCACGGCGTCGTTGCTGTAGGTGGTAGCCTCGGTGGGCTCAATGTTCTGGTTCTCGATGACCTGTGCACCGGCGGCCAGAGCCTCGGCGGTGTTAGCGTTGGCTACCTTCACCTCGAAGGCTTCGGTGCCGCTCGTACTGGTGCGCCATACGTCGACAGCGAACTTGTAGTTCTTGCCAGCCTCCAGCTTGATGGCGGGGCTGACCAGCCAGTCGTCGTGAGGCACGTCGGCAGAGTTGGTGTAGCCGATGCTGGCGCGCTCAGCCTCGAAGCGCCATGTCGAGTTGTCTTCGTTGGCATCGATGATGGTGAACACATCCGTAGCCTCAGTTGCGCTCAGGGTGTTGCTGTAGGGCAGTGCATCCACGATGACGGGCTGCGGTACGAAGATGGTGGTGACATTAACGTAGCTGCTGCCAGGATTCATAGCCTGCTTGCCACGGTTGAATACCAGTGACTGTGTGGTGCTCAGCATCTGAGCCTCAGCATCGTAGTGGAACACGGCGTCAGTGAAGTTACCCTCAGCATCGACAGCCGAGAAGTAGTACTTCGTCTTGGCCCAGGACCCAACCTCGCCCATGTACTGCAGTGCGGGCACTACATACTGGCCTTCGGCATTCTTCGTAGCCTTGACCCACAGTTGGTCGGCGTTGTTGTTGAGACCTTGTATGTAGAGGTCGTCGCCAGTGAAGCCAACCTGTACCTTAGCTGTATAGGGCTCCATCTCCTCGTCAGAGTAGTAGAGGGTGGTAGACAGATTCCACTCCTCGGTCACCAGATCCTCGGGAGCAGCCACAGGCTCCTCAATGCCGAAGTTGAGCTTCAGGTTCTGCCATGACTCCAGATAATCGGGGTTGATGGCATTCTTCTTCATGTAGTTCAGGTAGATGTACTGCGTCTCCTGCGTCAGCGTCTTGGCCTCAGCGTCGTAGGCAAGCACGAAGTCGCTGATGGTCTCGCCGTCGGCAGAACCGAAGATGTAGTACTTCTCACCATAGTCGGGACTGTCGGCAATGAGCTGTGCAGGGAATGTAGCCTTACCATCAGCGATGGTACCCTTTGCCCACGTGTCCTTGGTGTAGGGGAACAGACCCTTGACGTAGATGTCGCTCTCACCGTCGAAGGCCACTTCCGTCGGGAAGTCGTAGTTAGATGAGCTCGAACCCACGGTCTGACCTGTCAGCGTCCATGCCTGTACCTCGGCCGTCTCGGGCAGAGCTACCAGTTGGTCGGGCTGTCCCATATAGCTGATGGTGATGGTGCGGATGCGTGTCTGGGGTGATGAGGTGGCACCTTCCTCGAAGTTGGTGAACACCACTTCCTTGGCGTTGCCCACCCATGTCAGCGTAGAGCCGCTCTTTGTCAGCTCGCCCACGTTGGCGTGGAGCAGTGTGCCGTAGCTTGAACCCGACTGCGTGATGACAATCTTGGTCATCGTCTTCACGTTGTCGCTGGCGGTGATGGTGAACGAGTTCTTGTAGTAGACGCGCAGGGCCGTGCCGTTGCTATAGTAGGTAGGAGCATTAGTAGCTTCGCCCTGAGACATCGTCATGGTGAAGTCGGGGCTGAGCTGTGCACTCTCGATGACCTGAGTAGCACTGTAGCCCTGCTGACGGGCATCCCATGTGACGGAGGCTGCACCGTTGAGGTCGCGGAACTCCTGCTCGGCCTGCTGCAGCTCTGCCAGGGCAGCACTGAAGCTGTCTTCAGAGACATCGGCGCTGCTGAGGGCGCGGTTGGCCTTGTTGATAGCCTGGTTGAGGCCATCCTTGCCGTAGACCATGCCTTCGCTGTCCTTCAGGGCGGTGGCGGTCTCTATCTCGGCAGCCAGCTTGTTGTAGGCTGCGTTCAGAGCCTTGAAGCTGGCCTCGGCCTCCTTCAGGGTGTTCAGTGCGTTCTGCACGTTCTCCGTGGTGACATCAGCACTCCCGGCCGTAGCCTTGGCGGCATCGATGGCGACCTGCAGGGCTGTCTGACCGGTCTTGTAGGTCTCGTCGGCCACCAGTGCCTCGGCAGCTGTAATCTCGGCTGTCAGGTCATCTATGGCGTAGTTCTTGATAGTGTACCACTGTATCTCAGTCTCGTGGGTCTCGCCGCCACCAGTATAGATAGACTTGATACCTATCTTGTTCCAGGTGTCGGAATAGACGTCGTTGAGGTAGAATTGGCCTGCATAGATGTCATATTCTTCTGTGAATCCGTAGGGGAAGATGCTCATCTCCTCGGTCAGCTTGCTGTGTGTGGCCGGTGTGAAGGTCAGTGGCGATACTTCTTTCTCTACGTCAGCGAAGAGCTGATAGGACAGTTTGGAAGTGAGCAGTCCGTTACCCTCGGTGTCTACTGCGGGAACGTTGAAGTAGATGTAGTAGCCATAGCTGCTGCTATATTTTAGCTCTGTGATCTCAGGGTTGGCCGGAGTGGCAGCCACCTCAACCACCTTCTTGATGACGGGGCTTGCAAAGTAGCCGTCATAGTAGTAGGAACCAGAGTATGCATAGAAACTGAACATCGTACCCTCGCTGGTCAGTGTCTCTGTGGCAGCGTCATAGCTGAACACTACGTCGGCACCATAAAACTCAGTGGGACAGAAGTTGATATCTACCAGCCCCCCGTAATTACCCATATACTGGTCGGCAGGGAAGGTTACGGTAGTACCATCCAGGGTGCCCTTGACCAAGGCATCGGGCAGATAGCTGGAGATGCCGCTCATGTAGACGTCGTTGCCTACAAAGGCGATTTTCACCGAGCCTGTGGCTGCTTTCTCTTCGAGATCAGTATAGCTGATGGAGAACTCCTCGAGCACGGCACCATCAGGCAGCGTCACCACCTCGGGGGCTGCAGGCTCCGTCAGTGAGAAGACTGGCTGCATCCAGTAGGCATATAACGATAATGATGTGGCAGATTCGGCAATACCAATCAGCGGAGTGCTGGCAGTCAGTGTGCCGGCAGCCTCGTCGATGGTGAAGACGATGTTCTCAGAGAGAGTAGAGAAATCGTCTGATCCCACTATGTACTGTGAGGCATCGACGGTTTCGTCCACTGCCTGTCCTCCGGCAAATGTAGCCGTCGTACCATCGATGGTGCCTTTGATCCATCCGTCGGTGGCAAAGGGAGACAGGCCGCCAAGGTAGATGTCAGTACCATCCACGGCGATTTGAATGGAAGGCACCAGATTGGTGTAGTCCACAAAGCTACTTCCGTCGTAGTACATGAACTGACCACCTGCGGTGTAGTAAGTCACTGGCGTCGCTCCTTCGGGCGGCGTCACTAAAGCGCGTCTTGGGGCCTTGCGTGCCGCGGTGGTAGTCAGGGGTAGGGCAACGCCCTGCACCTGCACCTTAGGCTGCACTTGAAGCTCCATGCGGTCAAAAACCTTTAGGACAGGCTTTTGTTTCTGCGCGAACGCTACTACTGAGAATAGGACAGCAATAGCAAAGAGAGTAAACTTCTTCATACGCTTCATGTTTGTAATTTAGTTGATAATAATAAAAATCGGTTGTGTTTGGTTTAATGGTGCAAAATTAGGTAAAAAAGTTCTAATATAGAAATAATTGCCCTATTATTTTTTGTATTTGCATTGTTTTTGCATGCAATTTGCATAAAATCGTTACATATTACGCCTTTTTTGCTTCTTTTTGTTATGCTTATCTATGTCCTCATCGCAACTTTTTCCTCTCCAGTGTGCCCATTCTGAGAAAAATGTTGTAACTTTGCACCCAAAATCAGTAAGTTATCTATAATAGTCATGCACATCGAGACATTGATCAGCAAGGCTGCGCAAGAGGCCGTCAAGGCACTCTACGACATGGACGCAACCGAGAAAATGACACAGCTGCAGAAGACACGCAGCGAGTTTGAAGGCAACCTGACCCTCGTGGTCTTCCCCTTTGTCAAGGCTGCCCGCAAGAGCCCTGAGCAGACGGCTCAGGAGATAGGCGACTACATCGTGGAGCACTGCGAGGCTGTCAGCAAGTATAATGTGGTGAAGGGCTTCCTCAACCTCAGCATCGCCGGCAACGCCTGGCTCCAGCTGCTGCAGGCCATCGACCAGGACGACCACTTCGGCACCAAGACCGTGCACGAGGGTTCACCCCTCGTGATGATAGAATACTCATCGCCCAACACCAACAAGCCGCTCCACCTGGGCCACGTGCGCAACAACCTGCTGGGATGGTCGCTGGCTCAGATCATGCAGGCCAACGGCAACCGCGTGGTGAAGACCAACATCGTCAACGACCGCGGCATCCACATCTGCAAATCGATGCTCGCCTGGCAGAAGTGGGGCAACGGCGAGACGCCCGAGTCGTCGGGCAAGAAGGGCGACCACCTCATCGGCGACTACTACGTAGCCTTCGACAAACACTACCGCGAGGAGGTGAAGCAGCTCGCCGCCCAGTACGTGCTCGACGGTTTACCCGTCGAGAAAGCCGAGGAGAAAGCCAAGCAGGAGTCCCCCCTCATCAAGGAGGCCCACGAGATGCTGGTGCGCTGGGAGCAGGGCGATCCTGAAGTGCGCGCGCTATGGGAAAAGATGAACGCGTGGGTGTACGCGGGCTTCGACGAGACCTACCGCATGATGGGCGTAGCCTTCGACAAGATATACTATGAGTCGCAGACCTACCTGCGCGGCAAGGCAAAGGTGGAGGAGGGACTGCAGAAGGGCCTCTTCTTCCGCAAGGACGACGGCAGCGTGTGGGCCGACCTCACCGGCGAGGGCCTCGACCAGAAGCTGCTGCTGCGCTCCGACGGCACCAGCGTCTACATGACGCAGGACATCGGCACCGCCGAGATGCGCTTCGAGGACTACCCCATAGACAAGATGATCTATGTCGTGGGCAACGAGCAGAACTACCACTTCCAGGTGCTCTCCATCCTGCTCGACCGCCTCGGCTTCAAGTGGGGCAAGGACCTGGTGCACTTCTCCTACGGCATGGTGGAGCTGCCCAACGGCAAGATGAAGAGCCGCGAGGGCACCGTCGTGGATGCCGACGACCTGATGCAGCTGATGATTGACGATGCCTATCGCACCAGCATGGAGCTGGGCAAGTTCAACGACATCACCGAAGAGGAGCGCCGCGAGATTGCCCGCATCGTGGGCTTGGGCGCCCTGAAATACTTTATATTAAAAGTGGACGCGCGCAAGAACATGCTGTTCAACCCCGAGGAGTCGATCGACTTCAACGGCAATACGGGGCCCTTCATACAGTATACGTATGCCCGCATCCGCAGTATTCTGCGCAAGAGTAGCCCCACCCCCCAGCCCCTCCCCCTGGGGGAGGGGAGTAGTTACTCTCAGGGCGGAGAAGCAGCGGAAGGTCTGACCACTCCCCTCCCCCAAGGGGAGGGGACGGGGGTGGGGCTCTCCCTGAAGGAGATCGAGCTCATCCAGAAGATGAACGAATACCCCGCCGCAGTGGAGCAGGCCGGCAAGGACTACAGCCCCTCGGGCATTGCCAACTACTGCTATGAGCTGACGAAGATTTTCAACCAGTTCTATCACGACTACTCAATCCTCAACGAGCCCGACGCCGCCAAGCGCCAGATGCGCCTTGTCCTGGCCCGCAACGTGGCAAAGATCATCAAGAGCGCCATGGGACTGCTCGGCATCGAGGTGCCGGAGAGGATGTAGGAGCCTCCCCCTACCCCCTCCAAAGGGAGGGGGTTTTTAAAAATCAAATTTAGATGAAGTATATTTATGAGACGGCAAATTGTGCCAACTATGATTTGCTGAGAGCTTATGCTGACTATAACATGAGTCACCCCACTGAGGCGGAAACAATCATGTGGGACATTCTTAAGAAGAAAAGCATCGACGGGCATAAGTTCAGGCGCCAGCATATCATTCACGACTACATCGTAGACTTTGTCTGTCTCAAAAAGAAATTAGTCATCGAGATTGATGGTCAGTACCATCTGGAAGAAAAACAGATTGTCAAAGACCAAAGCAGGACAGACAATCTGCGCCAAGAAGGATTCACCGTCATCCGCTTCACTAACGAGGAAGTCATCAACAACACAGGAAAGGTCGTCAACAATATCAAAAAAGCGCTCATGGAAATCATAACGCCCCAAACACAATCCCTCAATAAAAAAGTCACCTCCTCAAAGGAAGAAAATAAAAACGCCCCCTCCCTTTGGAGGGGGTTGGGGGAGGCTATTAGCGACGCCTGGGCCGTAGACGCGGCGTGCAGCGGCAATCCGGGGCCGATGGAGTATCAGGGAATCGACCTGCAGACGGGGCAGCGCGTCTTCCACTTCGGACCGATGCGCGGCACGAACAACATCGGCGAGTTTCTGGCCATCGTCCATGCACTGGCCCTCTGCTGGCAGCGCGGACTACAGTCGAAGACCATCTACAGCGACTCTTACAACGCCATACTGTGGGTGAAGAAGCGCCAGTGCAAGACGAAGTTGGAGCGCACGCCGCAGACCGAGCCCCTATATAATATAATAGAACGCGCGGAGTTATGGCTTCGCACCCACGACTATCGCAACCCTATCGTGAAGTGGGAAACGCAGAAGTGGGGCGAGGTGCCGGCCGACTTTGGCCGCAAGTGAAGCCCCTGCGCCGGCCGTTGTCCGGGCAGGAAAGGAGGCGGAGGGGGAGGCATCGCCGCCACAGTCCGTGCAGCTTACCCGTAAACCTCAGGCGGACGTATAACGCCCAATGACGTTGTCGCCATAGCGGGCGGTGGAGCAGACCCGCGCATTGGCCGGCAACTGCGGCGCACGCGTGCCGCCACTGGCACACAGCGCGGTGTTCGTCTCCACGCGAATCTCGTCCCACAGTCCCTGCACGAGAAACGACTCCAGCGTCCGGCGCCCACCTTCGACAATGAGCGACTGGACGTTCTGATGCCAGAGGCTCTCCAAGTTCAGCGGATGAGCCCTGTCGACCACCAGCCGCTTGGGGTCGGGGCCTACCCAGTGGCGCACTGACAGCTGCGGATGCTCGCGCTCGTCGGTCACTCGGCCCACGAGAATGGCATCCTCCTCGGCGCGCAGCTTGTGGCTGAGCATCTGCGTGAAGGGTGTCGAAATCTGCAGCGCCCGGCCGCAGTCGTCGATGAAGCCGTTGGCCGTCTGCGCCCACTTCAGAATAATATATGGCCGGTGCAGCCGATGAAACGTGAAGAAGCGGCGGTTCAGTGCCCTGCATTCAGCCTCAAGCACGCCGACAGTGACGTCGATGCCCGCATCGCGCAGCTTACCGATGCCGCGGCCCTG